>JAFRIJ010000006.1 GCA_017432825.1 Bacilli bacterium
AGAAAAATAATAAAATTTAAATACTTAATATTTATAAGTTTTATATATTTATCATTTTCTTATACATTCTATAATATGATAAAAGATAATAACAAAATATCTAACGAAGAATTTATAAATATACTAGTATCAAGTGGTAACGCTAACATAATAAACAAATATAAAACTACTAACATAGTAAATAACACTATGAAATACCTATTAAAAATAAATATAAAAAAACCAGAAACATTACTTAATACAAGCATACTTAAATATGGAAAGATAAAAAAAACAGTAAAAACAATTTCTTTAGAATATAACGATGATTATAGTAATATGGATGATTTAAAAAAAGTAAGTGATTACATAAAAGATCCAAACCCTAAAAAAATAGATAATCCAATAATATATCTATATAATTCCCATCAATTAGAAAATTATAGTAATGAATCATTAGATATATATGGAATAACCCCAAATGTATTAATGGCAAGCTATTTACTAAAAGAAAAACTAAATAGCATGAATATCCCAACTATAGTAGAAGAAGCAAATATGAGCGAAATATTAGAAAAAAACAATTGGAATTATTCTTATTCATATAATGCTTCAAGAGAATTATTAACAGAAAAAATATCAAAATATAAAACATTAAAATATTTTATAGATATTCATAGAGATAGTATAACTAAAAATTATTCTACAATTAAAATAGATGATAAATCTTATGCTAAAGTATTATTTGTAATTGGATTAGATCATAATAATTGGGAACCAAATTTTAATTTAGCTACTAAATTTAATAATATTATAGAAAAAAAATATCCAGGATTATCTAAAGGAATAATGAAAAAAACAGGTATGAATGTAAATGGAATATATAATCAAGATGTATCCCCTAATTGCATATTAATAGAAATAGGAGGAGTAGATAATACTATAGAAGAAGTATTTAATACAACTAATGTAATTGCAGAAACAATATCTACTATAATAAAAGAATAATGAAACATAAAAAAATATTTAAATTTATTATATATTCAATATTAATACTATTTTTATTCTCTTATATTATTGAAGAATCAGGATATTATGAATATAATCTTAATAATAAAAAGAATCTAACAGAACAAGAAATAAAACAATTTGAAACAGATGTAAAAGAAGGAAAAGAAATAGATTTAAAAGAATATCTAAAAGATAATAAAATAGATTATTCAAATAACCTAACAAGAGAAACTTCTAATTTAAGTATTAAATTAAATAAATATATAAAAATAATACTAACTAACTATTTCGATATATTTCAAAAATTAATAAAATAAGCTAGTTAAAAAAAATATATTATGATATACTTATTATAATAAAAGGGTGTGTATATTATGATATTATCAAATATTATTATTGATAAAACAAAGTATAATACAAATATAAAAGATATAATAAAAGCGTTTAATCAAAATAATACAAAAGAAATAATAATTAATACCATTGATAAAGAAATATTTTTAATTGGTAATAAAAATATTAATTATAAATATACAGACTATAAAATATTTGATAATATATATCTGCCAGAAATAATAAATTTTTATTTAATAAATAATATAGTAAAAATTGAAAAAGAATACCTAAAAAATAATAACTATATATATAGTATAAATAATAATATTCACCTAATATATAAAGATAAAGAGCAATTATCTAACATTAAATCATACATAAAAACAATTAATAATAGAAATAATATAAAATTAGAATTAAAAAATAACATAACTTTAGAAAATGATGTTATAGAATCTAATAGAAAAGAAAAAATATATAGTTATGGATATATAAATATACTACTAATATCTCTTTTAATAGCAGTATCTACTATAATTTTTTGTTTAACTAAATTACATTAACTTTACATATTCTTATTAAAAAGTGTAATAAATATAATTATAAATAGACATATTCATATAATTAGTGCTAATATATAAAAAAGGTGATTATATGGCTAAAAGAGGAAGAAAAAGTAAGAAAAATAGAATTATCACTAAATTATTAATAATTATATCTGTAATATTTATTATTTCAGTAGTATATGTAGATATATTACCAATAGATTATTTACTATATGTAATAGGAGGAGTAATATTACTTGATTTAGTATTAATATTATTAAATAGAAAAAATAAAAAAAGAACTAAAATAATAACATTAATAATAACCTTATTAATGGGATTATTCTCTTTTTATACATTAAAAACTAATGGATTAATAAATAATCTAAATTTAAACTATAAAACATATAACTATTCAGTAATAGTACTAAATACTAGCAAATATAAAACAATAAAAGATATAAAAAATAAAGATTTAGGATATTATAAAACAGATAGTAAAGAAACAACTAAATCAATAAATAAAATAGATAATATTATAAGTACAAATAAAAAAGAATATACAGAAACATCTAGTTTATTAAATAATTTATTAAATAACAAATTAGATGCTATCCTAATAGAAGATACATATTTAAATATGTTAGAAGAAAATAATAACGATGAAGAAAATACAAATAAAATAGATAACTTTAAAGATAAAACAAAAGTAATATATAGATTTACCATTAGAATAAATACAGAAACAATTTCTAAAGATACGGATGTAACTAAAAAACCATTTAGTATCTATATAAGTGGTATAGATACATACGGAAAAATATCATCAGTATCTAGAAGTGATGTAAATATGGTAGTAACAGTAAATCCAAATACAAATCAGATATTGCTAACATCAATACCAAGAGATTATTATGTTAAATTACATGGGAAGACAGGGTATAAAGATAAATTAACTCACGCAGGATTATATGGAGTAGAAACGTCACTTAAAACAATAGAAGATTTATTAGATATAGAAATAAATTACTATGTAAAAGTTAACTTTACCAGTGTAATAGATATAGTAGATGCAATTGGTGGAGTAGAAGTATATTCAGATTATAATTTTACCTCTATAGATGGATATAATTATAGTAAAGGATATAATAAAGTAAACGGAGAAGAAGCATTATCATTTGCAAGAGAAAGAAAAGCATTTTCTGAAGGAGATAGGCAAAGAATAAAAGATCAACAAGCCCTATTAGAAGCTATGTTTAGAAAATGCTTAAATCCAAGTATAATAACAAGATATAATAGTTTGCTAAATTCTATAAATGGAAGTTTTGCTACAAATATGCCAACTAATAGATTGACATCACTAATTAAAATGCAATTAAAAAATAAAGACAAATGGATTATAACTTCAAATTCTCTTGATGGAAGCAATTCATCTAATTATACTTACTCGTATAGTGCATCTAAATTATATGTAATGGAACCTAACACTGAAAGTGTAGAAAATGCCAAGAAATTAATTAATTCAGTAATAAATGGAGAAACATTAGAATCATCATATAGTGATAATCCAACAAATATAAACAAAGTAACAAAGAATAAACCAGTAGAATCTAAACCCAAAGAAGAGAAAAAAGAAGAACAAAAAGAAGGATTAAAAGTAACGCTAGAAAAAGATAAAGTTACTATGACTAAAGGCGAAGAATATATATACTATGGATATAAAGCAACATATAATAAAGAAAAAATAGATGATACTAAATATGAATTAATATTAAACGATAAATTATTTACAGATTATAAAGAATTAGTTTCATATATAACCAATAATTTAGAAAGTGGAGAATATACAATCAAATACAAAATAACATATAAAGAAGAAACTATTATCAAAGAACAAAAATTAACAATAAATAAAAAAGAAGAACCTGAAATTACCGAAGAAGAACCAACAAATAAAAAAGAACCAGAAGTAAGTAACGAAGAAACAGAAGAAGTATCTGAAGAAAATGATACTATAAATGAATAAAAGATATAGATTTCTCTATATCTTTTTATATTTCTCTCATTAAATCAGCATTCTTAAAAGGATCTTTAGGATCTATATGATCAAAAAATAATATACCATGCAAATGATCATATTCATGTTGAAATGCTATAGATAACTCCTCTCTAACACGAAACTTAACTTTCTTGCCATCAACATCATATCCTTCAAAAGTAGCTCTAGCATATCTAGGAACAATTCCTTCTATCTCTCTATTAACAGATAAACAACCCTCTCCTCCAGAAGAATAAATAAGTTCTTCAGAATGAGAAACTAATTTAGGATTAATAATAACATAATCCTTAAATACTCCCTCATCTTCTTCATAACAAACAACAAAGAAATTCTCATTTATACCAACCTGTGGAGCAGCAAGTCCCATACCGGGTCTTAAATCATATTTTTCTGCTTCGCTTTCTATTTGTGATAATCTTAGGTGTTCTAACATTTCAAAAATAATTTTTTTATATGAAGGATTAAGAGGAAAAGTAACATCTTTATTCTTTTTTCTTAATCTCTTGTCTTTTTCGTCTAAAATATCTTTTGTTAAAAGCATAAAATCACTTCCTTGCGAATATATAATACCACAAAATATAAAAAAAAGAAAGGGAAAATTCCCTTTAAGTAAATTATAAAGATATTCTAGAACCTATTATAATAACAAGTAATATAAATAATACTAAAATTATAGCAGCACCATATCCATATCCTCCTGTATAACCATATCCATAACTAGGGTATGAATAATTATTACAACCACAACTATTATTACCGCCGCTATATCCGCCTCCGTAATAATACATAAAACTACCTCCTTTACATATCTAATATAGTTTACGCAGAAACAGTTATTTTGCTATTCTTTTTTTCTTTATATTTACAAATAAATACTATTTTGTTATAATTAAAAAAGATTTGGATAGGTGATAAAATGAGTATAATACATAGTATAATTTTAGGAATAGTACAAGGAATAGGAGAATTTTTACCGATATCTTCTTCAGCACATTTAATATTAGTACCATTCTTATTAGGATGGAATAGTTCTTCAATGGCATTTGATGTGGCATTACACTTTGGAACATTAATGGCAGTTTTAGTAATATTTTTTAAAAGTTGGTGGGACTTATTTATAGGTGCTATAAAGAATTTAAATAGAAGTAAAAGAAGAAAAACAAAAGAAGGAAAATTATTTTGGTATTTAATAATAGCAACAATACCAGCTGCTTTATCAGGATTTTTATTAGATGATATAGTAGAAGATTTTTTTAGAAATCAAATATGGTTAATAGCACTATTCTTAGCCATAATGGGAGTACTAATTTATGCAGGAGATAAATGGGCTGAAAAACACTATAAAAGAGAAACTAGTTTTGATGATATAACATTAAAACAAGCATTAATAGTTGGAATATCACAAGCATTTGCAGTATTACCTGGATTCTCAAGAAGTGGAACAACCATTTTAGCAGGAAGATTAATAGGAATAGAGAAAGAAGCAATAACAAAATTTACATTCTTATTATCAGTGCCGATTATAGCAGGAGCTACTATATTAAAAGTAAAAGATTTAGAATTAACAAAAGAAGTAATAATAGGAGTAGTAACATCATTTATAGTAGGTGTAATATGTATAAAATTTTTACTTAAATATATTAAGAAACATGATTTTTCAATATTTGCTTTTTATAGAGTTATTATGGCTATAATAGTATATATAAAATTAATATGGTTTTAATACCATATTTAAGCCGATTTAGTTCAGTGGTAGAACAGAAGCATGGTAAGCTTCAGAGGGCAGTTCAATCCTGCCAATCGGCACCAGAGACACTTAAACCCTTATTTTATAAGGGTTTTTGTTTTTTTAGGTCTTGTTTAGGTCTTGCTTTTAAGACCTAAATTTTTTTTAAAATAAAAACTAAACATCATAAACCATTTATTTATAAGGGATTACAAGAAAAAAACAAAAAAATGGTGCTGAGCAGAGGAATCGCACTAGATTAAAAAATATTATAAATTCAACCAATGGTTTAGTGATTTTTTATTAAGATTATGGTATTTTAAAATAGAGGTGGATATTATGAATCAACAAAAAATAGGTGAGTTTATAAAAGACAAAAGAAAAGAAAAAGGATTAACTCAAATAGAGTTAGCAGATAAGTTAGGTATTACTAATCAAGCAATTAGTAAATGGGAAAGAGGAAAAAATTGTCCAGACATTTCTTTATTAAAAGATCTATGCAAAATATTAAATATTAATATTAATGAATTATTATCAGGTAAAGAGCTAGAAAAAGTTTCTAAAGAAGATTCAGAAGATATATTAGTTGAAACTGTTAGAACTTATACTAATATTGAAAAGAAAAAAAACAAAAAGTTATTAATACTTACAATTCTACTATTATTTTTTTATGTATTTTTAGTGATAGCAATGTATTTGACCTATAATCAATTAAATAAAAAAGATGGTTTAACATGGGATACAATTGAAAATAAAAGAATTGTAGATAAGCTTTATACAGCATTAGAAAAATACGATTATACTGAAATAAAAAAGATAATGTACGGAAATTATATATTTGGTAATACACCTGATACATTCTATAACACTTATGTTGAAGACGAGAATAATTGTAGCAAAAATCATCTTGATTGGGGATTAGTTTGTAGATTAAAAGATTTTGAAAATAATAAAATAAGATTTAAATCTCACAAATTTGCTAAAAATTATTATGGAGATAATGGTAATTTTGTTGTTGAATATGAGTTAACAGTAGAATATAATAACAAAGAATATACCTTCTATAATGGTACTGTAACTCATAATGGAGTTTTAACATATAGTTTTCCTGGCTTAAAAGCAGAAGATGATGAATTACAATTTAATGAACCAGTAATATTTAATAAAATAACTAATTTTCTTAAAATAGGAGAATACTGTTTTGAGAAAAATGATAAATGTTATTAATAATTCTGAATACATATATAAATAATGTTAAATAAATATTATTTCTAGTTTATATCTTGTATTTACAAATATAAAGTGCAATATTCATTTTAGGAACATTTAATGTGAGTGTCGCCTCCAATCTTTTAAAAGAAGGGAGGTAGATAATAATGAAAACTAAGACTTTTATAATAAAAGTCCTAAAGCTCATTACTATAATTTTATTACTTTCTACCTTACTGGTATTAGCAATAAAAAAATAGACACTCATCAGCATTGATGGTGTCTAATCCTTGATAGAGTCTAAGAACTCTTTTCATAGAGGCGACATTCACTTGCGAATTAAATGTTCCTCTTTTTTTATTATATGCAATATCTCTTGCTACATACATAATAGCATATTTTTAATTTTTTTGCAATATTTATATGAAATAATAAAATTGTAAAGACACTATATGGTGTCTTTTGTTAATTAATAAAAAATGCGCTTCTTAATTATACATATAATAATCATCAATATATAATACTAATGAAAAAAGAAAGGAGGAAATATGAATCAAAAATTAATTCATTAATTAGACAAAATTGTGATGGCAAAAAAAAGAATAACAAATGTCTTATCAGTGTTGTTGGTGTACCAGCCCTCGAGGCCCACAAGGACTACCAGGTTCTCAAGGAGTTCCAGGGACAATTGGCCCAGTAGGACCAGTAGGGCCACAAGGATTACAAGGAGAAACAGGACCAGCAGGGGAAATAGCAAATTATGCTGATTTTTACGCATTAATGCCACCAGATAATACAGCAACAGTTGCACCAGGTGCGGATGTAAGCTTTCCAGAAGATGGCCCAAGTGCAGGTGGAACAATAACAAGGACTTCACCAAATACATTTAATTTATCAGAAACTGGCACATATCAAATCTATTTTAACGTTCCTGTGACAGAAGCAGGACAATTAGAAATAACACTTAATGATACAGCAGTAGACTATACAGTTGTTGGAAGAGCAACAGGTACTAGTGATATTTCTGGAATGTTTTTTGTAACAACGGATACAGCAAATTCAATAATAACAGTAAGAAATCCAGCAGGAAATGCGGCAGCGCTAACTATAACACCATTAGCAGGAGGAACTAGTCAAGTTTCTGCTCATTTAACAATTATACAACTTTCATAAAATACAATTAATAGTCCTATTATTAGGGCTATTTTTCATCACTAAAAGCCTAGTATTCCATAGAATATTATAGGAGTGATTTTATGAATTATGATTATAACTTTGGAAATAATTATTATAAGTACTTTGATACCAAAGGAGTAAAAAGTACAATTTATAACATACTAGCACCAGAACAAGAACAAAATGTTCAACCTGGTATGGAATATTTAATGAAACCATTACCAATATTTGATAATCCAAATTATAAAGGTAGTGGCAAACTAAAAGATAAAGTTGCAATAATTACAGGTGGAGATAGTGGATTAGGTAGAGCTTGTTCTATCGCATTTGTAAAAGAAGGAGCAAAGGTAGTAATAGTATATCTAAATGAAGATAAAGATGCTAAAGATACAAAAGAATATATTGAAAAAATGGGTGGAGAATGTAGCCTAATAAAAGGAGACATAACAGAACATAATTTTTGTAAAAAAATAGTTAGTGATACAATTAATAAATATGGAAAAATAGATGTATTAGTAAATAATGCAGGGGTACAATATCAACAAGATACTTTAGAAAATATAACTGACGAGCAATTTGATTGGACTATGAAAGTAAATATATACGGAATGTTTTATTTAACTAAAGAAGCACTACCATATTTAAAAAGTGGATCATCGATAATAAATTTATCATCTGTAACAACTTTTTATGGAGAACCACAGTTAATTGACTATGTTACAACAAAAGGAGGAATAGTAGGGTTTACTAGAGCTTTAGCAAGAAACTTAGCATTAAAGAATATAAGAGTTAATGCCATAGCTCCAGGATATTTTTGGACACCATTACAACCGGCATGTTGGGTAAAAGAAAAAATACCATCATTAGGAGCAGATGCCGCTATGGCAAGAGGAGCAATGCCATATGAATTAGCTCCAACATTTGTATATTTAGCTTCTAACGATTCTAGCTATGTAACAGGTCAAGTATTTCATGTTAATGGAGGAGAAGTAATGGGATAACATTACTTTTTTTGTTATAAAAATAATATATATTACCAAAATAATAATAGGTGATAATATGAAAAAAATAAGTATTTGGGAAGATTCAATAAAATTAGATAGTTATAATAAATTAAATCATAATATTAAAACAGATATATTAATAATAGGTGGAGGAATAACAGGTATAAGTACAATGTATTATTTAGAAGAAACTAAGTATAAAGTAACACTAGTTGAACAAAATAAAATAGGTATGGCTACAACATCTAAATCAACAGGTAAATTAACATATATGCAAAATGATTTATTATATAAAATAAAAAAAATACATGGAGATAAAGTATTATTAGATTACATTAATAGTCAAAAGGATGCCATAAAAATGACAAAAGAAATAGTAAAAAAACTAGATATAGATTGTAATTTAGAAAAAGTATCTTCAGAAATATTTACTAATAAAGATAATGAAATACCAAAATTAAAAGAAATAGAAGAGTTTTTAATAAATAATAATATCAAAGTATCATCTTCTAAAAATAATATAGTAAATAGTAAATATATAATTAAAGCAAATGACACTTATATTTATAATCCACTAAAATTTATAAATGGACTAACTAAAAATATAAAAAATAATATATATGAAAATACAAGCATAATAAAAATAACAAAAGAACATGATTATTATAAATGCATAACTAATGATAATAAAGAAATTAAAACTAAATATATAGTACTAGCGTCACATTATCCATATTTTAATATACCATATATGTTCCCAATTAAAGGATATATAGAGAAATCATATCTAAGTGCATCACCATATAAAAGTAAAAATAATATATCTTTAATTAGCTATTCTAATCCATTTATATCAATTAGAACATATGAAAATTACTTAATATATCTAAGTAATTCCCATTCAACTAATAAAAGTATTAACGATAATAAAAATTATCAAGAATTAATTAAAAAGATAAATAATCTAAAATTAAATCCAGAATACTTATGGAGTAATAGTGATATTATTACTAATGATTATTTACCATATATAGGAGTATTAAAAGATAATATTATAATAGGAACAGGATATAATACATGGGGACTAACAAACGGATTTTTAGCAGGTTCTATTATTAAAGATATAATATTAAAAAAAGATAATAAATATATTAATCTATTTAATCCAAATAGAATAAACATAAATACTATTACTAAATCAATAACAAATGGATATAAAAATATAGACAGTTTTATAAAAAGTTACAAAGAAAAGCCCAAAATAAAATGCCCTCACATGGGATGCAACCTAATATATAACGATATAGAAAATACCTGGGATTGTCCATGTCATGGTTCTAGATTTAATGAACATGGAAAAAGTATTTCTTCTCCAGCAAATAAAGATATAGATATTTAATAATTAGTAGTTGTAAAACACTAAAAAAAATTATATAATAAAACCTATATTTAGGAGGTTTATTATGAGTGTTACAACTATTTTTTTATACATAATATCAAGTGTTATATTATTTATATTATTAGAAATAATAAACAATAAATATCATATTAATAAACTAAATTATATTATAATTTCACTAATATATATAATAATTATAAGCGGTTTATTTAAAGAAATAAAAGATAATATATTTATAATAGTAATAATAGAATTGTTAATAAGAATATTTTATATAAGTAATATAGAAGAACATAACTTTTTCAAAATACATAAAGATCTATTAATAACCTATATAATATTAATAATATCATCTTATGTTTTAAATATAAATTATATTAATAAAGTTGATAGTGTTTTTCCCAATCCAAATGAATTAAAAATAATTATATGGATAAGCATAATTTACTATTTATATAGTGGTATAAAAAACAATATAAATAATAATATAGACATAAACAAGTATATAGATAAAGAAAAAATAAATAGATATAAAAAAGAAGATATAATAATAGAATATGCTAAATATAAAAATAAATATTACAATATTATAAATACAAAGTATAATGAACTAATACAAGTAATATATTCAATCATTATATATGAAAGTAATAATAGAAGTAAAACATTAAGAAAAATAGATAATCTAATATTTAGAATAAATCATAAAGAAAAGAAATTAGGTATAGCAGGAATACTAAGTAATAAATTAATAACAGATGAAGAATCAATAATAATTTTAATTGCTAAATTAGAAGAATTATATAATAAAATATCAAAGAAAAAGAATATAAATAATAAACAAATAGAATTAATAAAAGAGTATTATACTGAGAATTATGATAATATAATAAATATTTATAACGAAATAATAGACTTTGATAATAAATAATAATAAATACCATATTTTATTTGACTTTAAACCAATAATATGGTAAAATCTAATATGTTTTAAAGACCTCGAGTTGTTAACTCAACCGCACTAAAAAGGTTATAAATCATCATGATACCTTAAAGGCGAGTCTTAATCCAAATATATTTAAGGAGGTAAAAAAATGAAAGCTATTATTGAAACAGGTGGAAAACAATACACAGTTGCTGAAAAAGATGTAATCTACATTGAAAAATTAGATGTAGAGGAAGGAAAAAAAGTAGTATTTGATAAAGTACTTATGGCAAATGGTGTTGCAGGAAATCCTTATGTAAAAGGTGCTAGCGTAGAAGGTAAAGTGCTTAAAAATGGTAAAGGTAAAAAAATAAATATATTTACTTACAAACCAAATAAAACTAGTACAAGAAAAAGACAAGGTCATCGCCAACCATACACTAAAGTTGAAATTACAAGTATAAAGTAAGGTGACCAATATGCTTAGGATTGAAATTATTGAGAAAGATAATGAAATAAAACAAGTTAAATTTTTAGGACACACAAATTATGACGATTATGGAAAAGATATAGTATGTGCTGCTGCTAGTGCTACAATGTTATGTACAGCAAATGCGATAATATCTTTAAACAAAGATGCTATAGAAGTGATACAGCAAAAAGATAAACAAATAATAAATATCTTAAAAAATGATAAAACTATAGAAGCCCTAATTAATAATATGATAAATTGTCTTAAAAGTTTAGAAAACGACTATCCTAAAAATATAAAAATAAATAAGGAGGAAATATAATGATAGAATTTTTAAGTTTTAACATTCAAACTTTTGCTCATAAAAAAGGACAATCATCTACATCAAATGGTAGAGACTCTGCTGGTAGAAGACTAGGAGCAAAAGCTAGTGATGGAGAATATATAACTGCAGGATCAATTATCTATCGTCAAAGAGGAACAAAGATTCACCCAGGAAAAAATGTTGATAGAGGAACTGATGATACATTATTTGCAACTGCAAATGGATATGTAAAATATGAACACTTAGGAAAAAGTAAAAAACAAGTAAGTGTAATAGAAAAATAAAAATTATAGGAAAACCTATAATTTTTTTAATTTATCAATTACTTCCTTATATAATTTTTCATTTTTATTATCTTTAGGAGCATAATATATAGCACCCTTTATAGAATCAGGAAGATATTGTTGCCTAACATAGTCGTGAGGAAAATCATGAGGATATATATAATTAGGGCTATTTGTAGTTATATGACTAGGAACTTTACCAATATTTTTTGTTCTAATATCATTAAGAGCCTTATCAATAGCCATTACTGCCGAATTACTCTTAGGAGACAAAGCCAACTCAATAACAATTTCTGCTAAGGGAATTCTTGCTTCTGGCATACCTAATCTTAACGCACTATTAATAGCAGCATCAACTTTAATACCCATAATAGGGTTAGCAAGTCCAATATCTTCATACACAATAACAGATAATCTTCTAGTAATAATATCAATATCACCAGCTTCTAATAAAACTGCTAAATAATATAAACTAGCGTTAACATCACTACCACGAATAGATTTTTGAAAAGCACTAATAGTATCATAATATCCATCGCCATTTTTATCAATATATATTGAAGAATTAGTAGCAATATTCTTTAAGAAATCTAATGTAATATGCTTATCTTTAGAAGCATAATAAGAAACCTCAATTAAATTATATACATACCTTAAATCATTATTAGAACAACTAATAATATATTTAATACCATCTTTATCGATAGATAGACCATCTAGAACATTTAACTTAATAACTTTCTTAATAGCAGTTTCTATATCTTTATCATCTAAAGCTTTTAATTCAAATATTTGACATCTACTTCTTATAGCAGGATTTATAGCATGATATGGATTAGCAGTAGTCATACCAATTAATGTAATTAAACCATTTTCTAAATAAGGAAGTAATAAATCCTGTTTATCTTTATTTAATCTATGAATTTCATCCATAATAAGAACAATGCCATTATATAATTTTGCCTCTTCAACAACAACATCAAAGTCTTTTTTATTATTAATAACAGCATTCAACATTCTATATCTAACACCAAGTTCATTAACAATAGCATTAGCAATAGATGTTTTTCCAATACCAGGAGTACCATATAAAATCATAGAAAATAATTTTTTATTTTTTACTAAATTACTAATAATTTTATCCTTACCGATCAAATGACTTTGACCAATAACATCACTTAATTTATTAGGTCTTAATTTAATAGATAAAAGCTCATTCATTCCATACCTCCAAAGCATATTTAGTATAACAAGAAATAATATAAAATGCAATTAATAAATATTTTATAATTAAATTATTTACAATAATAAATATTTTATGATATAATTAATAAGAATAAAGTGAGGTAGAGAAAATGAAAGATTTATTGTGGAGATTGGTTTTGGTTATATTTGTTATAGTAGCAGTATTTGTTACTATGTGTACACTTTCAAAGAATGATTACAACGTAATGCAATTTGGGGATAAGATTTGGTTGATATCAAATAAAAAAATGGGAAATTATCCTGAAAACAAACTTTTAATTATTAAAGAAGATAAAAAAAATGTTAAACTAAACGACGAAGTGTTTTATTATCACGAAAGTAATGATGGGAATAATGTTGAATATGGGAAAATAACTGCTATAAACAATAATAGTTATACAATAGATAATGAAGAAATAGAAAAAAGTATGGTAATATCATCTAATAATAACATAAAAGAAGTAGCAGTATTAGGAACAATATTATCCGTATTAACTTCTAGAACAGGTTATCTATGTTTAATAATTTTACCAATTTTATTAGCATTTGTTTATCAAATAGTACTAATAATAAAAGAATTAAACAAAGATACCAAAACATCTAAAAAAACAAAATAAAATGAATAATAAAAAAATAAAAATAACAGACAGCATACCAAAAAATAGAATTTTTTTGGTATGTCTGTTATTAATATTGTTTCTAATAGGAAGTAGTTTTGGAAGATATGTATATCAAGGATTAAGAAACTTTTACTTACAAACAAAAAGGTTTTATTTTAATAGTGATAAATTAACTGAATCAGGAGCAATATTTAGAATTGAAAACTGGTCTGGTGTAGGTAGTTATTCTGTAACATTTAATATGAATAGTTTTGATAATAACATGCTAGTAAGTGATGATAATATCGATTACACAATTGAATATAGCTGCTCAGAAGAAATAACATGCAATTTAGTAGATAGCAATACAACAAGACAGATACCTTCATCAACAAATACAGATACTTTTACAATAATAATGTCTGTACCAACTAATACAGTATTTAATAGAGGAGATTCAGTAACATTAAATGTAAAAACGACTTCAACATCGCCATACGCTAAAGAATTAACAGGAAGATTTACACTAGTAGTAGGTCATTATGGGTTAAGTCATGAAATAGAAGATTCAGCTAATAGTCCTTATTTAAATGTTAGAATAACAAACACACTAGATTATTATACAGTTAATCAAAATATAACAGGACATAATGCAGGAACACAAATAAGTATAGAAGATTATTTAGCACTTTCTAATACTGATAAAGAAAAATGTTCTTCATCCATAATAACATTAACATATAATCCGCAAGTAGTTTTACTAGATATGACTAGTGAAGCATATCAAGAAGCCGTAAATATAACAACACAAGTGATAAACGGTTATAATTATGTTAACTCTATATCTTTTAAAATCGATGCTTTATCCAGTAAAATGATAAAATTTTATAAAATAGATACAACGCAAAATTATACATACCCAATAGTAAATAATAGTTCAATAATAGGGGTAAGTTACAGTTAGCAGGTGATATTTTGAGTATAAACGTTATAAAAGAATATGCTGAATTTTCTAAAAAAAGTATAAGTAAATATTATGAATTAATAATGGGTAAATTCTACGATAAAAACTTAGTAGATAAGTTTTTAAATGAATATATAAACATAAGGTACTACGATTTAGATACTGATAAATATAGCAGAAATATTACTAAAATAAATAAAAAATTAAACGAAGTATATAATAATATTGAAGAAAAACAAAAAGAAGCAAAATTTATCCATATCATGTTTGATATAATGTTATATTTGGATGATGTATTAGAAATAGATAATATAGAAAATATATTTAGCTTAATAAATCAAATAAGAAAAGAAAAACTAGGTATTAACGAAAAAGATTTTATTTCAAAATTTAAAGAAAATTATGAAAAAAATATAGAGAGAAAAAACAAATTTATTGAATCAATTACCTGTGAAGAATTTCCGGTAGAATATGACTATATTTATGAACAAGACGTTTATAACGTAACAATAACACACGATATAGCCATACCAAAACTATATAGTAAATTTGCTATAGATAAAGTATTCAACGACGGATTAATAGCGGAAGATAAATTGTTTATAGAATATTATATTGTAAGTAATAAAATATTAAATAACATAATTAAAGGTGATTATAATAATAAATACTTATTAGAATTTAACCTAAATATTTTAAAGAAAAAAGATAAGTTATCCAGATTATTAAATATTATAGATAACGATCTAACTAAAGATGTAACAAGCATGAAACTAGAATATAAAGGTTTTATTGCTAATAAAGAAAAAATATATGAATTAATAAAAGAAGGATTTAAATTTTCTATTATAATAGACAATACTTATGATAATGTAGAAAAAATAGAAACAGATTTATTTAAAGTATTTGAATATATAATAATAAATAATAAAGAGAAATATAAAGAATTTGATGACTATAATAATATAATTAGTTATTAAGTGGGTGATTAAATGGATACATACATGAGATTTTTATACGAATTTCTATCCCAGTTTTTTAAAGGAATAGAATTAGCAATTGTTGGGATTTTTAATGGAATAAAACAAATATTTAACATTAAAGGATATGCCAAAGTAGTAGAATTTTATAGAGAAGATTTTAACGGACCAGAATGGGTATTTGTTCTAATTGCCATAATCCTAATAGCTCTTTTATTAGGACTAATTATATTCTTAGCAGTTTTTTTAATAAGAAAGTATATTAGATTTAGGAAAACGATTGTAGAACAAGAAGAATTATTAAATGAAGTATCCGATCTTAATAATGAAGTATCATCATTACTAAAAGAAAAAGAAGATATACTTGCAATGAAAGTTTCACATCTTGGATTAAAACCAGGAGAAAGTGAAACTGAAGAATCATCTAGTGATGCAAAAGATGATGCAGTAGCAGATGGCGAAGGTATAAGATTCCCTAAACTACATTTGCTAGATGAAGAATTTGAGGGATATAAAGTAGT
Organism: Bacilli bacterium; assembly: GCA_017432825.1. Lineage (GTDB taxonomy): Bacteria > Bacillota_I > Bacilli_A > RF39 > UBA660 > RUG11198. Next base: position 16,760 of record JAFRIJ010000006.1, read on the forward strand.
TAATTATGGCAATACGTTTAGTTTACCAGAATTAGTTGATAATTTTAGAAACTTTGCTGCATCACAATTAAAATTATATTATAAAGAAGAAATGATAAGATTATTTATATCAGCTTTAGCATCAACAAAACTAGTTATCTTACAAGGTATTTCTGGTACCGGTAAAACATCCTTAGCATATGCATGGGGAAAATTTTTAAAACATGACTCCTGCGTCGCATCGGTACAACCCTCATGGCGTGATCGTACTGAATTGTTCGGTTATTTTAATGAGTTTACTAAAAAATTTAATGAAACAGAAGTATTAAAAGAAATGTATTTAGCAGGTTATACTGATGATGTTTATACAGTAATATTGGATGAAATGAACATCTCTCGTGTTGAGTATTATTTTGCCGAAATGTTATCAATACTAGAGATGCCTAATAAAGATGAATGGATAGTAGAATTAGTTAGTGCGCCTTGGAAATCAGATCCTAAACACATAGTCGATGGTAAATTAAGAATACCACCTAATATGTGGTATATAGGAACAATAAATAACGATGATTCAACATTCATGGTAACAGATAAGGTGTATGACCGTGCTATGCCTATAGATATAAATGATAAAGGACAAGTATTTGAACCAAAAGATATACCGGCTCAAGATATAAATTATACATACTTAGATCAAAAATTCCAAGAAGCAATTGCAGCAAACCCAGTAACTCAAGACACACTAGATAAAATAGAAAAAATGGATGATTACGTAATTCAACATTTTAGAATTGCTTTTGGTAACCGTATCGTAGCACACATGAAAAAATTTGTACCAGTATATGTTGCATGTGGTGGTGACGAAGTCGATGGTGTAGACTACTTTTTAGCAAGAAAAGTATTAAGAAAATTTGAACAATTAAATGTATCATATATAAGAGACGAAATAGATGGATATATAGATTTCTTAGATCAAACATTTGGAAAAGGAAAAATGAAAGAGTGTGAAGAATACTTATTAAGACTTAAGAAATTAACATAATAGGAGTGTATCAAAATGGATAGATTAAAAATATTAGATTTATATAATAATTCATCAGATAAAACCAAAGAAAAATTTGCAAGTAAAGTAGATTCAACATTAGAAGTAAAACTAGATTATGACAAAGTAGATTGCGATTATGAATGGTTAGATATTATGGAAGATACAATTAGATACCTTGATAATATCTTAAGAAACCCCAATCGTTTTATTGTTAATGAAGAAGAAGTAATAAAAATAGAATTAGCAAGAAGAGTAACCGTTGAAAGTATAAAGCATTTATCTAGAAATACTAATCTAATCCAGGATTATGATAAGGAAACAGGAGATGTTAAACCTTCTAAAATACTAAATATAAATAAAGAAGAAAGCTTTAATACATATGAAAATAGATTTATTTATAGTTTAATTCAAAATATGAAATCATTTATTGCAAGAAAAAAATCAATGAATCAAACTACAGACTCATCTACTTTAAAGGATAATAAATTATTAAATTATAGTGCTAAAACAAAAGTAGGAGAAGAGGAAGTTAATATAAGCATGCAACTAGATTCAAAAATAAATAATAATAATCCTATAAAAGATGAATCAGGATTATCTATAAATGATAGAATAGAGAAGTTAGAATTACAAATTGCAGATTTAACAAATTCAGATGTATATAAAAATCTAGCTAAACTACATGTAGCTTTAGTAACATCGCCTATAAAAAAGACAAATGTTATTCTTAAAAATGTTAATTTCCAATATGCAGTAAAACTTTGGAATTATATGCAAGAAAATATAGATGGCAAAAATAAAAGAATTCAAGATAATAGAACATATAAAGATACAGGAGAATTAAAAAATTATATAGATGAATCATTTTTATTAAATTATTTAGCAATGGATACACTAAATAAAAAAACAACAACAGAAGAAGAAAAAAAAGAAATTAAAGAAGAAGCAAGCCAAAGAATAGTTAGTACTATGTTAGATCAAATGCTAACGATAGATGAAAATCTAACGGAAGATGAATTAAAAAATATTGTTATAAAGCAATATGAAGTAATTAAATATAAAAATATAACAAATATAAAATCATTATACAATATCTTTAATAAGCAGATAGATAAATATTTAAATAAATTTAATAATCTAAAAATATAAAGTGGTGATAGTATGATAAATAAAATAAAGAATAATAAACCATTAAAAATAATTACATCAATAGTAAAATTTATAATATCAATAATTATTATTTTAGTAGTAGCAGTTATTATAGTACAAAGAGTAACAAATAATAAATTAAACTTAGGTGGATATGGATTATATACAGTAGTAACAACCAGTATGGTACCTAAATATAATGTAGGAGACATGATTCTCGCTAAAAAAGTAGATACGAATACAATTAAAGTAGGAGATGATGTTGTATATTTAGGGGAAGTAGATACATATAAAGATAAAATTATAACCCACCAAGTAATTCAAATAGAAAATACCAATGAAGGAAAAATATTTCATACTAAAGGTATAGCAAATCCATTAGAAGATCCAGTTGTAAAAGAAAGTCAAATATATGGAGTAGTAGTATTTAAATCAGCAATATTAAGCTTTTTATCAGGACTAATTAATAGTCCATATGGATTTTATTTCCTAATATTTGTACCAATAGTATTAATAGTATTTTTAGAAGTAATAGACGTAATAGGGGCTAGAAAAAAGAAACAGGGGTGATATTAATGGAGGAAAAAGAATCCTTATTAAAAACCATCTTTAAAGTAATAAAAAGAAGATTTAAAATATGGCATTTACTTTTCTTTGCCTTATTAATATCGGTAAATACTTACGCTTGGTTTATTTATATGAACAAAGTATCTAGTGATATTTCTGTTAGAGTAAAATCCTGGAATGTATCTTTTCAGTTCAACAACCAAACAATGACAGACTACGTTAATTTTGATGTTGAAGAAATATATCCTGGAATGGAAACAAGAACACAGTCACTAAAAGTATCAAATGATGGAGAAACAGATGCTCAGCTAAGTTATGAAGTAGTATATGCTAATATTTTTGGTACGGAATATGACACAGGAGAAATAACAATGACTCCAGAAGAATTAACCAATAAACTAGCTAATGATTACCCATTTAAAATAACGTTATCATCGACAAATAACATATTATCAAGAAATGGAACTAATGAATTTTTTACCGTACAAATAGTATGGCCATATGAAACTACATCCAATGGAGTATTACAAGATGATCAAGATACATATTGGGGAAATTTAGCATATACGTTTCAAGAACAAAACCCTGGTATACCATGTATACAAATAAGAGTGAAAATAACAGCAATTCAAATACAAAATCAAGAAAGTCAAAATACAGAACCTGCAAGTCCATAAAAAAAAGAACCAGGTTCTTTTTTATGGTTCATTATTATCTGGTTCATTATTTTGTACTGGGGTATTTGCTAACTGAACAAAAGTAACATTAACATTTAACAAAGCTCTATTACTACTATTTTTAGTAGCATCAGTATCGTCATCATTATCCATTTCTGCCCCGTTAGTACTATCATCATTCCACATAAAATATATTCTTAATGAAACATCTTTATCTACATCATTATATAAAATTGAATCAGTAATAGATAATTGGCCATTAGCACTCGATACTGTTTGCCTAGTACCACCATCTATAGAATAACCAGATAAAATTAAATCGCTAACAGCACTATTAACATTGTCACTAGTAGTAATTGTATAACTAAATGAAACATCAGTACCAGTACCATCTATTAAAATATCAAAATATCCTTCAGCAGTAGGAGCAATAACACCAGAAGCAATATTACTATTTCCTGGAAAAACAGGTTCAATAACAGAAGAAAAATTACTATTATTAACAATATCTTGATTGTTTACAGCTAAATTCCATCTAGCAACCCTAACACTAGCATTTCCACTTGTACCAGTAACGTATTTAGAATATGTATATGTAAGCACACCAATACCCACACAAGATAGAACGGCACCTACAATAATAAATACTTTTTCTATCCCAAATTTATATAAAAACTTCATAAATACCTCCCGTATTTCCTAAATTATATCATAATTAATATTCAATATCAATTATTATTGCATATAAAAATTTAATGTGCTAAAATTATTATAGTAGGTGAGAGATATGCCAGAAATAAAAGTAACAGCCAAAAAATTAGAAAGAAGAAAAAAGAGAACAAAATTTGCAAAAATAACACTATTAATACTATTAGTATTATTTGTTTTAATATATATAGTGTTAGGTATTATATATAAAGGTGGAAGGTTTACTATAACATTAGATCCAAATTTTTCATTAGAAAGCGGAATAACACTATATGAAAGCTTAAATAATAGAAGTAAAACTAATAAACTATATGCATCTGATATAGATTTTATGGATAACATAGCCTTAGAATGGATACCAGATACAGTTGATAGTGGATCAGATGGAGGCCCTCATAATGATAACAATTATATAGCATATACATTTTACTTAGCAAACGAAGGGAAAGAAATATTAAACTACTGGCAAGAAGTACATATAGATGATGTAATAAAAGGCGTAGATGAAGCTATAAGAATAGTAATATATCAAAATGGTGAAAGAACAGTATATGCCAAAAAAAATGCTTTAACTAATACAAATGAACCAAATACAGAAGCATTTTATTCAGATGATTTACCAGTGCTAAGAGGAAGAAAAGATTTTAAGCCAGGTGATATAGACAAATATACTATAGTAATCTTTATTGAAGGAAATGATCCAGATTGTGTAAATGAATTATTAGGTGGCGAAATAAAAATGCATATGGATATACGTGAAGAACATAAAGAACAAAAAAAGTAGGTGAATTATGGGAAAAAGAATAAGAAAAGTATATTATTATGTAGAAGATGACGAAGAAGTAAAAGATAATAGAAGACTATTTTATCTACTAATAATATTAGCGTTTACTGGAATAATGCTATCAACAACAACCTACGCATGGTTTACCACTAATAGAATAGTTACAATAGGTAACATTGATGTTAAAGTACAAACAGAAGGCAGTTTAGAAATATCAGCAGATGGGCAAGACTGGAAAGCATTAGTAGACTATAATAATATAATAAGTGTTCATGATACAAGTTATAGAACAAGTGTAAATCAATTACCTACATATATAAAACCAGTATCTACTGTCGGTGGATTAGATGCTAATGGATTTATGGAAATGTATTTAGGAATTATAACAGATGACAAAGATGCTAATTATAATTTAACATCAACAAAAGAAACAGATAAAGAAGAAAATGGCGATGAAGGAGAAGGAACATACATTGCTTTTGATGTTTTTTTAAGAACGACCGCCACTAAAGATTTATATTTAACAAATGATTCTCAAATATTTTACAATGGAAATTCCACTGGTACCGAGAACGCTACTAGAGTAGCATTTGTAGTTGAAGGAAATGTCCCAGATGGTACTAATTTAGGGACTATACAAGGATTATTTACAACCAATACAAATAATGTATATATTTGGGAACCAAATTACGATACTCATACAGAAAATGGAATAGAAAATGCTAGAGAAGTATACGGAATCACAACAACAGCAACTGGAGCTGAAGCATTATCGTACGATGGAATTAAAACATCGTTTACAGAACAAATTAGAATAGAGAATGCCAAAAGTACACTTTACCCTAATTATTTTGGAGAAGTAAATCCAAGAATAAAAACAATAAAAAATAACACAGCATATCAACCATTATTCACACTTGAAAGTGGAATAACAAAAGTAAGGATATATATGTGGCTAGAAGGGCAAGATGTAGATTGTGAAAATAAAGCCTCAGTAGGAAATTTAACCCTAGCACTACAATTTAGTACAAATCCATCATAAAGATGGATTTTTTTCTTTTAATAATTAACATATTATGATATAATTAAAATAATGGATAGTAAGGCGGTGATTCTATGAATATATCTAAAAAAATAGGTAAATTTGTAAAAGATAATAAAATAGAATTACGTGCCTTATTTTGCCTTGTTATAGCACTTTTATTAGCAATAAGTATTGAAATATTTACAACAACTTATAGTAGAGTTGTTAATACAGCAAGTACCAGTAGAATAGAGGGAAATACAGCATATATAGATGATTTAACAGCAGATTCCAACTATTTAGAAGGACTAAATTATACAGAAATACGAAGCACAAGTATACCAAGCGGAGCAAGTACTGGTTACTACGATGACGCCAATCTAGTAAGGGTAGAATTAACTTATGACGGAAGGGACTATAATAATTCTAACTTAGTAGGAGCAGTATCACCAATTAATAATGAAAACGTTAATAAATATGTATATTATAAATACTATCCCTTAGAAAGAAACTCTAATGGAACACTAGCAACAGATAGTAATAATCACAATTACATACATATAGAATTAATAGATAATCCATTTAGTAAAAGACCATATGTTAATTCTGTTGAATATGGTTTTAATGGTTGGGTATGCAACCCTGATAGCAGTACAACATCTGGATTATGTAATAGCATATCATTTAAATACAGTAAAGCAGATTATACAAGATATATGGATGTTCCCGTAACAGGAGGAAGCCAAATAAAAGTGCATCTAAATGCAAGTTGGATTCCAGCAGACGTTGTAACAACAGCTGGTGATATAAGCGACTTTAATTCTATGACTATGGTACCAGCACCAAGCCATATTGAAACAGAAACAATAACCCATTACTATAACTATCGTTGGAAAAATAACTATACGACCATGGAATTTCAACGAACATATGTAAATTCAGATGGAAATATGCCAAACGGATATTATTATAAAACAAGTGAATCATCAACTACATATACTAGAATTAGAAATTCTAATACAAAGTGTCCAACTTCCTGGTTTAGCACCACAACATGTTATGTTTACGAACCAAATACAGCAGGCATAACAGCAAATTCTATATATGATGGATCAAGTATTCATATATTTCCTAGCTTTAATAATAACAATACTGTTTATGCCACTAATATCACAGGATATAATGCAACATATATGAATAAAGTAGAAGAAGCAGGCGGGTCAATTACTGAAACAGAAACAATAAATAAAAATGTCTCTGACTTAGAAGAAGGAACAACGGTTGGAGGATATTACTACAAAGTATCAAATCCAACAGCAGCTATGTTAAATACAAAAGAATACTATACATCTAATGGAACACTTTGTACTAGCACTTCAAGCTGTACCACAGCCTATAAACTAATTCAATATGAAGATGTTAGAACTAATACAGACGGAACATCAATTTATTACATTCATAAAGGAAATGATAACTTAGTTATAGATCAAGATAATTATTATTATTTAGTAACAAGAGACTTAAATATCTTTAGATATACAAGCACTACAAGATTAAATATGTCAAACTTTGAAGTAAATAGACCTTTTACAGTAACCGGAACAGCAATAAATGGAACTACCACTTCTGGAGTATTAAGCCTAAATGGCTATGATTTTACCGCTGCTAATGATATTGTTATCGAAAATATTAAGATATATGGACCAAATACATCAGGTACTGAAAATATAGCAGCAGGTAATGACAGTAAAACAAACAACGTAATATATGCTAATTCCCATAACTTAAAAATTGGAAGAAATGTTACAAGTAGTAGGGCTGATAACTACCTAGTTGCTGAATCAATATTAAGTGGAACAACAAGTGCTCTTTCTGGAACGTTCAAGGTAATTGTAGAAAGTGGAAAATACTACTCTTACCACAGTGGAACAATGAATGGTAGTAGTAACTATACATTTAACCAAACTACTATTTTAGGTAACGATTATGACCGTATTATACCTGAGAATAAAAGTAAATTAAAATTCTTAATAGGTTTAGATGGATATACGGGTGGAAGATATACCGCGGGAAGTGATTCATTGTTTGCTTCTTACACAGTATTTAAAAGTGGTTTATATGGATACAATGATGATGGAACGCCAAATAACGATACCACAGCAGGTATGTATATTGGTGGATATAACGGATTAATTGTTAACTCCTTAACAGGAGTAAAAATAGAGGGGGGAGATATCAGCTATGCCACTGGAGGATACGGATATAATGGCGGTGAAACAACCAATGCAACCTATATAGGTATGAGTGGTGGAACCATAAGAAGTATCTATGGTGGAGCAGGATATTCAACAACAAAAGGAAATCGTATAATAAATGTAACAGGTGGAACAGTTAGCTACAGTATTCTAGGTGGATCAGATAGTTTTAGTTCTAGTAGTACGACTGATGGTGTTGTTAATGGTGATACATTAATCTATGTTGGTGGAACAGCATATGTTGGTGGTGGAACTGATACAGTTCAAGGAGTTGAAGCTGGTTCCGTATTTGGTGCTGGTGGAGGTAATACAAGTTCTACCCAAAAAGGAACAGTAAGCAATTCACACATAATAATTAATGGTGGAACAATTGCTAATTCAGTCTATGGTGGAGGTAACTATGGATCAACAGGAACACAAAGTTCATCAGCAGCTACAACAAAAATTGATATATATGCAGGAACAATAGGAAATGTTTTCGGAGGATCTAAATCAGCTGGATTTAGTAAATCAAACTATGCAGGAACAAGTACCATCGATATAAACGTAATGGGAGGAACAATAGGAAATGTTTATGGAGGATCAAATACAAAAGGTGATGTATACGGATCAATAGACATCGATATAACAGGAGGAAATATAACAAATAACGTATACGGCGGTGGTCAAGGTTCACAAACAGTTGTATCAAACAATATAGATATAACAATTGGTACGCAAGGTGGAGGAAGCACAACTCCAACAATAGGTGGAAGTGTCTACGGAGGAAGTGCTCTTGGGACTGTTAATGGAGCAGCTGGTTGTACAACCGTATCTTCAAGTAATACTCATGTAATAGTAAATTCAGGAACCAATGCCAATATATTTGGCGGAGGACAAGGAGACGCAAATGATTCAGCTATACCACGTGTTTGTGGTAATGTAACCGTAGATATAAACGGAGGAACTAATACTAATATTTATGGAGGCAACGACTTAAAAGGAACACCAAATGGAAGAGTAACAGTAAGTATAAATGGTGGAACTAATACTAGTGCTTATGCTGGAGGTAATCAAACAACAGTAACAGAGCCCTACATAAACGTAACTGGAGGAACTACAACAAACGCTTTTGGTGGAGGAAATAATGCAACAGTAACAACCAGCCATATCACAGTAAGCGGTGGAACAGTAACCAACGCTTATGGCGGTGGTAACAATGCAGGAGTAACAACAAGTAATATGTCATTAACTGGAGGAACAGTAACTAACGCTTATGGAGGAGGTAATAACGCAGGAGTAACAACAACAAATGTAACCTTAAATGGAAGCTCTTGTACTAAAGTATTTGGAGGATCTAACGCTAGTGGAAACGTAACAACATCAAATGTAACATGTACAAGCGGTTCCGCAACAAGCGTTTATGGAGGAAATAATCAAGGAGGAACAACTGCAACAACAAACGTAATAGTAAATGGTGGAACCATAACTAATGCCTTTGGTGGTGGAGAAAAAACCAATGTAACTACAAAAGCAAACGTAACAATAAATGGTAATACATCCTATGTTTACGGAGGCTCAAACACAAGTGGAACAGTAACTGAAACAAACGTTAGATTAAATGGTAGTGCAACTGATGTATATGGAGGAAACAACCTAGGAGGAACCTCAACGACTACCTTAGTAACAGTAGCAGGTAATGCAACAAACGTCTATGGTGGAGGTAACCAAGCAACAACTACAACTTCAACAATTAATTATAATTCAGGAACAGTAACTAATGTCTATGGTGGAGGAAATCAAGCAGGTGTAACCACAACAAACGTAAACTTAGGTTCAGGAAGCATAACTAATGTATTTGGAGGATCTAATACAAGTGGTAATGTAACAACAACTAACGTTACAACAGTAACTTCAGCATCAAATTTAACAGTGTCTAACGTCTTTGGTGGAAATAACCAAGGAGGTACAACTACAACATCTCATGTTACATTATCAAGAGGAACAATAAATAATGTCTATGGTGGTGGAGAACGAGCTGGAACCAACGCCACAAATGTAACAATAAATGGCGCAACAATTAACCAAACCGTTTTTGGTGGAGGAGATAATGCTCAAGTAACCACCGACACTAGCGTAAATATAACTAATAATTCTAGAATAATAGGAAACGTTTTTGGTGGTGGAAATAATGGAGCTGTATTAGGAAATACAGTTGTAAATACAAATTCATCAACAATAGATTCTAATGTATATGGTGGAGGAAACCAAGCAGATGTAGAAGGAACTACAACCGTAACAATAGCAAATAATTCACTAATAAAGCAAAGTGTTTTTGGTGGCGGAAATGTTGGTGAAGTGGATAGTGAAACAACAGTTGAAATAAATAATTCTACCGTTAAACAAAATGTTTATGGTGGAGGAAATCAAGCAACTGTAAACGATGATACCAATGTAACAATAAATAATTCAACAACTATAGAAGGAAATGTCTATGGTGGCGGAAATGCTGGAGAAGTAGAGGGAATAACAAATGTTGAAGTAAATAATGCGACAGTAGAACAAAACGTTTACGGAGGAGGAAACTTAGCAAGTGCTAATGACGATACCAATGTAATAATAAATAATTCAGCAGCCATAGAAGGAAATGTCTATGGTGGTGGAAATGCTGCAGCAGTAGAAGCAAGTACTAACGTAACAGTCGATTCAGCAACCATAGAAGGAAATATCTTCGGCGGTGGAAATAATGGAATGGTATTTGAAGGCACTATAGTAAAAGTAAAAAATGCTACCATACTAGAAAGTGTTTATGCTGGTGGAAACGGAGCAACAGCAATCGTCATGGGAGATACCTTATTAAATATAGAAGGAACCACAAGCGTAACCCATCACGTCTTTGGCGGAGGTAATGCTGCCGCTACAGGATGTGCTCAAGACATAGAAGATATCGGCGGAAATGTAATAGCAATATGTACAAATCCTAGCAATTCATCAAGTGAAGTAAATATAGCAGGAGCAACCATTGGAGGAAACGTTTACGGGGGAGCAAATACATCTGTGTTATACGGAGAAACAACCGTAAACATTGGTAAAGATGTAACACCTCAAGCTTATAACTTAACTAAAGGAAATATTACAATAAACGGGACAGTTTTTGGTGGTGGAGAAGCAAATGCATCAGGTAGTGAAGATTATGATTATAGCTTTATAAGTGTAACAAAAGGAATAAATATAAATATTGATGCAAATGGTCATAACACATATTTAATAAATGGATCAATATTCGGAAGTGGTAATGCTTCATCTTCAGGTGGATATAGTTACATATATATTAAAAATTATGGTAACTCTACAAATTATAAAAGCAATATATCCATACAAAGAACAGATATAGTAACATTAGATAATAGTGCTATAAAACTATCAGGAGCAACTGATAGAACAAACAAATATAAAGCTGAATTATTTACATTTAGTAGAATAGGAGAATTAAAACTAAAAAATAATTCAACAGTCTACCTAGAGAAGGGAGCTAATTTATTAGAATCATTATCTAGCTTAAAAGATCAAAATAATAGTGAAGTATATGAAACAGTAACAATTAATGAAAACACAGGAGTAGTTACTAAAAATGTAGATAATAGAGTATACATGATAGAAGGTAAAAATTTAAATATTTCCGATGATGAATCATTAGGTTCATACGGAGATGTTAATGGAATGGCTTTCTTTGGAATGTTTACTTTAGATAGAAATGGTAATGTAGCAACAGCAATGTATTCTCCACAATATGATTCAGGAGATGAAGTTCCAAGTTCAGAGCTATACTATTTCTCAAGTGGTAGTTATGTAGTAGGAAAGCATAAATCAAATCACGATTATTACGTAGATGGTTTCTATACTAACTACGTTAACGAAGATGGAGAAACAATAAAAACAGATTACATAATTCCAACACCAGATAATGCAACATTCTATCGTTGGGTAGTAGGAGAACAAGTAGATAATATAGAATTTACTCTTACAGCATCTAAGTACTCAACACTAGGTACATATGAATTACAACTATTAGATTATTATGAACCAAACACAGAAATAGATATAATTGGTGTAAATTTTGATGGATTAAATAGTAATATTAACCTATTACAATCGCACCAAATTCCAAGACATGCTGCATCGACAACTGATGCTAATAAAAACTTTGGATTACAAATGGAAACGGGTACAACAGCATGGATTACGGAAGGTAATACTCAATTCCTAACAACAGGATCAAGAGATATAGTTGGAACTACAATATATAAAAGTGAAAACTCAAATGCAATACCAAGTTTTATCTTCTATTTGCATCATTCTAAAAACCTAGATATAACACAAGATTTAGGATTTGTAACAATATCATTAATGATAGTAACACCAATAAATGATTTAAGTAATAAAATTCAAAGAATAAATATTGTAGCTAATTTAAAAACAGTATTATATGAAGGAGATTATTATGAAGCTACTATAACTCCAGGACCTAAGTATCAAATGTTTGCTAATAATGCAGTTAATATAACTAATAGGAGTACATTTAGTGCCTATTATTCATTGTATTCAGCAAGTGCAACTACAATTTATCAAACAGGTGATTATAGAACTCTAGTATCAAGCTATGCATTACCAGAAAACACAAAAATAACCATGATAGATCTTGCAACATCAGGTAATCCCGACTATTATTATTACGTAATTAATCAAGCTGATTATAATGCAAGTATTCAAGAGTTACAAACACAAGGTGAAATAAGTTACAAATTGTCAAAATTTATAAAAATGGATAGCTCGAGCCCGGGTAATATATATAACGATGCAGCTGCAAACAATAGATATTATGATTCAGTAAATCATGTAGCAGAAGAAGAATTTATCTTTATCATTGATCTTAAAGATACAAATCTAAATGCAGATGTTATAGATCAATCATTATTATTTGAATTAAGAAAACCAAGTACTAGTAAGATAATGCCAGTACTTGATGTTGAACAAGTAAGAATGAGATATAACCTATATAATAATAAAGGTGGCATAATTAACTTAAATGCAAGTTTAAGTAATACTAATTTATATATAGGAAAATCAACAAATTTAAATGTAATAACTGATTTTGCACAACAACAGATAAATGATACCAAAATAATTGATACCAATTTCTATGATCAAAAACTAGGTATAAAAATAACCATATTAGATTCTAATAATAATATAGTTAACGGTGTTAGCCTTTTAGGTTTAAACTATGAATATAATGGTGTAACGTATTACCCTAGAGTAGATGGAACAACTAGATTTAATATAGCAGAAAGAGTAGCTAATGTATCATCTAGAATAAAAATAAATGCTCAAAATGCTAATATAGCAACAGGTAACTATAAAATAAAAATAGATACGTTTGGATCATCTGACGGAATATATTATGGATTGGAATCATCAAGACAAGAAATATTAAATATTAGAATAGTAAATGAAATATATGGATTAGAAGTAGATTTAGCAGATAATGATGTTTTGATTGATTACAAAACAGGAAAAAGTCAGGATGGAGATAACAACCTAAGATTTAATGTTAAATATTCATCTGGATTAACATCTCCAACAATAAGATTAGCTGTATTAAGAAGAACATATGATTCAGTATTTAATTACACATACACATTATTTGACTATACAGAAATATTTAGTACTGAATTACAAAGTAGTGGAAATCAACATGAATATATAGTAGCACCAATTCCAAATAGTGAAAATTTATTAACACTAACAACAAAAGATAATCTAAAAACAGGAACATATAGATTAGAATTTAGATTATATGATTATGATACATATATAGGAAGTGCTTATAGAGATATAATAATAGAATAAGAAGTATAAAAACTACTTCTTATTCTAAATTATATAGTAGACTTTAAAGAAAAAATTAGATATAATTATCTTAATAGGGTGGTGATAAAATGAATAATATTGATGTAAAAAATCTATCATATGAGGAACTGTTACGAATAAATAAAACAGTAAATGAATTTATTAGCTATTTAGAAAAAGAAAAGGAAACGATAGATAATGAATAATGAATTAGAAACAAGAATAAATTCAATTAAAGAAGCTATGGGAAACATGCCAAAGAACAATGTAAAAAATAAAAATAAGTATAAAGAATACATTGAAAGTCTATTAATTGAATTAACAGAATTAAAAGAAAAAATAAATAAAGAAATAAATGATAGATATCAAAGTATTATTACCAAAAGCAAAAATAACAATGAATTAGATGTAGATCCAAGAATAGAAAAATACAAGGAATATATAAATTTATCTAATATTTATAACACACCGTATGAAAAAAGCAAACTAGATAGAATAATAGACGAAATAAAAAGATTCAATCAAGATGATTTAAACAAGGTCAATGAAGATATAAAAAAAAGTATAGAAATTTTCAATATAGTAGGAGTAAGATTAACTAAAGATAGCTTTAATTATTCAATCTACGTTAATAAATATATGTCTCTATTTTTAGAAGAATTAAAAAATAATAATTTAGAAATAGAAAAATTAAAAAGATGCTTTGAAGAAATATACTGGAAGTGTCCAGATCTAATAACAGAAATAGCATTTAATCTAAGCAATTTATATTATCAAAACAAAAAATTATTTGATAAATATTACAATAATGAGAAAAATAAATTATTAAATGAATTAAACCTAACAGCAAAAGAAATATATAATAACATAAAAGAATCTACAAAAAAAAATTATTTAAATGAAAAAAACAATCTAAATAATATAGTAAATAACTTTATTAATAAAATATATAATATAAATGATTTTAGCCAAGATAAAATAAGTAATTATTATAACCAAATAGGAAGTAAAGAAGGTAATATAGAAATAGTTGATAATTTACTTACTACATTAAAAGAATATAAATATTATAAAGAATATACTTATATAATTGATGATATAAAGAATATATATAAAGAAAAAGCAAAATATAAAGACATATTTAAAAATAAATTAAAAGAAATAAATAAAGCAAATAGTAAAATAATTGGATTAACCAAAAAGTATTTTTCAAAGGAAAAAAGCAAATTTTTTAATAATAAAGATAAATTAGAAAAAATATTATTAGATAGTGAAAATGAAATCATTAATATAAAGAAATCATACGAAGAGTTAGAATTGGATAAATTTAATGAATTAATTTTTACCTTAAATGATTCAATTTCATTATATGATTTACTTAAAATAGCAAGTTCTTATTTTATTTATCTAAAGAATTTAATAGAAAAATTAAATGAAGGAATATCTATTGAAGAAACAAATAAAAAAATAGAAGAATTAGAAATGTTTGTTAATAGTTTTGATATAAATATAATAAGTAATATTAGTATAAATGAAGAAAGAGATATACCTACAATAATCAGTGATAAATACAAATTATTAGGAATAAATATAACAAGTGACGCTATAGAAAATAGTTTAGATACAACAATAGAAACATTAGAAAAAATATTATTAAAAAATGTTATAGATAAAAGTAGCATAAAATATGAAGATATTGAATTTCTATGTAATTCAAATGAAATAATTAACAAATAATAATTGCACTTAAAAATATAATATGATATACTTTAAAATAGAAGGTGGTAAGATGAAAGGATTTTTAAAATTCTTCGGGGGTATTATGGTAACAATTTATTTAATAATAGTTATTATTTTAACAGTATTTATGTTAAATTTTAACGATTATAATGTTACTGTACTTGGAAATAAAACATATATTTTGATGACAGACGAGAAACTTGAAGGGTACAAAAAAGGGGATTTATTAGTTGTTGAAAAAAAATCAAATGACGAGATAAATATAGGAGATATGATCTTTTTCTATGAAACTGACACAGTAAAAAAAGAAGTAAACATAAATTTAGGAAAAGTAATAAATAAGCGAAGAATTACTGATACAGAAACAACATTCACAATGGAAGGAAATGTAGATTTTTCAAGCGAATACGTAATAGGATCAACAAAAGATACAAAAGCTTATAACGGAATAGGTGGAGTATTATCAGTACTAGAATCAAGATGGGTATTCTTATTACTAGTTGTATTACCAATATTGTTCATATTCTTATATGAAATATACGCTATTGCATTAGAAGTAAAAAAACAATTAAAAAACTAAATAAATGAATAAAAAAATATTATTAATTATTATATGCTTAATATCTGTATCTATATTAACTTTTGTTACAATAAAAACATATGCCTTATTTGAAAGTAGAGCAAGTGGAGAAGCATCATCCAAACTAGCAACGTGGGAAATTAAGGTTAACAATACTGATATAACAAGACTAACACAAGCAAATAGAAATTTTAATCTTGGGCAAATAAGTTGGAGTAACGGCAATCATGTTAAACCAGGAAAAGGAGCACCAGGAAGCATAGGGACACTAAATATAAGTATTGTACCAACAGATACTGAAGTATCATTTACTTATGAGCTTACCTTTGATTTAAGCAATTTAGATAATACAGAATTTCAAATATATCAAATAAGAGAAACAAATGGAGATACAATAATAAGAACTGGCGAAAATAGTTATACAGGTATAGCATATCTTAATGATATTGAAAATGATAGAGAATATGACATAGAAGTACAATTTGTATGGAATAATAGTGCAGAAAATGATGATAATGATTATAGATTAGGATCAAGATCAAACGAAAATATTGAAATCCCAATAACATTTAGAGTAATGCAATATACGGGCGAAACGATAGAAGAATATCAAGAAAATAATGAAGAAGAAAATAACGAAGAATCAGGATAGTTTAAGTAGAAAAATATCAAGAATACTAATATTGATAATAATATTAATATTAGTATTTATAACGTATAGTTTCATTAAAACAAAATATTATAAAAAGGGATATACTTCTATCTTTGGTTATGCATATTTTATAGTTGATAGTGGCAGTATGTCGCCAAAGATTAAAAAAAATGATTTAATAATAGTAAAAGAAAAAAGTAAATATAAAGAAAAAGATATAATTACATATAAAGAAAATAATAATTATATTACACACAGAATAACTAGAATAGATGATAATAGATTAGTAACAAAAGGAGACGCTAATAATAATCTAGATCAAGTAGTATATAAAAAAGATGTAATAGGGAAATTAGCATTAATAATTCCAAGCGGAGGATTAATAAAAAAAATATTTGTGTTACCAAAAGTACTAATTATATTACTAATGACATTATTAATAATAAGCATAACCATTTCGTACAAAACTAAAAATGTTAGATCTAAAGTAAAAAAACCTATTAAAGGATTAAATCCTAATATATACATAAAAAAAGATATAACAAAAAATATAGATAAAAAAAGATTCAAAGGAATGCTTAAGGTAGATTTATTAGTTATAATATTATTATTACTAATAAGTAGTATTCCAATTACATTATCTAGGTATGATTCATTAGCCATAGGTAAAACTAGCACAAATATTGCTTTTTACTTATTAAAGCCAGATTATGTAACAAACAACATAAAATTAACAACACTAACACCAAGCGATACACCATATGTATATACATTTTCAATAAGCAATTATGATGCTGTATCAACAAGTGAAGTTGATTTAGAGTATACATTAAAAATAGTAACTACAACAAATCTACCACTAACATATAAATTGTATAAAAATGAAGATTATACATCTAATTCATCAACTAACTTAGTAACAAATAATAATACAACAATAGAACAAGATGATGATGGGACATATTTCAAATATATAACATTAAATAAAGAAGAAATGTATTATACGACACCGCAAAAAAACAACTACACACTTTTAATATACTATACAAGAGAAAGTGCAAATGCTAAATATCAAAACACGATAGAAAGCATAAGGATAATAATTGATTCAAATCAAATAGTGGATACATAAAAAAATTAAAAAAATATTGCATTCTAAAAAATAATATGTTATATTATATATATAGAGTAGAAGAGGGTTAGTTGATAAATAAAAATAAGGAGAGAAGTTATGGACGAAAAAGAATTAAATAATGAAGCAGTTGTGGGAGAAAACGTTAGTGAGGTAAATAGTCAACAAACAGAGCAAGTTGAAAGAAACGTAATTCCACCAACTGAAACGCCTAAGGAAGAAAAGCCAAAAAACAAAAGAAGAATATTACTATTATTACTGCTACTAATTGCAACTGGATTTTTATTAACAACTACAACATATGCGTGGTTTACATCAAATAGAACAGTAACAGTAGGAGATATTGATGTAAATGTTGCTACTAGTGGTGGTATTCAAATATCAGTAGATGGTGCTAACTGGAAATCATTAGTTTCAACAGCAGAATTAAACGCTGCAAATACAACATATGCTGCAGCTACTAATCAAATACCAGCAACATCATCAGCATTACAGCCTGTATCTACAGCATTGACATCTTTAACAAAAGATACAACAACACTTGAAGATCCTGAAAATTCAGAATCTCCATTACTTGATAAAAGAAATGATAATGGGTATTTGTCAATGTGGCATGGAATTGTAGAATCAAATACTGGTGGACAATATATTTTAACAACTAATGATATAAGTAATGTAACACATACACAATCATCAGGATATTTTGTATGTTTTGATTTGTTCTTTAAAGTAGATGCTGAAACGGCAGCAGAAACAACTGGAACACAAAAACAAATATATTTAACAACTACATCAGATGTAATTGCAAATGGATCAGATTCAGGAATTAAAAATGCAGCTCGTGTTGCATTTATAAAAGAAGGAGCAGCAGAAAGTGGTACTGATTTAGCAACTATACAAGCATTAAAAACAACTACAGTAACGGATAATATAGTATTATGGGAACCAAACTACGATAAACATACATCAAGTGGTGTAAATAATGCAGTGAATGTATATGGTGTAACTCCAAGTACAATAAGTACAGACACAACAGAAAGTGGGAAGAATGCAGCATTACCTTACTCAGGAGTAATATCAAAAGTAACAGCAACTGATAACATTACTTTAGGAAGTGCAACAGCAGCACTACATTCAACACAATTTGCAGCAGTTCCTCCAACAGGAGTAACAATGTTTAGAACTAAAGAAGATTGGACAACAGCTGCTAGTGGAACATATGAGACAATATTTACTTTAGGAGCAAATCAAATAACAAAAATGAAGATTTACTTCTGGGTTGAAGGACAAGACGTAGACTGTGAAAATAATGCATCAGGAGGAGCAATTACATTAAAATTACAATTTAGCTTAAATAGTCAAGCAGAATAAAAGTGATTTGATTAAATCACTTTTTTATTGTATAAAAATATATAATATGATAAAATAAATACAAATGGAGGTAAAGTATAATGAAAGATAATAAAGTTGGATTAGCAAGCAATGAAACTAGATTGGATGAAATTGAATATATAAATAAATATAGTAATTATAGCAATGAACAAAAAATGGAATTATTTAATATATTAGACCAATTTGAAAAAGTTTTAAAAAGAATAGAAGAAATAAATTTTGACAATGGATTAGCTTATGATAGCAAACAAAAATTATTACATGATTTAGATAAAATTTATACTAATTTAGAAATAAAATATAAAAACAAAAGAGCTGAATTTGATGGAGAAAAGAAAAAGATGACAAAATAAATTGTCATCTTTTTTATCTACAATTACCATGGTTGTTGCCACAATTATTATTTCCCCAGAATAAAACGAAGAAAATAATTAAAACAATTATTATAATCCAAAGTCCTCCATTCATACCATCGTAACCATATCCATAAGATGGATATCCATAATACATAAGAGTCACTCCTTTCAATTTATTATATTTTGTATATAAAAATATAGACATAACTTATACCCAATAAATAAACTTAATTAATACTTCAATAATCTTGTAAAAGATATATTTTTGTGCTATATTAATAATAAGTAAGAGGTGCTATAATGAATAAAAAAAATAACAAATCAAATATCTTTTTATATGTAATTGCAGCAATATTAATAATAAGTTTTCTAAGAGATTGTAATTTTGAAAATAACATAAATATAGAAAATATAATATATGATAATACATTTAAAATTATATCAACAACATCTACAAAAAGTATGGATGAAGAAATAATTTCCTATGGTAAAAAAAATAATATTAATATCGAAATAGAACATCATGGAGATTTGGAGATAGTAGATATATTAAACAATAATAGTAGAGAATATGATGCAGTATGGATATCTAATTCATTATGGTTATATATGTTAGATAATAGTTATTTAACTATAGATAGTAAATCAATAGTAATAGATCCAGTAGTATTTGGAATTACTAAAAATAAAGCTGAAGAGTTAGGATTTGTAAATAAAGAAGTATATAACAAAGACATATTAAATGCAATAAAAGATAATAAATTAAAATATATAATGTCTTCTGTAACGAAAACAAATACAGGAGCAACAAGTTATCTAACATTTTTAAATAGTCTGGCAGGAAGTCCAGAAATATTAACAGAAAATATGCTAAAAGATGAAAAATTAATAAATGATTTAAAAAATTTATTTAAAGGTGTTGAAAGAGTATCCGGAGATGAAGAATACTTAAAAACAATATTTTTAAAAGGCAATTATAATGCAATGATAAATTATGAAAGCACTTTAATAAATATAAATAAAGAATTAATAAAAAAGAAAAAAGAACCTTTATATTTAATATATCCTAAAGATGGAGTAGCAATAAACGATATGCCATTTGCTTATATAAATAATGAAAAAACAGATGAATCAAATAAAGAAAAATTCTTACTAATTCAAAGTTTTTTAACAAGTAAAAATATGCAAAAGAAATTAGAAGAAAACGGTTTTAGATCGTGGTATGGCGGAATTAATGAAAAAGCAGATTCTGAAACATTTAATAAAGAATGGGGAATAGATACAACAAAATACTTAAAAGATATGAAATATCCAAGTAAAACAGTGATAACAAAATCATTTGATTTATTCATAGAAGCATTAAGAAAACCAACTCATGTAGTATTTTGTTTAGATGTATCAGGAAGTATGTATGGTGAAGGTTTAAAAGAATTAAAAGACGCTATGAATTATATATTAGATAATGAAGAAGCAAGTAAAGATAGATTGCAATTTTCAGATAAAGATAAGATTACAATAATAAGCTTTAATGAAAAATACAAAGTATATGATACAAAATATGGAACAGAAACTAACGAAGTAATAAAAAATATAAATGAACTAGATGCTGGTGGTGGAACAAATATATATGACTCTAGTAAAGAAGGCTTAAAAATATTAAAAAATGATAGTAATGATGAATATACCAAAACAGTAATACTAATGACAGATGGATACTCAAATAGTGGTAATTATAATAATTTAAGAAAATATTACGAAACGAATAAATTAAATATTCCAATTTATAGTATAACATTTGGTTCATCTTCAGAAAGTCAATTAGAGATGTTAGCAGAACTATCTAATGGTAAAGTATTTAATGGTAAAAATGGATTAAAAGAAGCATTTACTGAAGTAAGGAGTTATAACTAAGATGAGAAATAAAGAAATAATATCTGCTCTTCTTGGTGGAACATTTTTTGCAATACCATATCTAGGATTATCGATTGCTATAGCGCCTTCTTTAGTAATTGGTTGCGCAGCATACGGAGCAAGCGAATTAGTATTATCTGGAATAAAAAATAAAGAATCATTAAAAGATACAAATATAAGTTTATATAATAAAATAAATAAAGCAAAAAAACAAAATAAAGAAATTTTTAATTTAATAAATAAAGTAGAATCAAAAGAAACAAAAGATAATTTAAGAGAAATACATAGTATAGTAAACAAAATATTAGAAGTAGTAGAGAATAATCCAAATAAGGCAAATAAAATAGATAATTTTTTTGATTATTATTTACCAGTATTAATAAAAATAGTAAATCGGTATGATGAAATAGAAGACAAGAAAATGAATTCATCTGAAAGCAAGATATTTATGAAAAAAGCAGATGAAATGATTGCAGAAACAAAAGATGCTTTTGAAATAATTCTCTCTAATTTGTACAAAAAAGATATAGTAGATGCTGATGCAGAAATGAAAGTATATGAAATGATGCTAAAAGCCGATGGAATAGTAAAAGATAAATTAATAATGAAAGGTGAAGATGTAAATGAAAAATAAAAAAACTATACTTGGATTATTAATATTTGCCTTCATAATAATAGCAATAATAGTAATTAAAAATATTAAAAAAGATGACACAAATATATTTACAACTAATCTAACAACAGTTTATGTAGCAACAGGTGGAGGAAAAGAAGATTTCTTAAAAGATAAAAGAGTAAATAAAATATTAAAATCAAAATATAAAATAAATCCAATATATGATACATGGAGTAATGGAAAGACAGTATTATGGCCATTGATAAGAGAAAAAGTTGGATTAGGTAATGTAAGTGCTATAGATAGAATAAATGCTGGAGAAGAAATAGATATAAATAGTAAAGGAATTACTAAATATGACGCTCTATTTACATCAGATCAAAGATTTTATGATTACTATAAATTACAACCAAATAAAGAATTAAAAGAAGCAGATAGATATACAGTATTAGATGGAGGGCTAACACTAAATACACCAATTGTAATATATAGTTGGAAAGGTGTAGTAGAAGCCCTAATAAAAGAAAATATAGTAACTGAAAAAGATGGAGTATACTATATTAGTGATATGAGTAAATTAATTAATTACATACTAGATGGAAAAAAATGGTCTGATATTGGATTAAGTAATTTATATGGAACAATTAATATTGCTTCAACAGATCCAGTCTCATCTTCACCAGGAGCAACTTATTATGGTTTATTATTATCAATATTATCAAACGGACAAGTTACAGATGAAAACGTAAACGATAATTTGCCAAAATTAAAACAATTCTACATAAAGTCAGGTTATATGAATAACACACCAGCGGATTTATTTGAAAGGTATTTAAAAACCGGAATGGGTGGAGAACCTATGATAGTAGATTATGAAAAAAGTATGATAGATTTTGCTAATTCGAGTCCAGAAGCATTTGAACAAGTAAAAGATGAAATAAGAGTATTATATCCAACTCCTACAATTTGGAATTCTCATTGCTTTGCAGTATTTACGGAAAAAGGAAATAAATTATATAAAGCCTTAGAAGATAAAGAAATAAGTCAAATAGCATGGGAAAAATATGGATTTAGAACAGGCGTAACAGGTGGAAGTTATGATGTATCCAAAATAGGTATAGGAGTGCCACAAACTATTACTAGTACAGTAACTAGTTTAAAAATGGATACTTATAATAAATTAATAGAATATTTAAAAAACAATCAATAATAAAGGAGAGATAAATATGATGGAATTAAAAGTTGAAAAACAAATGGATGAAAAAAAATTAGATAAGTTATCAGAGGAAAAAGAAGTAACTGAAGAAAAAATAGAAGAATCATTAAATTATGATTTGCTATCAAAAGAAGAAAAAGAAGCTATAGATGAATTCAATAATAAAATAGATATTAATGATACAACACAAGTATTACAATTTGGAGCAGCAGCTCAAGCAAAAATAAGTGAATTTTCTGATAGTATACTAGAAGATGTAAAAACAAAAAATATAGGAGAAACAGGAGATTTATTATCAGATTTAGTAAGCCAAATAAAATCATTTGATAGAGATATATCAAATAGCGAGAAGAAAGGATTAATAGAAAAACTATTCAATAATGCAAAAAAAGAATTAGATAAAATAATTGCCAAATATAGTAAAATAGAAAAAAATATTGATACAATTGAAAAAGGACTAGAAAAAGATAAATTACAAATGCTAAAAGATATAACTATCTTTGATACAATGTATGAAAAAAATCTTGAATATTTTAAAGAAATATCTTTATATATAATAGCAGGTGAAAAGAAATTAGAAGAATTAAGGAACGTAACCTTAAAGGAATTAAAAGACAAAGCAGAAAAAACAGGAGAACAATTAGATATTCAAAAAGTACATGATATGGAAAATATGATAAATAGATTTGAAAAGAAAATATATGATTTAAAGACAACAAGAATTATTTCAATTCAAATGGCACCACAAATAAGATTACTACAAAACAATGAAGCTGAATTAGTAGAAAAAATACAAAGTTCTATTACCAATACAATACCACTTTGGAAAAATCAAATGGTTTTAGCGTTAGGAATAAATAATGCAAAACAAGCATTAAAAGGTCAACAAGCAGTATCTAAATTAACAAATGAAATGCTAGTAAAAAATAGTGAAACATTAAAACAAGGTTCAATTCAAATAGCAGAAGAAAGCGAGAAAGCTATTGTAAATATTGAGACGTTACAAAAAACTAACAAAGATCTAATTGAAACTTTAGACAAAGTAATAGAAATACATGAGAACGGTAGAGTAAAAAGACAAGAAGCAGAAAAAGTATTAGAAGAAATTGAAAAAGAATTAAAAGACAAAATGTTAGAAATAAAAGTAAAAAAATAATAAATTTGTTCAGTTAAGCTGAACAAATTTATCATATAAGAGGTGAATTATGAATAGCAAGGATTACTTTAAAGATATATATAATGATTTTTTTAATATAGAAATAAATATAGAAACCAAAGAAGAAGAAGAAAACACATCAAAAGAAGATTATATTGAAAGCGTAAATAATCTATATATAACAGATGAATCAAAGAATATGTTAAATAAAATGATAGAATACATAAAAAAATACAATAATAAAGAAGAAAAGAACTATATTCCGTTTAGAATAATTTTAGAAATAGATAATGACGAAGAACGAAAAAAAGTAGAAAATATTATATTTGAACTATGTAAAAATCTATCATATATAAAATCAAATGAAAAAACTAATATATCACTTTATAATATTAATAAAGAAAAAATAGAAGTAACAGGTTCTTTTATAACTATAACAAATCTAAATGGATTAGACTTATTAGATAATAATGATAAAGAAAAGTTTTATTTTAATTTAGAAGAATCATTAAAAACAGCAAATAACATTATTTTAATATCAGATAAAGAAAATAATCTATATAAATTTTTTCTAGGGAAAGAATATTTAAAAAATAAATATATACTCTTTAAAATAAAAGGTACTAGTCCAGATAATCAAGATATATATAATCAAATAAATGAGAAGTTAGATTTAAAAGATGAAGATAAAATAAAACTATTAGATTATATAAATGAAACATATAATAGTGATTTAGATTATACTTTATATATTAATAAAATAATTAGAGAAATATCTTTTAATAAAGAAATACCTAAAGCAGAAGAAGAAAAATCAATAGATGAAATATTTAAAGAATTAAATGAATTAGTAGGATTAAATAAAGTAAAGAAAGTATTATATGACCTAGTAGATGTAATAAATCTAAAAAAGAAAGCTAAAGACGATTTAAATATTAAAGATATAAATCTACATATGGTATTTCTAGGTAATCCAGGAACAGGTAAAACAACAATAGCAAGAATAATATCTGGAATTTTATATAATTTAAAACTAATAAAAGAAGATAAATTAGTAGAAGTATCTAGTAAAGATTTAGTAGCAGAATATGTAGGACAAACAGCTCCTAAAACAATGAGTGTAATAGAAAAAAGTTTAAATGGAGTGCTATTTATTGATGAAGCATATAGTTTAGCAGTAAAAAATGATAATTCATATAATGCTGAAGCTATTGCGACTTTAATACAAGCAATGGAAAACTATAGAGATAAATTAGTTGTAATTTTTGCAGGTTATACAAAAGAAATGCAAGATTTTTTAAATTCAAACTCCGGAATAGTATCTAGAATAGGATATACACTAGAATTTGATGACTATACAACAGAAGAATTAATTCAAATTTTTCTAGGAATGATGAAAAAATCAGGATTTATAGTTAAAGATGATGCTGTAGACTATTTAAGAACAATAATAGATGAAAATAGAAATATGAAGAATTTTGGTAATGCCAGATTTATAAGAAATATATATGAAAAATCAATAATAAAGCATGCTAGTAATACTAAAAATAAAAAAAGAAAAGATATATTAAAAACAATAACAAAAGAAGATATAAGTATAGAGAACTTAAATTTAAAATAATTGTTATATACTAAATAATATGTTATAATAAACAAGTAGGTGATAGTATGATTAATTTATTTCATTTAATTGAAGTATGTAATGAACCAGGTACACTTAGAGTAGTATTATTTATAAAAAAAATATTAAATGTAGTTTTTACAGCAATACCTATTGGATTAATAATAATAATATCAATAGATATGTTTAAAAATATAATAGCATCTAATGATGAAGCAAAAAAAAATATAACCAAATCTATCAAAAGAATAATTTATTGTGCTATAGTATTTTTAGTACCAACAATAATAAATTTAATGGTATATTTAATAACGGAATTAGACATAAATATACCATATACAGAATGTTGGAAAAATGCAGATGAAATAATTATAAAAGAAAAAGAAATATCAAATGCTGAAGAACTAGTAAAAAAAGCAGAAACAGATCAAACATATCAAAGTGTTTCAGAAGCTCAAACCGCTGTTAGTCAAATAACAGATAATACAAAAAAAGAAGAATTTCAAAAGAAACTAAATGAATTAAGAGAAAAAATAGATAAAAAGTACAACGGAGCCATTAATCAAGATGAAAAAACTGGGGGAGCAGGAAGATAAAAATTAGTATTAAAAAGATACTATTTTTTAATTGAATAAAGAAACATTGTATGCTAAAATTATAATAGAAGAGTAGTGTGATAATATGAATAATAATGATCCATTAAATATATTTAGTCCTATTAAAGAAAAAGAGATAGATGAAAATCCATTATTTCACATGAACGAAGATACTATAAAAACAAATATAGAACAAATACAAACAGATAATATCAATACATATAAAGAGACACAATCAATAATATCACTAGATAATGAAGATAATAAAAAAGAGAAAATAGGGATAAACAAAAAGAAAAAAAATATATTAAAATTTATTCTTCCAATATTAATATTTGTAGCGGTTTGTTTACTATCCGCTAAAACTTTTTTCTATGGGAAAAAAATAAATGAATATGAAAAATCAATATTTAAAATAGAAAAAAAGAATGAGGAAAGTATACTAATACAAGAAGGAAAAGAAGTAGATAGTAACATATTAAAGAATATTGCTGCTTCAGAATTAGTAAAGTGTTTAAATTCTAAAACAGATATGAATAAATTACCAGATAGTGTAAAAAATGTAATTAACGAAATAAATAATTATTATAATAGTTCAATTAATTATTTTGCTTATACATATAAAGATATATATACTGGATTTACAGTAAGTTATAATGCAAATCAAAATATATTTTCTGCAAGTTCAATTAAAGCACCAAAAGATATATATTTATATGAAATGGCAAGTCTTGGTAAAATAGATTTAAATGAAGAATTAACATATACATCAGCATATTATAATACAGGAAGTGGAATACTAAAAAATAAGCCATTAAATGTAAAATATAACGTAAAAACATTACTTGAGTATTCAACAGTTCATAGTGATAATGCAGCTCATAACATGCTTATGGATAGATTTGGAAGAGTTAATATGTTAAAATTTTGGCAAGAAAAAGGAACAATAGGAATATTTACTCAAAATACAAATTGGGGTGTGACAAATGCCCATGATGCAACAATTTATATGGAAGAATTATATCGTTTTTATACTGAAAATGAAGAATATGGGACACCATTAATGAATAATTTCTTAAAATCACATCCTAAATTCATAAAAGGAAAGAATAACTATAAAGTAGCAAGTAAAAGTGGCTGGGCAGGTTCTGCATTACACGATATGGCGATAATATTTGCAGATAATCCGTATATAGTAATTGGATTATCAAATTTAGGAGATAAAGAATATCAATCATATTTTAATAAAATAAATGAATTATCGTATAACTTACACGAAGAATATTGGAAATATAAAGTAGAAAAATGTAAAGATATAAAATTATATTAGTTAGAAGTGGTAGTATGAGTAGTAAAATCGTAAACAAAAGTATAAAAACACATGAAAAAAAAGATAATAAAAATGAAATAACAAATGATATTAACAGAAAAAAACTAAATGTTACAAATACATTATTAATTATAATATTTAGTTTAACAGTAGCATTAATAATATCCATGATAACAATACCATATATACAATTTAAAAATAAGGATATAGAAATAAACTATAATACAGAATTTAATAATAATGATTATACAGCTAAAAATTTGTTTAAAAATTATACAAAAGAAGTAATAGTAAAAGATAATATTAATAATAAAAAAATTGGAACATATGAAATAGAATACAAATTAAAATTTGGTTTAATAAATATAATTAAAAAAAGAAAAGTAAAAGTAATTGATAATATAAAACCAGATATAAAATTAAAAGGTAATAATGTAGAATATGTATGTCCAAATAAAGAATATATAGAATTAGGATATAGTGCTACAGACGAATATGATGGAGATTTAACTAATAAAGTAGAAATAAAGAATTATAAAGATAATATAACTTATAAAGTAAGTGATTCTTCAGGAAATGTGAGTACAATAACAAGAAATATTAAATATGAAGATATAGAAAAACCTACTATAACATTAAAGGGGAGTGACAATATAACATTATATGTAGGAAATAAATACAACGAAGATGGTTATACTGCTACTGATAATTGCGATGGAGATTTAACTAATAAAGTTAAAGTCACTAATAATATAGACATAAACACACCAGGAACATATAAAGTTACATATAAAGTAATTGATAATAGCAATAACGAAATAACAAAAGAAAGAAACATAACTGTGAAAAAGTGGTCAATAATTAGACCTTCAAGTGGAGGAAATGGAAAAGGAATAGTATATTTAACATTTGATGATGGACCAAACGAAGGAACAACAAATATAATATTGGATATTCTAAAAGAAGAAGGAGTACAAGCAACATTCTTTGTAACAAATTATGGACCAGATTATTTAATAAAAAGAGAATATGATGAAGGACATACAGTTGCATTACATACAGCATCACATCAATACGGAATAGTATATGCATCAGTAGATAATTATTTTAATGATTTAAATCAAGTCAGTAATAGAGTAGAAAGAATAACAGGTGAAAAAAGCATGATATCACGTTTTCCTGGAGGAAGTTCAAATACAGTAAGTAGCAGATATAGCAAAGGCATAATGACAACATTAACAAGCGAAGTAAAGAAAAGAGGATATCATTACTTTGATTGGAATGTAGACTCTGGAGATGCAGCAGGAGCTAGTATAGATGGTGTATATGCTAATGTAATAAATAATATATCTCCAAATAGAGAAAACGTTGTCCTAATGCATGATGTAAAATATACAACAACAAACGCACTAAGAAGTATAATTAGATATGGAAAGCAAAATGGATACACATTTAAAAAAATAACTTATGATACAGTAATGGTAACGCATGGAGTAAATAATTAAAACAAAGGAGGTTTAAAAATGAATAGAGATATAATATCCCAAAATGTAGATAACATTTATAAAACAAAGAAGGAATTAGAAACTATACCAATACCAGAATTATATAATTTGTCCCATGATATATTTCAAAGTCCAACATATAAATTTAAAGGGTTTAAAGGAATAAACGGATTACAATTAATAACATCTAAACAAACTATAATGGCATCAAGCCCTGACACAGAAGCAACACGCCATGCAGTATTATATTATGAAATATGCAAAAAAATATATGATGAAGAAAAAGTAAAAATCTTTAATGGAATTGTTTCAAATGGAATTGTAAGCTATCAAGACAGCAATATAAATCATATTACCATAGCACACATAAACTCTATTTTTGAAAAAAATAAGGAAATAAATGTACATAATTTCTGTGTAATCTATGGCAATTTAAATAAAATAAATAATTATCAGAAAAGAATATTAATAGAAACAATAAATTCAATTATAAAAAAGGATTCTAACATTGAAATATATCATTATGATAGTCATAAAGAAATTGGTATAAAAGAAATAGAATCTATCATTCCTAAAGATGAAATAGTAATCGATGATGGAGAAAAGATTTTGTCAGATAAAGAATCAGATTATGTAATAGATTTATCTAAATATCACAATAAAAATAAAATAGAGTATATTTATCAATACATAGAAGACGAAAAAAAGATATATCAAATAGAAAAAACAGATAGTATAGAGTTTGAAAATAAAAGTGATTATTTAGATCCCAAATCTTTAAATATAATGCTTATTAACAAGGTAAAAGTTGAATCTAGTGAATTAAACTTAACAAAAGAA
>JAFRIJ010000007.1 GCA_017432825.1 Bacilli bacterium
TATTTATTATCAAAATAAGTCTTTATACCTAATATCAAACCAGCAATAAAAACAACCGATTCCTTACTACTCTTAATGATTTTAACAGCCTTATTAAACTTATTAGTACCTCTTTCTAAAGCATTTAATCCAGTCTTAGCAAATAATATACCATCAACAATCTTTTTAGCATCAACAACACTAGCACACTTTAAAACAATCTCTTTTTTAGTAGTTTGAATAATTACCTTATTGATTTTTTGTTTAACACCAAAATTATTCTTATAATATTTAATATCATTAAGAGAAATAATATCAACTACTCTATATTTCTTTTTAAATAACCAAGCCCTCTTTTCAAACACCATTCTCTCATTAGTTAAAGTTAATTTAACATTAGAATTAACAATTCCTTCATATAATATAATCTCATCACTTTTAAATTTAATTAACATAAATACTCCTCCTAATTCCTACCATATAAAAGGTATTAATCTATATCTTACTTTCTTCTCATATTCTTTATATCCTTTTAATTCCCTTTCTAAAACAATTTCTTCATTCTTAATTCTCTTAACAATAATAAAAGGATATATTAAAAATATTCCAAAAGATATAATAGACCCTAATATCAAAGGAATAGTCAAAAACAATATAATAGTAATCATATACATAGGATGTCTAACTACACCATACAAACCATTATCTATTACTTTTTGATTATCTACTACTTTAATACTACGAGATAAATAAGTATTAGTTTTTAATACTACACCATATAAAATATATGAAATAATAAATACAATAGTACTAATAATAATAACTATATTAGGTAATACTATCCACTTAAATCTATAATTCAAACCTGCTACTAAAAAACCTAATATAAACATAATACCACTATAAACAATTACTTCCTTTTGCACAGTTTCTTTCTCTCTAACATCTAATCTACTCTTAAGTAAATGAGGATCTTTTATTAACATAACAATACCCACTATAAACATAGGAAAAAATAACAACCAAATAAATAACCACCCATTATAAAAATAAATAGTACCAGCAGGTATAAATAACAAAAGCACTACAATAATTAAACCAACTAAATATTTAATAACAGCTTCTACAAATAATTTCATACTATCCCTATTCTTTCTAAATAATAATAGAATTAACACTAACTAAAGTTAATTCATTTAAATGAAAATAATTACTACCAATAACATTCTATATTAATAACTATTCATCTATTAAAGAAATATTTAAATCTTTATCTACCTTTACTCTATGAACTTCATGATTTGCATCTTCACGTTCTCCCGTAATACTAACTACCTTAAATGTAATAGTAGTCTCTCCTTCTTTTAATCCCTTAAATACATAATTAGTATAAACAGAAGCACCTACCTTACCACCTTTATTATC
Organism: Bacilli bacterium; assembly: GCA_017432825.1. Lineage (GTDB taxonomy): Bacteria > Bacillota_I > Bacilli_A > RF39 > UBA660 > RUG11198. The sequence goes on from JAFRIJ010000007.1 coordinate 1,405, forward strand.
GTCTCTAACAACATAACTCTTAACAAACTCTACAACATCTTTATCTTCTATTTCATAAACCCACTTAAAAGGAATACCAGCATTTATTTCATATGTTAATTCTAATTCCTTAGGATTACTTTTCTTTTTATTATAAAACACCATTAACAACCCTGCTATAAGCAATATAATTATTAAAGATATAATAACTTTATAATTCATTTTATCACTCCTATTATTATTATATCATAAATAGAAAAAAAGAGATTATTTAATCTCTTTTAATTTATATGTATCTCTCTTAATAGAAAGATGATACTTCTTCTTTTCTCCAGTAGGAGACTCAATTACCATAGTAGTTTTACCATCTTTTTTAAATTCAACATTTATCATGTAGTCTTCAACACTATCAATATATACTATATCAGCTTTACCATACTTTTTATCAGTAAAATAAACCTTATAACTATCATCAAATGTATATTTATCACTATTACCCATAATAGTAGTACTATAGATAGGCGGATTCATAATATCAATAATAGTTATAATAACAATTAATATAATACTAACTAATAATCCGAATAACCTAATATTTTTATTATTAAATATACATAATGGATAAATAATTAAAACACCAATACAAAATAAACATATTAATAAATATTTAGGATAAGAAAACATAAAATCAGATAAATAAGTATAATAAGAATAAAGAGTTAATAATATCATAGGTAGTAATATTAAATATCCCCACCATTTATCTTTTTTCATATAGTATCCAATATATCCCATAGGTAAACACAATATAGTCCAAATAAACCAATACTTATAATACGAAAACAACTGCCATCCCAAGTGACTAAAAGGTACTTGTAATAAATATATTAAAGGTTGACTAATTAAAAAGAATACAAAACACTTTAAAGAAGCATCTTTATTAGACTTACTATTCATAATAATAATTATTCCCAATAATATCCAGGCCTCAAACGAAACAGCAATTGTATGAAATGAAGTATATTTCAAGAAAGGAATAATTGCTACTAAAGCAGTATATACTCCAACTAAAACAGCACCTATTATAACCTTTTTCCAACTCAAATCAATTCCACCAAATATTTTTTTCATAACATCCCTACTTTAATAATTTTTCAAAAGAATTAGCATTTAGTATAGTATTAGATATAAATTTACCATTATAAAAATTAGCCCAATTATTTATAACACAAGGAGCATTCTTAGCCTTTTCTAAAGAATCAATCTTAATAAAATTTAACTTAATTTTTTTCCTACTAGCATATTCACTTAATTCCCTAACTTCATATTCAACATAAGGACACTCATTACTATAATAAATAGTAAAATCTTTATTATCTATTTTCATATTTCGAGCATTATCATTAAATCTAGGAGTTTCATTCTCATCAAAAGAAAGAGCTAATAACTCATAATCACCAATACTATCTACTACCTTAAATCCAAAATGTAAAAAGAATTTTTTATCTCCAATAAAAGGTTTTTTCTTTTCTGTAACTATTGTACATATACCACTCATTTTCTTATCTTTAGCATCTTTAATAGCATATTCTAATAATTCTCTACCAATACCCTTTCCTTTAAAACTACCAGCTACCCATAGACAATATATATATTCATATTTTTTACCATTAATAGGAACCCAAGCCGTTTCAATAGGTTCATACTCAATAAATATTTTTCCCCTAGCATTAAGTTTTCTAAATACATGGCCATCCTTTAATTTACTCTTAATCCATTCTTTTTTTCTATCTACACCATCTTGATGTTTAGGATCACCTATAGCACAACATATATGTTCATCATCAATATTATTTAAATCTAAATTAATATATTCATTCATTTTATCACTCCATCATAATAATTATATCATAAAAAAAAGATTAATAATAATCTTTTTTAATCTACATTAACACCCTTATTAAAAATATTCTTTGCCATAAAATAATATGCAATATCAAATACTAAATAAGCTATAATACCAACGCATCCAAATACCTTAACAGTATTAAGTGGTGGAAAACCATCAACTATATTATTAATATCAGCATAATTTCCAATAAGACTAAGTATCACAAACATAATAATAGATAATAACAGATAACTACCTATTCCAATAGCAATTGATTTAAACATCTTATAATTATTAAAACGATGCCCTATAATAATACCAAATATACCAGAAAACATAAAGAACAAAACTTCTAACAATACTAATAATATAAGACCAATAACAAAAATAAATGCAAAAATACTATTATAAGCATCAATTAACGATTGATACATTATCTTTAAAGTATCAAAACCATTATCGCCTAAAAATACATAAAAAGCACCAAGTAAAACTATAATAATAGCTATAATCAATGAAGCAATAGATGCAAGAACCTTAGAATTAAATAATTCATCCTTAGTTACAGGTAAAGTATGTGTTAAATAACTAGAATCTTTATAAAAATTATCAATAAATCTAGCCCATATTCTCATAAAGCAAGTAATAATTATAGAAATAAAACAAGAAATAAACATACCAGATAATATTTTATCAACAACAACCATAAGAATTGTTTGCTCAAAACTCTCTATAACCTTAACCAAAATAGTAATAATTAAAAATACAGAATAATAAATAAACATTACTTTATTATTAATCCATTTAAAATCATACTTAAATAATTTCCCTAACATTTAAACATCCTCCTAAACACCTCATCAATAGAAGCCTTCTCTTTTTTTCTAAGTTCATCAGCAGAAGAAGATAATACTATCTTACCATTATCAATAAATACAACATCATCTAATATTCTTTCAACATCAGATATTAAATGAGTAGAAATAATTATACTAGCTCCTTCCTTAAAATTAGAAAGAATAGTATCTAATATATAATCTCTAGTAGCAGGATCAACTCCACTTAAAGGCTCATCTAAAACATATAAAGAAGCATCCCTAGACATAACCAATATTAATTGTAATTTTTCTTGCATCCCTTTAGACATCTTAATAATTCTACTATCAGCATCTAAATCTAATTTCTTTAATAAAGCATATGCTCTCTTCTTATCAAAATCCTTATAAAAATCAGAAAAGAAATTAATTACATCATTAACCTTCATACTTTTATCTAAATAAGTTCTTTCAGGCAAATAAGATATATGTTCTTTAGAATAAACTCCAATCTCTTTACCTTCAAATAATACCTTACCAGAATCAGGAATCAATAAATCATTAATAATTTTAATTAAAGTACTCTTCCCAGCACCATTTTTACCCAATAATCCAACTATTTTACCACTATTAATTTTAAGATTAATCCCCTTTAAAATCTTTTTATTATCAAAAGATTTAGTTAAATTCTTAATTTCTAACAAATCCATATTATTCCTCTATCCCTTCTAAATATTTAATTGAATCAGCCTTACCTAATCCAATTTTTTTCATTCCTTGAAAATAACTCATTGCCAAACTAACAGCATATTCATCCTTTAATTTTTCAATTAGTTTATTATCTTTAGTAACATATTTACCATTAGTTCTTTCAGTGTATATTAATTTCATACTCTCTAATTCACTTAAAGCCTTTTGCATAGTATTAGGATTAACCTTAAAAGTAGTAGCAAATTCTCTAACAGAAGGTAATCTTTCACCACATTTAAATACACCAGAAATAAGATATATCTTCATATATTCAAGTAATTGAATATATATAGGAATATTATTATCAAAAGTAAATTCCATAATTCCTCCTAACTGTATTACTTAATTAATACAATAATATTGTATAACTATCTCATCACTATGTCAATACCCAAAAGTAATTTTTATTAATTAAAAATACAGCAACAAAAAAAGCCCGTAAATACGGACTTTCCAAAAAGCTTTTTTATCTCTTTGAGAATTGTGGAGCTCTTCTTGCTTTCTTTAATCCTGGTTTCTTTCTTTCTTTACTTCTTGAATCACGAGTAATGAAACCATTCTTCTTTAAGATAGCACGATAAGAGTCTTCCTTTCCCTCATTATCTTTATCATATTCAAGTAATGCTCTAGTAATACCTAATCTTATAGCACCAGTTTGGCCACTATATCCACCACCGCGAACATTAACTTCTACATCAAAAGTAGTAGTATTATTAGTTACTTCTAATGGTTGCATTAGATCCATAACTAAAACCTCATGTGGCATATATTTATGAATATCTCTACCATTAACAGTAATTTTTCCCTTACCAGGAACTAAAGTAACTCTAGCAGATGAACTTTTTCTTCTACCAGTTCCAATAAATACTCTTTTCTTATCTGCCATTATTTATTTCCTCCTAATTCTATAGTTTTAGGCTTTTGTGCTGCATGATTATGTTCACTACCTGCATAAACATGTAATTTCTTAATCATTTGTCTTCCAAGTCTTCCTTTAGGAAGCATACCTTTAACAGCTCTCTCAATCATTTCTTCAGGGTAATTTTCTCTCATTTCTTTAGCAGTTCTTTCTCTTAAACCACCAACATATCTAGAATGATTATAATATTTTTTATCTTCTAACTTATTACCAGTTAATAATACTTCTTTAGCATTAATAATGATAATATTATCACCACAATCAATATGTGGAGTATAAGTTGCTTTATGTTTTCCTCTTAACATAACAGCAGCCTTAGAAGCTACTCTACCAAGTGGCATATTCTTTGCATCTAAAACATACCAATCACGAACAACTTCTTCTTTTTTTTGCATAAATGTTGTTTTCATTATTTCTCCTTTATAATTAATAATATTTATCATAATAACTAATGTGTTCCCAATACATTAGCCCTCTGACATAAAATGTACCGATTATGATTATAATAAATAAATACTTATTTGTCAACATTTTAAACTAATTTTGTATTACATAACTACTAATTTAAATTATTACTATTAACACTACTATGTAAACTATTATTAATACTATTAGATATAACTAAAGATATTTTATTAATAAGAAAATCTATTTCTTTAGGAGTAACAACTAAATTATAATTCAAATTATCTAACACTTCACTAATTAATCCCATCTTCTCTTCTTCACTAAGTGTACCTATTATACCACTTAATTCTTCCTTTTCATTATCATTTAAACTAATATTATCTAATTTCTTACTATAATTATTTCTATTAAACACTAGTTTATTCATACTATAATTATTCTTTATATAAGATATATGTTTAAACAAATAATTAATAGTATCATTAACTATAACACTACTATATAAAACAGTAGGAACACCTATAGCAATAACAGGAATACCAATAGTATCAATACTAATTTCTTTTCTATTATTACCAATACCACTACCAGGATTAATCCCAGTATCTGTAATTTGTATAGTTTTATTTAACCTATCTATAGATAATGCTGCTAAAGAATCAATAACAACTAAAAAATCAGGGTGTATTTTACTAATAATACCCTCAATTATATCAAAAGTTTCAATACCAGTATTAGCCATAACAGAAGGACTAAAACAACTTACACACCTAATACCATCTTTTACATTAGTATTAAGTAAAAATAAATGCCTAGTAACCATAGTATTATCAATTACTTTAGGACCCAAAGAATCAGCAGTAGATTTACTATTACCTAAACCAATTATTAAACAAGAACTATTATCATTTAAATTTAATTTACTTATTATTTTCTTTAATTCAGAAGTAAGAACATCACTAACTATTATTCTATCTTCATAATTAGTAATATCTTGAAAAGATATAGTTATATATGTTCCTACCTTTCTATTAATATTACTTGATATTTTATCATCTACATAAAAAGTAGTAACACTAACACTATCACTAATCTTATTAACATTAGTATTGCTATTATCATCTATATTCTCTACTAATAAGTCACTTCTAATATCATATTTAGATAAATCTATCCTATTTTCCATTAAAAATCACCTCTTATATGTATATTTTTTACATTTTTTTAATATTTTATTTGCCTTTTTACCATTTTTTTGATAGAATTGTATATAGCTTTATTTGGAAGGAGATGAATTTATGGCAAACGTAAAAAATGCAAAGAAAAAAATAAAACAAATTACTAAAACTACTCTAGCTCATACAATGTTAAAATCAACAGTAAAAAATTCTATTAAAAATACTGACAAAGCTGTATTTGCAGGTGATAAAGAAGCAGCAGAAAAATATTTAAAATTAGCTATTAAAAGTTTAGATAACGCTAAATCAAAAGGATTAGTACATAAAAATAAAGTTGATAGAGAAAAATCTCGTTTAGCTAAAAAAGTAAATAATATGGAAACAAAATAACAGATAATAAATGTCTGTTTTTTTTATTAAAAAAATATATTTTAATATTGCTATAAAATAAAGATTATATTATAATTATTTTAGAAATAATATAAACTAAGTGGTGATAAAATGAAACAAAAGAAAAACTATTCAACAGGACAAAAAGTAATTATATTTTTTTGTGCCTTTATAATTACTTTTATATCTATATGTAACATATTTAAAAATGATATAAGCTTTTTATTATTACAAAGAAAAGTAGAAAGAAAATATGGTAATAGTGCTCCCAACAGCTATTATATAGAAGATAATTTCGAATATGTAAATAACTATGAAAAATTAGAAGTAAATTCAAAACAAGATATTATTGATTCTATATATTATTTAATTAATTCTGGAATAACATATTCCGAAAGATATTGTGGTAAAAATTATACAAATTGTTATAATGATATGAATGAAATAAGTAATAATGATAGTACACTAAGTATCTTAAATAATTTTGTACACCCATATAATACATATAACAGTATTAAATTTAGTTTTAATGATGAAATAATAAAAATAACAATAACCCATACTTATACAGAAAATGAAATAAAAGAAATAAATAATAAAGTTGATACAATTATTAAAGAAAACATAACTAATAACATGACTATAAAAGAAAAAATAAAAATAGTACATGATTACATAATTAATAATACAGATTATGATACATTAAAAACAGAAAATATTAATGACACTACTTATAAATCTAATACAGCTTATGGAGTATTACTAGAAGGATTTGGTATTTGTAGTGGTTACTCAGACGCTATGAAAATATTCTTAGATAGATTTAATATAGTAAATTATAAAATAAATAATGATGAACACATATGGAATTTAGTACAATTAAATAGTAAATGGTATCATCTAGACTTAACTTGGGATGATCCTATAAGTGATAAAAACATAACTAGAGATAATTATTTTTTAATAGATAACAATACCTTAAAATTATTAAAAGACAATGAACATGATTTTAATGGAAATATCTTTAAAGAAGCAATAAAATAATACTTTAAAAAGTATTATTTTTTTATAATATCAAAAACAAACTACTTTCTTAAGTAGTTTGTTTCATAAATTCCAATCTTAATTTATCTGCTATAGTAACAATAAATTCCGAATTAGTAGGTTTAGCTTTATCAATATCAACACTATGTCCAAAAACATCTTCCATTAAATCCCAATTACCCCTATTCCAACTAACTTCAATAGCATGTCTAATAGCTCTTTCTACTCTAGATACAGTAGTATCAAATTTAGTAGCAATATCAGGATATAATTCTTTAGTAATACCACCAATTATATCAGGATTATTATAAATCATCATTATACCTTCTCTTATATATTGATAACCCTTTATATGAGAAGGCATTCCTAATTCATGTAACATTCTAGTAATAGATATCTCCAAATTATTTTTATATAAATTAAAACTCTTATTATCTAATTGTTTAAATACCTCTAGAACTCTATTTTCTAAATCTTCCAAATCAAATGGTTTTAATATATAATAATTAACTCCATATTCACTAACTTTTCTAATCATATCAGAACTATTATATGAAGACTCAACAATAATATTAGTATTAATATTACGTTTTTTTAATTCTTCTAATACATATATACCATCTTTTTTAGGCATAATTAAATCTAATAGAATTAAATCATAGTTCTTACTATTAACAGCAGCATTTAATCCGTCCTCTCCATCATAATAAGCACCAACTACTTCTATTTTCTTACTATCTTTAAAATACTCCTTAATCATTTCAGTTAAATTAACATTATCATCAATTATCATAACCTTAATTTTTTCCATAATTCTCCCTCTTTCTATTCTAAATTATAAAACATAATTATTAAAAAAAATGTCGAATAAAAAAGAAGTATCAAATTACTTCTTTTTATCAATATCTTTAATAATATTAACTACATTATCTATATTAGTGGATAACTTACCAAGCATAATACCATTTAGCTTATCAATATTAAGAATATCTTTAATATTTTCCTTCTTTACTCCACCACCATATAATATATTAGGTGATACATTATATTTTTTATATAAATAATCATAAATTGTATTTATATCTTCTTTTATTTGTAAAACAGTTTCCTTATTGCTAACTTCTAATGGTTCATAAGCAAATATAATAAAATTAATATTATCAATACCTTCTAACAAATCATCTAAAGTCTTCTTCATAGATTCACCACATTCTCCAAAACACAATATTGGAATAATATTAGAATCTAAACAAGCATTTAATTTTTTCTTAATAATATCATGATTTTCTCCAAAATATTTCTTTCTTTCATAATGACCTACCAATGAATAGCAAACTCCCATTGATTTAATTTGAACAGGACTAATTTCTCCAGTATAGTCACCAAAAGATTCATAATAAATATTTTGAACTCCTACTCCCCAACTACAATGATTAACAAAACTTTCTAAATATATAGAACTAGGTAAAACCACAATACTATTATCTGTATCAATATTATTTAATTTATCAATATAGCTAGGAACATCATCATATTCTAAATTCATCTTATGATTTAGAATTATCATCTTTTTCATCAGTTTCATCTCCATTAATAATCTTACTTACTTTATCAATAATAGGAATTTTATGCTTAGGCTTATTCTTAATAGCAATCTTATATACATCTAATATCTTTTCTGCAAAATATTTAGAAGAATGCATTTCAGATTCTATTCTAGCTTGCTTACTTAACTTATTAAGCAAATCTCTATCCTTATATAAGTTAATAATTGCCTTCTTATATTCTCTTCTATTATTAAATATAATGCCATTTAATCCACTAATAACAGTAGTATTAAAACTCTCATCATTAATACAAACAACAGGTAACGATGCTGCCATAGCTTCAATTACAGTAAGACCTTGTGTTTCAGTAGTAGATGCCGTAGCAAAAACATCACTAATCATATAATAAGTAATTACTTGTTCCCAAGGAACTTTACCAGTAAATATTACATTATCTTGAATATTATTCTTTTTAACATATTCCTTATATGTAGGAGCATCAGGTCCATCTCCTACAACTAATAATTTAATTTTATTAGAAGTTTCCATTAAAGATTTCATAGAAGATAATAGTAAATCTAAATTCTTTTCTTTACCAATTCTTCCAACAAATAATATTACAAAATCATCTTTAGATAAACCTAATTTCTTACGAACTGCCAATTCATCTATTTTATTATTTTCTCTATAAAACTTCTCTACCTCAATACCAGTAGGAACAATATATATATTTCTATCTACTTTATATTTATCCTTAAATAATTCATATGTCTTCTTAGTAGGCACAACTAACTCAGTAATAGTCTTATCACAATAAAACAAAGTAAAATATTCTACTAACTTTCTACTAGATTTTTTAAAATATCCCTTAGTAATATAATGAATATAATCCTCATACATAGTATGATAAGTATGAACCAAAGGAATACCAAATTGCTTAGCAATAATTCTAGCAAAAGTTCCAACTCCAAACTCCGTTTGAGAATGTATAACATCTAAATTCCAATTTTTTATTTTATTAATAACTCTTAAAGGATAAATACCTGTCAATCTATAATCATATATACCAGTTGGAACACCAGGTATTCTAATAATCTTATCATCATTTTCATATTTATAATGTAAATCTTCATTATTAACAGTTACAATATATACAATATGTCCCTTTTTTTCTAATGCATTTTTTAACATTAAAACACTAGTAGTAACCCCATTAATAAAAGGAACGTAAGTATCTGTAAATATACCTATTCTCATATCTTATCCCTCTTTCTATACATAGATAATGCAATAGCACCAAAAATCATTCCCAAATAATAACTAACAAATCTCCATATTAACATTATAGCATTTACAACAGTTCCTCTAATCAAATAACTAAAGAAGAAAACAAATCCATATTCTATTCCACCAGTTCCTCCAGGAACAGGAACAAAAGAACCAATAGTCATTACATATGCTGTTGTAACAACAACTTTAATAATATTTAGATTAATACCAAAACCTAACGCTATAAAATATGGCATACTATATAACACTATTATAGCAAGCAAATCTATCAAAAGCATCTTTATAACCATTTTTTTATGCTTACTTAATTCCATAGCATTATTATAAAATCCATCTAAATAATCATTAATCTTTTCTCTAGTTTTTTTCTCATCCTTAATAAATTTCATATCTACACCAACACGAATTAATTTATCACATAAAAAAGTACTAATCTTTCTTCCAAAACTTAATATAAAAGTAAATATTAATACCAAAATATTAATAGTAAACCCTAAAATAACAAGTTTTTTTATTAAATGATCACTAGGAAACATATCAAAATAAAGATTATATAATAGAGCTAAAATACTAATAAATACAAAAGATATCTGATAAATAATAAAATTTTGTAAAGTAATATTAGTAGCTTTAGTAACTCTAATATTTTCATTATGCAAATAATATACCTCCATAGGTTGTCCTCCACCTGCAAAAGGAGTTATACCATGGAAAAATAAAATAATAAAATTAATTTGTAAACATCTTTTTAAAGATACATCCTCATTATTTAACTTAATAACATTATAATGTGTAATACTAAATAAAAATCTACACAAACATAAGCAAATAATAGCAATTACAACACACAAATGATTCATATTAATAATAGAATCAATTATTTCATGATAATTATTCCTTAAAGAAAAATATAAAACAATAATCAAAACAATAAGAATTATTACAATATTTATAACAAACTTTTTTAAATTATTTTTCATTAATTACACCAATACCAGGAAGAATTTTTCCTTCCAAATATTCAAGTGTTGCACCTCCTCCTGTAGAAACATGATAAAACTTACTAGAATCGCTTAATTTATTAATAGAAGAAACTGAATCTCCTCCACCAACTAAACATTTAATATTATTATTAACTATATAGTCATATATAGCCTTTGTTCCTTTAGAATAATTATCATTTTCAAATAATCCCATAGGACCATTCATAATAACTCTCTTTGCATCTTTTAAATTATCTATAAATAAAGAAATACTAGAAGGGCCAATATCAAGTCCCATCTCATTATCATGAATATCATCTATATTACATACTCTATAATCATTACTATCCATACTATTAGAAACAACCGTATCAATAGGTAATATAATTTTATCACCATATCTATCTAACATATCCTGACAAAAATCAATAGATTCATTATCCAATAAAGAAGTACCTATATTATATCCCTTTGACTTCAAAAAAGTATATGCCATACCTCCACCAATTATTAATTTATCACACTTAGTAATTAAATTATCAATAACCTTAATTTTATCACTAACTTTAGCTCCCCCCATAATAACTACAAAAGGATGACTATCTTCATTCATAATAGAATCTAACTTACTAACCTCTTCCATAACAAGAAACCCAATTCCATTAGGAAGTAACTTACCAACACCAACATTAGAAGCATGACATCTATGACAAGTACCATATGCATCATTAATAAAAATGTCTCCTAAACTAGCCCAATAAGAAGCCAAATCCATATCACAAGAACTTTCTTTCTTACAATCTAAATCTTCATATCTAGTATTTTGAATAAGCAATACTTCTCCTTTGTTTAGACTATTAACCATATTAGATAAATTATCTCCCCTAGTCTCATTAGAAAACTTAACTTTAACACCTAACAACTCACTTAATCTAACACTAACAGGATATAAATTATTTTTTTCTAAATCATTTTCTTCCTTAATTTTACCTAAATGAGATAATATTATAGCAGTTCCTCCATTATCTATAATATAACGTATAGATCTTAAACTAGCCCTAATTCTAGTATCATCACTAATAATACCATCTTTTATAGGGACATTTAAATCACATCTAATAATTACTTTCTTACCATCTAAATCAAAATCCTTAATAGTTCTCTTCAATATATATCACCATCTAAATTATATCAAATAAAACCACTTTAGTAAATGTTAATTATTTAATTATACACTTATTAATAAAGGTAACAAATAATAACAATAATTATCATGAAAAAGTACATTCAATAATTAAAATCAAATGTACTAATAACCATTAAATAAATTCATATACTATAATTACAATCCAAATAATAGCAAATAAATAAACAAACTTAAACTTTATCTTTCTAGTCTTATGATGGAATATATGCATACCTAATATAAATCCAAAACATCCACCTGCAACAGATATAGTAAGTAACTTCTCTTCACTAATTCTATAAGTATTATTAATAGCACTCCTTTTATCAACACCACACAAAAGAAAAGCTAAAATATTAATTATTATTAAATATATTATTAAATTCATAAGGTATCTCACATTTAAAAGTAATTAACTTATTATCTATAGGATTAATTAAAGATATCTCATAATGATGAAGCATTAACCTCTTAAAAGAATTGTCTTTAGAAAAATACTTATTATCACCTACTATAGGATGTTTCATTTCACTCATATGAACCCTTATTTGGTTCTTTCTACCAGTTTCTATATTAATATCAAGTAAAGTATACTTATTATTATATTTAATAGGATTATAATTAGTAATAGCGCGTTTCCCACCAAAATTAGTACTATGAGATACTGTTAATTTATCCTCATATAAATAGTTATCTATTCTACCACTACTAGTAATCTTACCAGATACTAAAGCAATATATTTTCTACTCTTAACAATATCATTCCAATTATCTTGAAGCCTATTCTTTAACCATTCATGTTTAGAAAATATAACCATACCAGATGTTTCCTTATCAATTCTATTAACAATAAAAGCATATTCATTCTTACTATTTAAATATTCCCTTACCTCTCTATATAAAGTATTTTCAATATTTTTATTAATTTTAGAAGTACTAATAGTAAGAAGCCCATTAGGTTTATTCACAACTAAATAATTATCATCTTCATAAATAATTACAAGATTACTCCTAATAGAATCACTAATACTAATAACATCTCCCTCGCTAACATTAAAAGGTAATTTTTTAATACACTTATCATTAACATAAACAAAACCCAATTTAACTAATGTCTTAACTTTGTTTTTAGCAATGCCATTGCAAGATAAAACAGAAATCAAACTATCATCTTTTAATACCCTAAACGTCTTTTTTTTCATAAGTAAGATATTCTACAGCCTTTCTAAGTATTTCCTTAGTATCATTATGAGTAATAATATCATAAGCACTATCAACATCATACCAATTAATCTCTGCTATCTCACTAGATTGTGGAATAACATCATTATTAATTGGAGTTGCAACAAAATATACAACATCCTTAATAACACCCTGTTTAGGACTATAAGTATTAATAAATCTAAAACCATCATCTATAATTACATCTAAATTAGTTTCTTCCTTTATTTCCCTAATAGCAGTCTCAATCTCTGTTTCATTTTTTTCCATATGTCCCTTAGAAAAAGCATAATGACCACTATTATGTTTAATAACTAAAACTTTTAATACATCATCAAAATATTTATAAATAACTGCACCACAAGATTTTTCTTTCTCCATACTATCACCACCAAAAAAGAGCACAAAGCCCTTATTAATAATTCTCACTAATTAATTCAAAATAACTTTGTGGATGAGCACAAACAGGACACACAGCTGGAGCATTTTTACCTACTACAACATGTCCGCAATTACGACAAATCCATATAGAATCTCCATCACGAGAAAATACTACCTTATCTTCAATATTCTTAAGTAATTTCTTATATCTTTCTTCGTGATGTTTTTCAATCTCTCCTACCATCTTAAATTTATTAGCTAAAGCCTTATATCCTTCCTCTTCTGCTACACGAGCAAACTCTTTATACATATCCGTCCACTCATAATTCTCGCCATCAGCTGCAGCTTTTAAATTATCAACAGTACTAGGAACTTCTCCTCCATTTAATTCCTTAAACCACATCTTAGCATGTTCTTTCTCATTATTAGCAGTCTCTTCAAATATAGCTGCTATTTGTTCATAACCATCCTTCTTAGCCTTACTAGCAAAATAAGTATACTTATTTCTAGCTTGACTTTCTCCTGCAAAAGCAGTAAGTAAATTTTGATAAGTTTTACTATCTTTAAATTCCATAACACACCTCTTTCATATCATCATAATTATAACATTTATAATTATTATTTACAACCTAAAACACATAAAAACCATATATAAATCCACATATAGAACCTACAATATGACTCATATGTGAAACTTTATCTCTTTTATTAATACCATCCCTAATTTCCCCAACTATATAAAATAAAAATATAAGTATTAAAGTAATAGGTACTTTACCACTTTCTATATTAACTAAAGAAGATAATAATATCATCATATAAGTAATACCACTAGACCCCAATATAATAGTTTTCTTACTACAAATAATATTAACTAAAGCAGTAACAAAAGAAGTAATTAATATCATAATAATCAAATTATAACTACCATATTTTTCTTCTATCATAGGACCAATCAACAATATATATAAAAAATTATTCCTAAAATGATTAAAATTACTATGTCCCAATACATGAGTAAACATCCTAATATAAGTAAAAGGATTAATAATATTACCCCTACCACTAGAAAATAACATTTTATTAGCTTTACCCTTAGTTATTTTATTAAATATAAGTACCATTAAAGAAATAAAAAAAAAAGATAAAATAACTAAAGAATTATATCCCAAATAATCTAAATACTCCATATAATCCACCTACTAACCATAATATCACATAATAAGTAAAAAAAGTTATTAATAAATAACTTTTTATTTTATTAAATTAAATACATCATGAAATGTTACATATACCATAAGTAACATAAGAAGTACAAAACCTATACCAGTAATAGTAGCTTCTACATTAGCAGAAACAGGTTTTCTCCTTATTTTTTCTATAAGCAAGAATAATATATGTCCTCCATCAAATGCAGGGAATGGAATTAAATTAATTATACCTACATTAACAGATAAATATGCTAGTAAATATAAAAGATTAGCAACACCATACTTAGCTTGACTATCAACTACCTCATATATACCAACAGGACCAGATAAATCATTAACACCCAATCTACCAGTAAATAAATATTTTACAGTATCTACCATAGATAAAATAATACCCCTAGTTTCTAAGAATCCATATTTAAAAGAATCTACAAAGCCCTTATACTTTTCTGTCTTAGAGCCAACTCCATATACATAAGTTTCATTTCCATCATCATCAACAACTTTATTAGGAGTAACAGAAACATTCTTAATATCGCCATTAGTATCTTTTAATTTAAAATTAATAGTTGCTCCACTTTTTACAGTACCAATCTTAATTCTAGCTTGTGTCCAAGTAGAAATCTTTTCTCCATTAACCGCAAGTAATACATCTCCATCCCTCATACCAGCTTTATAAGCAGGATATTCAGGTGTAACAGACGCTAAAGTAGTAGTAGCAATACTAGCTCCAAATATTAAACAACTAACAACTAATGTAATAAAAGCAAGTAACATATTAAATCCAGGTCCCATAAAAAAGATTAAAAATCTTTGCCAAAAACTCTTATTATATAGTTTTCTATCCTTAGGAACAGACTTATCTCCATCTTCTCCCTCTTCACCAGCTAATCTAACAAAACCACCAATAGGAATCATTCTAATAGAGTATTCTGTTTCACTACCCTCTGGTTTCTTAGACCAAATTTTTTTCCCCATTCCTATAGAATATTCATATACATATACTCCAAACATCTTAGAAAAAATAA
Organism: Bacilli bacterium; assembly: GCA_017432825.1. Taxonomy (GTDB): domain Bacteria; phylum Bacillota_I; class Bacilli_A; order RF39; family UBA660; genus RUG11198. The sequence goes on from JAFRIJ010000007.1 coordinate 17,626, forward strand.
AATGACCAAACTCATGTATAAGAACAATAGTTCCCAAAATAATTAAAAATAATATTAAACTTATCATGTATCCTCCTTATATAAAATATAACATAATTACAAGACCAAGTGAAACAAATATAACACTATCAAATCTATCTAATATTCCACCATGACCAGGAATTAAATTAGAGTAATCTTTAACATTAAAATATCTTTTAATACTACTAAATACCAAATCGCCTATTTCCGATAATATAGTTAAAAATAAACACATAAATATAATCATTGGAATATCTAATCCACCAATAAAAGTATAATAATATATACTACCAACAACAGTACCCATGATAGTACCAACAACAGTACCCTCTATTGTCTTCTTAGGAGAAATACTAGTAAGTTTATGTTTACCAATTAACATTCCTCCTATATAAGCATATGTATCAGTAATAAAAGCTATTATAAATATCAAAATACATTTATAAACATCAACATTATTCATATATATAATATTATTAAATGATACCCCAATAAACATAACAACACCATATATAAATAAAGCATCATTTATATTATATCTCTTACTATCATTATAAAAAACTATAGGAATAGTAAGACCTAATATAGGAATAACATATAAAATTCTATCTGAAACATTATAAAAAATATTATTAAGTACAACCAAAAACAAACTTACATACCCAACAAACCTAACAATTTCAAACTCATTCTCGCGATTTCCAAACTTAATATTAATTAATTCCCTATAACCAAGTACAGCACCTACCATTATAACAATTGCAAATAATACATTACTAATTAATAAAGAGCCTACTAACAAAATAAGTAATATTGTTGCCCCAATTACTCTAGATTTCATCATACCACATCCTTAATTCTATAATTAATTATATAATAAAAAAGAATAATATTCAACATAAATATTACTCTTTTACTAAACTTCCATATACTTTATTATCACTTGTAACATCAAGAATCCTTACCTTAACTATATCGTTATTATCAATATTATCCTTAATAATAACAGGAATAAAATTAGAAGTATGAACCACACTAGAACCATCATCTCTAATTTCACTAACACCATCTAAAACACTACCAATATATTTATTATAAAAAATATTTTCATAATAATTAGACAATTCTATTACCTTCTTAACTCTTTTTTTCTTTATATCACCATTAACCTGATTAGGCATAACACTAGCTTTAGTATTATCTCTCTTAGAATATGGAAAAGTATGTATCTTAGTAAATTTAATTCTATTTAAAAAATTAATAGTATCATTAAAATCATTATCATCCTCAGAAGGAAAACCAACTATTAAATCAGTAGTAATAGAAATATCTTTATCAATACTTCTAATCTTATTAATTCTATCTAAAAAATAATCTAAATCATATTTTCTATTCATTAATTTTAATATCTTATCAGATCCACTCTGTAAAGGAATATGAAAATGTCTTGCTATAATAGAAGAACTTTTAACTAGATTCAATATATCATCATTAAGTTCATTTATTTCTATTGAAGATAATCTAACTCTATATATTCCATCAATCTTAATTATTTCTTTTAATAAATCATATAAAGAATAATTATCTAAATCTAACCCATATTTACCAGTATGAATACCAGTTAAAATAATTTCCTTATATCCATTATTAACCAAATTAGTAACCTCTCTAATAACATCATCTGGTTTTTTACTCCTAATAGGTCCTCTAGTATAAGGAATAATACAATAACTACAAAAAGCATTACAACCATCTTGTATCTTAACAAAAGCTCTAGTATGATTATCAAAACTATCTATTTCCATACTCTCAAATTCATTAATATCTCTTAAATTATATACCCTCTTAATCTTATTTTTCTTATCAACATATTCATTAATTAAATCAACAATCTTACTCTTATCTTTATTACCAATAACAATATCAGCATTAATATCATTACTCTTAACTTGACTATAACATCCCATTACAACTATAACAGCATTACTATTATTCTTTCTCGCTCTAGATATAATCTGTCTACTCTTTCTATCAGCTTCATTAGTAACACTACAAGTATTGATTATATATATATCAGCCTCACTATCAAAAGAAACAATAGTAAACCCATTATTTTTAAGTAACCTTTCTACATATTCACTCTCATATATATTAACCTTACATCCTAAAGAATATATACCTACCCTCATACTACACCTCACGCCTAAAATATTTTATCACATAATAAAAAAAAATAAAGAATTAAAAGGAAAAGAAAAATATATGTTTAATAATATAGTTAAAGAAGGCAAAATATGAATAATAGTATTATTAATAAAATAGTATAAAAAATATGATGAATTTATATCATCATATTTTTATTTCTTCAATAATTCTATTAAATCACTTTCTAATTTATTTATATCATTAGGACTCATAAAAGCAAACACAGTATTATCATATTTACTTAATTTAGATGCCTCATCTATATTTATATGATATCCCTTATCTAACTTATTAATAATAATATCACTAGTAATACCAGGATAATCATCTTGTTTTTCCCTAGCAGGATGAATATCCAATAAATATGTAGCATCCACTTTATTAAATACATTAACTAAATCATTGGCAAATTCCTTAGTTCTAGAATAAGTATGAGGTTGAAATATAATAACTATTTTCTTATCAGGATACTTCTGTTTAATAGCACTAATAGTAGTATCTACTTCCTTAGGATGATGCGCATAATCATCAATAATAATATTATTTCCAACAACTTTTTCTGTAAATCTACGCTTTGCTCCTACAAATTCTTTTAAATTATTATAAACTTCCTTATAATCAATTCTTTCCAAATAACACAAAGTAATAACTGCAATAGCATCCATTAATTGTCCTTCCCCATATATAGGCAAATCAAAATGTCCATAACAATTAATATCAAAACTAATACCATCAGTATTATATATAATATTAGTAGCTCTTACATCATTATTATCACCTAAACCATAATAAACAACATCTTTCTTAAACTTAATCTTTCTAACATTATCATCATCTCCATTAGCAATAACCATATAACTAGCATTATTACTATATTCAGTAAATGCATCAATAATATCATCCATGTTCTTATAATAATCAACATGATCTAAATCTATATTAGTAATAATCGCATAATAAGGATGATAAGCTAAAAAATGTCTTTGATATTCACAAGCTTCTAAAGCAAAATATCTATTATCAGATAAAGCACTACCACTACCATCACCAATTAAATAATTAACACCCTGATTTTTTAAAGCAAGTGCTAACATATTAGTAGTAGTAGTTTTACCATGACAACCAGCAACACAAATAGTTTTAAAATCACTAGTCATTATTCCTAACATTTCATTATACTCTAATATCTTAAAACCTAATTTCTTAGCTTCTACTAATTCCTCGTGATCTTCTTTAATACTAGCACCTTTAATAATAGTATAATTCTTATCTAAATTACTAATATTATCTTTATTATAAACATACATAGGAATATTATTCTTAACAAGTTCTTCTTCAGTAAAGAAATGCTTATCCAAATCACTACCAACAACAGTATTACCTAGTTGTTTTAAAATAACAGCAAGAGCACTCATACCAGCACCTTTAATTCCAATAAAATAATACATATTATCTTCCCCTTCCCTTATAAACATCTTCATCTAAATAATATAAACTTTCTAATTCACTAACTCTCTTAATACTTCTAGCATTATATAATTTAATTCTAAGCTGATTAATAATTACTTGTATCTTCTTCATCGTAAGAGATTCATAAGTATGACCCAAATATTTAACATAATTATTAAGAATAGAATTTCTTAATTTTTCAGCATCCATTAAAGATTTACTAATAAGGCCTTCATCTCCGTCACCATCTTCATCAATAGTAGAAATAACATTAAGTAATTGCCTTATCTTTATGTCTATCTTTTTCTTAATAATCTTCTCACTAAAACCAGGATTAACAATAACAACCTTATTAACCTTTATAGCATCCTCAATCTTAGTTCTTGGAGTAATTTTATAACCATCAATTTTATCATATTCTAAATAAGTAATACTACCAGTTTTACTATCTCTATGTAAATAATAATTCTGTCTCTTCATACTAACTATCCTCTCTAGAATTTGTTAAACTAATTCTTTGCTCTTCCCTCCAAGCATCAATCTCTTTATGATTTCCACTTAATAGTACCTCTGGTACTTTCATCCCTCTAAATTCTCTAGGTTTAGTATATACAGGATAATCTACATTATCATCATTAAAAGACTCCGAAACTAAACTCTCTTTACTAATAACACCATCTACTAACCTAATAACCGCATCCATTACAACCATTGAAGGAACCTCTCCACCAGTAAGAACATAATCACCAATAGATAATTCCATATCAACAATAGATTTAATTCTCTCATCAAATCCCTCATAATGTCCACATAACAAAATAATATGCTTATACTTACTTAAATCATATGCAATACTTTCTTTAAATAATTTTCCAGAAGGAGTAAGCATAATAACTATACTATCAGAAGTTCTTATATCTTCTATAGCCCTAAATATAGGTTCACACATAAGAACCATTCCAGCTCCTCCACCATAAGGATAATCATCAACTCGCTTATTTTTATCCAAAGAATAATCTCTAAAATTAATTATATTAATATCAACAATTCCCTTATCTTTAGCTCTCTTAATAATAGATTCATTAATAAAACCATCAAACATAGAAGGAAATAAAGTTAAAACATCTATCTTCATCTAGATCAGTCCTTTAATATCTCTAAATATAATACATCCACAATCCAAATCAATCTTCTCTATTATATCACTAACATAAGGAATTAAACAATCCCCTTTCTCAGTCTTAACAACAAATAAAGATTGTTTACCATTATCAATTCTCTTAATAACTCCTACCTTATCATTACCAATAATAACATCAAGCCCAACTAAATCTTCATCCAAATAACATCCATCATCTAATATAATATCATCTTTATTAACATAAACATAAGAACCCTTATACTTTAATACATCATTAATATTATTATACCCCTCTATACATATCATATCAAAATTCTTATGAGGTCTATAACTACTAATAACTTCTCTAATCTTATCTTTACCAATATATATATTCATATTTTTAATAAAAACTTTATCTTTATACCTAAAATTTGATAATAACCTTACCTCACCCCTAATACCATGAGTATTAACAATCTTACCAATATATACATAATTCATTAATTATCTAACTTCCTAACTTTAATATTCTTTTCAATAAATAACATATCATCATATAAATGTCCCTCTAATATACACATATCCTCAAAAAAAGGTAATTGTTCCCTCTTATCACTATTAACAATAGATATAACATCAACAAAAGCCATTAAACTAGCCTGATATATATCACTATCCATATCAATATAATTACCAAGACCAGAAAGAACCATAGATTGATATACCCATACCAAACTCTTATCATTTTCCTTAGCAATATTAAGATAATAATTTAATATCTCATCATAATTACTAACATCAATATTACTATCATCCACATCTCTATAAATATATTCTCTAACCTTCCTTGTAACAGGAATAATTTCTGACACAAAACCACCTACTTATTTCTTTCTTTTCTTTGTTTTCTTAAGCCTATCTATAAATAACAAATCATTATAAATACGACCATTCAAAATACAATCTTCTTCATATATTGGAAGCATCCATATAATATCATTATTAGCAAACGTCAATACATCAGAAAACGCTATTAAACTAGCCTGATATATATCACTATCTCTATCAATATATTTACCATAACCATCTAAAACCATAGATTGATATACCCACACCAAACTCTTATCTATCTCACTTGCAATTATCATATATTCCTCTAAATCATCATCAAAGCAAGATAAATCAATTTTTTCATCTTTATTCCTTTCACTAGTACTAAGATACTTCCTAATCGCTCTTGTAACAGGAATAATATCTTCATTATATTTCATAACATCAACCTACTTACTATTTAATTCATACATAATAATAGACGCTGCAACACTTGCATTTAAACTCTCACAATTATTATTAATCTTAATATATAAATTATTATCACAAAGACCCCTTACTTCATCACTAACACCATTACCCTCATTACCAATAACAAAAGCATATTTAGAAGGAACTTCTATATCTCTAACATCAATTCCATTATTAACATCAGTACCTAATATTAAATAACCATCTTTCTTAATATCAGAAATAAAACTAAAAAGATTCTTCCTAATAATATTAATATGAAATATCATTCCTTCAGATGCTCTCAACACCTTAGAATTATATAAATCAACACAATCATCACTAATTACAACAGAATCAAAATTAAAACTAACCGCACTCCTAATAATAGTCCCCAAATTACCAGGATCTTGAATATTATCAAGTAATATCATCTTATTACCATAATTATTATTAATAGCCTTCTTAACAACTGCTATAACCTTAGGATTAGACTCCGTACTAGATAACTTCTTCATAACAACATCATTAACATATATCTTATTAACGTCAGTATCAATATCATTACCATCACTAATAATAACCTCTATAACATTACCATATTTTAATGCTTCCAGAACCAAATGAAAAGTCTCAACAATATATAATCCACTATTATCTCTATATTTCTTATCCTTTAACCTACAAATATCTTTAATATGCTTATTATTAACTGAAGTAATAACCATAATCCACCTCTAATCCTTTAATTTTTTTCTAACTTCCTTATAATTAGGATAATACTTACTAACCTGTTTCCAAAATCTACTAGAATGATTAGCTTCTATAAAATGAGATAACTCATGAACAATAACATAATCTAAACACTCTATATCATACTTATATAAAAGAAAATTCAAAGTAACATTATGATTCTTAGTATTACATACACCCCATCTAGTTTTCATCTTCCTAATCTTTAAATTAGGAACAGGAATATCCTCTTCATATCTATTATACCAATACTTTAAATGAATACTAAAAGTATCACTAATATATTTCTTTAACCACTTATTTAAAGCATCTTCATTTCTAACATAAATAGTATCATCTATAATATTAATATCACAATCATCGTAAACAACATTATAATTCTTACCAAATAAATAAAATAACTTACTATTCTTAATACTATTCTCATACTTATCTATCATCTTACCAATACTAGAATAATTATCCCTTAGTAACTTCTCTATACTCCTATTAGTGCTAAAATAATTAGTAGTAACATACACATATCCATCCTTAACCCTAACATAAGTATTCTTATTATTCTTTTTAAGAATTATAACTTCATAATCTCTATCATTATATCTAAAAACCATCTTTATCTATCATAACAATTATATTCCATAAACTTAAAAAAACTAAAAACCCAGTTATTAAACTTACTACCCTTATAATTATTATACTCCATAACCTCCTTATTATATATATCTATAGCATAATCTACCTTACTCTTATTATTATCATAATTATCCCTAACACAATTAAATACCTTATCCTTACTTAACTTCTTATAAACAGAACAAAGCCCCAAAGCCTTATCAATAGATTCATCATCCAATAACAACAGCCTATCATTTACTACTTCTTCATTATTAATTAATTTTTTATACTTATTAAGTTCTCTAATAATCTTCTCTTCATGCAAATTATTATCATTAATAACCATAATAACATCATTAATATACTTAACCCTCTCATCAATTAACTTATCAATAACATTAAATTTATCTAAAACCCTATCTCTATAAAAAACACACTTATTATATACATTAATAACCATAATACCAAATACCATTATAACAGTAAAAATAACTATAATTATAAACATCCCTATATTCATTCTTTCTCACTAACCCTTTCACTAATAATTATACAATATATTTCTAAAATAATAAAGATAAACATATACATATAATATGAAAAACAAATTTATAAAATCCACTATTATATTAATAATAGGAGGCTTCATAACCAAAATATTAGGTAGTATTATAAAAATATCCCTAACAAGAGTAATCAAAACAGAAGGAATAGGAACCTATTCCCTAATATTACCAACATTCAACCTATTTATAACATTATGTTCCCTAGGATTACCAATAGCCATATCCAAATTAATAAGTGAAAACAAAATAAGTGGAAAAAAAATAGTATTACCAGCAATACCCCTAATACTATTATTTAACATATTATTAATCATAATACTAATAATAATATCACCAATAATAAGTAATAATCTATTACACAATAATAATACATATTTACCATTAATCGCTATAGGATTCACACTACCATTTATATCAATCTCTTCTATATTAAAAGGATATTACTTCGGTAAAGAACAAATGTTCCCAGCAACCATTTCTAACATAATAGAACAAATAATAAGACTAATACTAACCATAATAATAATACCCCATCTAATGAAATATACACTAAAAATAGCCATAACAGGAGTAGTATTAATTAATATTATCAGTGAATTTATATCAATAATAACACTACTATTCTTTATCCCAAAACATACCAAAATAAAAATAGAAGACTTTAAACAAAACAAAAAAATAACAAAAGACCTATTAGATATATCTCTACCCTCAACAGGATCAAGACTAATAGGATCTCTATCCTATTTCTTAGAACCAATAATACTAACCTACGTATTAACAAAAGTAGGATATACAACAAATTATATAACAATAGAATATGGAATAATAAATGGATATATCTATCCATTATTACTATTACCATCATTCTTTACCCTAGCCATATCAAACGCACTATTACCAGTAGTATCAAACACATATAGTAATAAAAACTATACATACACAAAATATAAAATAAAACAAGCAATAACCCTATCCCTAATAATAGGAGTACCATGTACCCTATTATTTATGACAATACCAGAAATATTCCTAAAACTAATATATAACACACAAGAAGGAATAAACTACATAAAAATAATATCCCCATTCTTTTTACTATACTATATACAAGCCCCCCTAACAAGTAGTATGCAAGCCATGAATAAAGCAAATGAAGCCATGATAGGAACACTAATAGGAGCTATTATAAAGACAATACTACTACTAATACTATCATACTTAAAAATAGGAATATGGGGCCTAATAATATCTAACCTAGTAAACATAATATTCATAACCATACATCACTTCTACTATGTATTCATAAAAAATAATTAAACCAATACATATTCCTTAGATAATATTCTCTTATCACTACAATATTCCATAATATATCTATTATCTTTTTTAACAATTATAATACCTATAGTCTTATCCATATTAATCTTTTTTAGATTATTATCAATATAATTCATATATATTTCTATTTGCCCAATATGTTCTTTCTTTAAACTAGTTATCTTTAACTCTATAACAACAAAACAATTATATTCATAATTAAATAATAATAAATCAATATAATTATAAGTATTACCAATCTTTATTTTATATTCACTACCAACAAAAGAATAATAATTACCTAGCTCTTTCATAAATGATTCAATATCTTCTAATATTAATTTCTTTAATATGTTCTCTGATACAACATCATAATTATTTTTATTATGAATAATAATAGGATTTTTAATAAGATCTTCTATCTTATTATCTTCTTTATTAATTAATTTAACTTTTGTATCTTTCGGTAATCTTTCATATTCTTTTGATTTAATTCTAGATTTTAGTTCATCACGTGTAATTGAATTTTTTAAGCATATATTAACGTAATAATTAATTTTATTAATATCTTTTAATGGAATTAATTCTCTATAATGACTCCATGTCAATTGGTGCCCCAACAGGGCACCTTTTTCAATAATATTGTAAAATTGTCTCATTCTTTTTAATGAAGTTGTTGTATACCCTTTTCCTAATTCTTCAGTTAATCTTTTAGAGTAATTTTTTATTATACCTTCTCCATAATGTTTTCCAGCCTCAGCAAGTAATTTACCTACATTATAATAAGTATTTAAATCACTTTTATTAATAGAATAATATTTAACTCTTTTAGTAATCTCATTATTTATTAATTCATTCTTTATTTCGTTATAATAATTCATTTATTTCACCTCTAATATTATTATTCGAGATAAATATTTATTTTCCTTATTATTAAATAAAAAAAGAAGTATAATTTTATACTTCAAAGAAAAACTATAAAGTAACCTCTATAGTTTTATCCCCACATAGCATATAATATATGATCTTCATCCCTAGTAACAGTAGTAGTACTAGTTATATAATAAGGTTCATATGCAGTAGCAACACTACCTTTTTCAAGTTGAATAGAAGTCAATTTAGAAATAGATGAATTAAAAGAACTTTCAGAACTACTCTGACCCATTCGAAGAAAATAAGTTTCTCCAGCCAAAGGAGTAAATGTGTAATGTGAATTAGACAAACTCGTTGTAGTTAAATAAGCAACTAAATAGCCAGACGAATTGACAATCTTACATAAATATAAATATGCAGGAACTCCAGATGAATCAGTACCTATAGTAGTTATTGAAATTGTATAAGGAACTCCGACACTAACATCAAGCAAAAAACCTCTATTACCGTTATTAGTAGAATAACTTCCATTAGTAACTAAATCAGTTTTCCAATTATTATAAATTAATAAGTCATTATAATTTATTAAATTTTTTCCATGCCATCCCAAAAATGTAGATCCACCTCTTGTTGGTGTAGGAAGACTACCATAAGTACTACCATATGTAACAGTTTTACTAGAAGGAGATACATTACCCCCATTAGCATTGAATCTAACAGTATAAGATGCTGTAGACCATTGAGCTGTTAAAGTATGATTAGCAGTCTCTGTAACAGTAGTACTACTTGTAATACTAGTACTAGATAACTTCCAGCCATCAAAAGTATAACCTGTCTTAGATGGCGTTGGTAACCAACCATAAGTTTGTCCATTAGTAACTGTTTTACTTAAATTTAAATTAGATCCATTATTTAAATCAAAATTAACTAAATAATTACCTTCTATAGTAGATGTTTGTGCAGAATTAGCATATATATATCCAGAATATGTTTTATCAGTATAATATCCTGATGATATAACATTATCTACCCATAAATAAACAGTATATGTAGTAGCAGTATCTGTTAAAGGTACAGTCGCAAGTAAATAATCATTTAAAGATGTTACAGTTCCTTCACTAATTTGATAAGCGCCACTAAATACTTTATATTTTAAAGCTTGTACAGTAGTAATAGGTGCTGTTGTAGTATTATTAGTCTTTAAATATATATTAGCTTCTGTATATATTTTACAACTAGCATTCTTACTTAAAGTAACAGTAGCTTTAGCACCTTCAGAATAAATATTAGTAGAAGTAATATCAGAAGAAGTTAAATTTTGTCCAGTATAATTCACTTGAAAACATCCACCTTGTCCAGTAGAACTTGAATTACTAACAGACATTTGTTGAAAGGCATATGTACTACCAAGAACAACTAAAAAATATGCAAAAACAATATAAAATAAAGAAATAAATTTTATTTTAGATATTCTTTTTAGCTTCTTCATACTACACCTCTTTCTACTATAAATATTATAAAACATATAAAGATAAAAAGCAACTAATAAAAAATAATTAGTATTCATTTACTAATTATTTTTATTATATTATTCTAACTTTTTCTTTTTGCTTAGAACTAGATTCAACATAATCATCATCATATATAAACAAACCAGAACTAATAGATAAATTATTTCTATTATAATGTATGCAAAAATATTCAATATCAGCATTTTTTTTGAATATTAACATATATTTACTATTTGTTAAGTTCTTATCATCATCAAATAAATATATAGTATATTCTTCATTATTAACATTTCTACAATTAAATTGTAAATCAAAATTATCTTCTTTATATAAATTAATATTATTATCAAAATTATCTATATGCGATAATATATTACCCAAATAATTATAATCTAAATTAAATAACCACTTACTAAGTTCTAATTTAAACTTATCATTATTAGTAATAATATTATATTTCTTAGAGAGGTCAACTTCTTCAAATTCACCCATAATCTAACTCCTTTTATATTTTTTCATTAATATATTTTTCTATAGTATAAGAACTTCTACTTAAAGAATCATTAAAATTACTCATCCTCCTTAAATATTCCTTATACACTGGAATATTATTAAGTAATTGTACCTTTAAATCTATCTCTTTGTCAATATCTTTATAGTGATTATCTCCCTTATATTCCAAATTAACAGATAATTTCTGTAATTCCTTTATCTCATCTACCAATTTATTTACTTCAGTATCTTTCTTTAAAACATTAGTAATATTAATATACTCTTTATAACTATTTGAATTTTTAATAGCATTAAATAAATCATCTATAGATTCCTTAATCATCTACTACAACACCATCCATACTCCAAGTTTTAACATCAGTAATCTTTACCTTAACAATAGAACCAACATATTTCTTATCACAAGATACATTAACTAACTTCATAGTATCAGTATAACCCATATATTTGCCATTCTTATCAGATTCACCTTCAATTAAAACATCTACTATCTTATTCTTATATTTCTTATTATTCAATAACGCATATTTATTAACAAGCTTATTTAATTTAGAAAGCCTATCTTTCTTTTCTTCTAAAGTAGTATCATCCTTCATATTACTAGCAGGAGTCCCTTCCCTAGGAGAATAAATAAAAGTATATGCTAAATCAAACTTTAATTCATTAACTACATCCAAAGTTTCTTTAAAATCTTTTGAAGTTTCACCAGGGAAACCCACTATAATATCAGTACTTATACTACAATTAGGCATATATTCCCTTAATTTATTAAATAAAGTAATATATTCTTCTTTAGTATATCTTCTATTCATTAATTTTAATATCCTATTAGATCCACTCTGAATAGGCAAATGAATATATGGCATAATATTATCACATTTACTAATAACATTAATCATCTCTTCCGTAAAATCCCAAGGATGACTAGTAACAAATCTAATCCTAGGAATATTAGTTTTACTAACATCCTCTAACAAATTAGCCATATTATAATTAATATCTAAATCCTTACCATAAGCATTAACATTTTGACCAAGTAATGTAACTTCTTTATATCCAGATTTAACTAATTCATTAACCTCATTTATAATATCTTCAGGTAATCTACTTCTTTGTTTACCCCTAGTATAAGGAACAATACAATAAGTACAAAACTTATCACAACCATACATAATATTAACCCAAGCCTTATACTTAGAATCTCTCTTAACAGGAATACCTTCTATAATATCCCCCTCAATACTAAATACCTCTATCTCTTGCTTCTTGTTATTAACTAATTCTTCCATATATAAAGGTAGTTTATGAATATTATGAGTACCCATAACAATATCTACCCACTTATAATTATCTTTTAACTCCTTACTAATCCCCTCTTCTTGCGCCATACAACCACAAAAAATAGTAATAATATCAGGTCTTATTTCTCTCAAATGCTTTATTCTACCTAACATACCCATAACCTTATTATGAGCATTCTCCCTAATAGCACAAGTATTAATAACAATAACATCCGCCTTATCCATATCATCTACTCTAGTATATTTCATATCTTCCATAATAGCACCAATATTCTCACTATCATGTACATTCATCTGACAACCATAAGTTAAAATATGATAATACTTATTCCTACCAATATCTTTAACACTACTAGGAACTACATAATCATCTCTCTTAATAATAGACTTATCCTTAGTTCTAACTCTAGCATCACTTAAATTAGGTAAATTCATAATACCACTTCCTAATATCTACTTCTAATCTTGACCAAACTCTTACATAAAGTTTCTATATCTTTATTATTTTCTTTCTTATAATTAAGTTCTTCTGCTAAGACTCCTGTCTTATTATACCACTCATCTATAGAATCCGTATCATTATTTTTACAAAAAATAAACTTATCAGTTAAATACTGATTATATAAAGAAGAATATTTCCATAAAGGATCTGTAGAAGAAGAATAACAGTCAAAATCAAAAAAACTCTTAGGTTCATTAGATAACTTAATATCAAAAAAACTCTTCTTCATATCCTTAACTAAATAATCATATTTAATAAAACTATCATTCCTACTAACAACATCATAAAATTTAAAATAATCTTCTTCTCTAAAATAACTATATTTATATAAATAAGGAATTTCCCTATCTTTAAAATACTTAGCAACCAAATAATTAATATTACGCATAACAAAACTAACAATATCCTTAGAAATATCATTATTACCATTAACTAATCTCTTATAATAATTAATATCCTTTAAAGCCCTATCAACATCAATACCATTACTACTATTTAAAGAAAAAACAGTTAAATACCTAATCATATTACCAAAATCATCATTACGATTATCCCTAATAATATAATCTATATCCTCATAACTATAATTATTTCCAACCTTAATATTAGTTCTAGTAATCTTAAAAGTATCAGGAATAATATTCATATCCTTATCAACCTTAACACTATAACTAACAGCATTCCTATAATTATTTTTAGATAAAGAACAATTATTAATAGTTAAATCATTAGGAAGCATTGGAATTAAATTATCAAATACATATAAAGATTTATATCTATTCCTAGCTTCCTTATTAATATCAGAATCAAAACTAACTAAAGCAGGAATAAAACTAACATGAACATATAAAGTATAAGTATTATCCTTATTCTTCTTAAAATATATAGCGTCATCTCTCTTCATAGTATTATTACTATCAATAGTAATAGCTCTTTGTTTTAAATTAGGAATACTATCATCATTATATATAACACCAACACCCTCATATTTATAAGGAAAAGATGACTTAACATTAAATCTATCTAGAAGCACATCATCATTAATATCTACTCCACTAACTAAATCATATAAACTATCAGTATATTCAGAATGAACCTTTAATTCATCAAGAATAACTAGATACTTATCTTTATTTTTAGTTAGTAAATTATTACTAATCTTAGAAAGTAACAATATAACTACCCTATAATAATATTTCTTTAATTCCCTATCTTTTAAATTAAATTTATCAAGTAAAGTAACAATAATATTATCAAAATACTCAGTATTAAAAAAAGAGCTATGAGTATCATTCAAAAACTTTTTAAGTCTTCTAATATTTTTATCTTCATATATTAAATAATTTAAAGTATTAGACATATCTTCTCTATATTTAAAAGTATTCTCATAGTATATTTCATCTAATAATTTATTAATCTTTAAAATAACCTCACCATTATCAATCATATTCTTTAAATCTAAAAAATTAAATACAATACTATCTAATTTTTCTTTATTAAAAATAGTAATATTATTCTTAATAAAAGACATCAAATTATCTATCTTATACAAATTCTTTTTATTATTACCATTAATAATATTTAATAAAACACCAAAATAATTATCAATAATATTATCAAAATCATACAAAAATAAACTCTTTAATTTATCATTATTAATCTTATCTCGTAAAAGTATCTTCCTATATTCATTGTTACTCATAATCTACTTATCTCTCTTCTATCTCTTCAGTCTTTAAAACCGCTAAAAAAGCTTCATTAGGAACATCTACATGTCCAATCTGTTTCATCTTCTTTTTACCCTCTTTTTGCTTATCCAATAGCTTTCTCTTTCTAGTAATATCTCCACCATAACACTTTGCTAAAACATTTTTACGCATAGCTTTAATATCTGCTCTAGCAATAACCTTACTGCCAATTACAGCTTGAATAGGTACTTCAAACATCTGTCTAGGAATTAATTTTTTCAAATTATCAACAACAACCCTTCCCCTACTATAAGCAAAATCTCTATGAACAATTATAGACAAAGCATCAACAACTTCACCATTAAGAAGTATATCCATCTTTACTAAATCACTTTCTCTATAACCAATAACATCATAATCCATAGATGCATAACCACGAGTAGTAGACTTTAACTTATCAAAAAAATCATAAACTATCTCAGATAAAGGAATTTCATAATGAATATTAACCCTACTACTATCAATATAATCCATAGAAATAAAAGTACCTCTCTTATTCTGACATAATTCCATAATACTACCAACATAAATATTAGGAACAAAAATATTAGTAGTAACATAAGGCTCTTTAATATATTTAATTTTAACTCTTTCTGGAAACATAGAAGGATTATCCACATATATAACACTATCATCCGTTAAGGTAATTTCATATATAACAGAAGGAGAAGTAGTAACCAAATCAATATTAAATTCTCTTTCAATCCTAGTAGCTATAATATCCATATGTAATAATCCCAAAAAACCAACCCTAAATCCAAAACCTAAAGTAGAAGAAGTTTCAGTTTCAAAAGTTAAAGAAGCATCATTAACCTTTAATTTTTCTAAAGCTTCCCTCAAATTAGGATATTTCTTAGAATCAATAGGATAAATACCACAATATACCATAGGTTTCATCTTCTTATATCCAGGTAAAGCCTCTTTACAAGGATTATCAGCTAAAGTAATAGTATCACCAACATTAACATCACTAATACTCTTAATACTAGCACAAACATACCCTACCTCACCACAAGATAATTCATTAACTATCTTAGTATTAGGAGTATGATATCCTAACTCATTAACATCATATACACTATCAGTAGTAAACATTTTAATCTTACTATTATTATAAATAGTACCAGACATAACCCTAATTAAAGAAACAACACCCTTATAAGAATCAAAATAACTATCAAATATCAAACACTTTAATTCACTATCATCATACCTAGGACAAGGTATTCTCTCAACAATAGCATCCAATAAATCATATATACCTTCCCCCGTTTTAGCACTAGTTAAAATAATCTCATCATCTTTAAAACCAAAAGTATCACATAACTCTTTTTTTCTTAAAGAAGGATCAGCATTAGGCAAATCAATCTTATTAATAACAGGAATAATCTCCAAATTATTCTCCATAGCTAAATATACATTAGCTAAAGTCTGAGCTTCTATTCCTTGAGTAGCATCTACAACAAGAATTGCCCCCTCACAAGCAGCAAGAGACCTAGATACCTCATAAGTAAAATCAACATGACCTGGTGTATCTATTAAATTAAGAACATAATCTTTATAATTAATCCTAACAGCATTTAACTTAATAGTAATACCTCTTTCCCTTTCTAATTCCATATTATCTAACATCTGCTCTTTCAATTCCCTCTTATCTACAGAATTAGTATATTCAAGTATTCTATCAGCTAAAGTACTCTTACCATGATCAATATGAGCTATAATACTAAAATTTCTAATCTTCTTAATATCCATAACACCAGTCCTCAAAAAAAATTATAACAAACGAGAGTAAAAAAAACAATTAAAATATCTAAATTAATTAACAATTCTTAAAAGGAAAATAAATATTTATCTCGAATAATAATATTAGAGGTGAAATAAATGAATTATTATAACGAAATAAAGAATGAATTAATAAATAATGAGATTACTAAAAGAGTTAAAAATTATTATATTAATAAAAGTGATTTAAATACTTATTATAATGTAGGTAAATTACTTGCTGATGCCGGAAAGCATTATGGGGAAGGTATAATAAAAAATTACTCTAAAAGATTAACTGAAGAATTAGGAAAAGGGTATACTCAAACAAGATTAAAATATTATAGAAGATTTTTTAATGTATTTTCAAAATGTCCGACACTGTCGGACGAATTAAGTTACTCACATTATTGTGAAATAATATGGTATGATGAATTAAAAATGAATTATTATATTAATTTATCAATTAATCAAAAACTATCTGTAAGACAATTAAGAGAAAGAATAAAAAGCAATGAATATGAAAGATTACCGAAAGATACAAAAGTTAAATTAATTAATAAAGAAGATAATAATATAGAAGATCTTGTAAAGAATCCTATTATTATTCATAATAAGAATAATTATGATATTGTATCAGAGAAAATATTAAAGAAATTAATATTAGAAGATATTGAATCATTTATGAAAGAGTTAGGTAATTATTATTCTTTTGTTGGTAGTGAATATAAAATAAAGATTGGTAATAGTTATAATTATATAGATTTATTATTATTTAATTATGAATATAATTGTTTTGTTGTTATAGAGTTAAAGATAACTAGTTTAAAGAAAGAACATATAGGTCAAATAGAAATATATATGAATTATATTGATAATAATCTAAAAAAGATTAATATGGATAAGACTATAGGTATTATAATTGTTAAAAAAGATAATAGATATATTATGGAGTATTGTAGTGATAAGAGAATATTATCTAAAGAATATATAACAATATAAAAGATTCTTATACAAACATATAAGAATCTTTTCTTCCTTTTTTATTAACAATATTATTATCAAATTTAGTTACTAATACTACTTTATCAGTATCTAAACTCTTTTTAACGTCAATTAATCTTTGATTTTTAGAACCTCTAAATATACAATCAAAACTTTTTTCTTCAAGAACAAATTTACCATCAACTAAAACATCTATATATTTAAGAAATTCCATTATACTCTTTTTCTTTTTACCAAGTTTAAGCAACTCTTCATAAGTAAAGCCAGTATAACACCAAATATTATAACCTAATTTTTTAGAATACTTAGCAAGTTCTAAACAAGCTTCAGGCTGCATCATAGGATCTCCACCAGAAAAAGTAATACCTTGTTGACCTTCTAAATTATCAATTTGCATTTTTATCTCATCTATATCAATAACATATCCATCAGTAAAAGAATGTGTTTCAGGATTATGACACCCCTTACAATTATGAGGACATCCCTGTGTCCAAATAACACTCCTAATACCTTCACCATCAACAATACTATCACTTTGTATAACTGGAGACGCCAATCTAATTTCCATAATTATTTTTTATCTACAATGCCTTCAAGACCATGTTTAACTCTATCACGTTCTTCAGCTCTCTTACCATTATTAAATCTATCAACAGTACCTACTAAATATCCAGTAATTCTCCTGATTCTTTCAAAACCTACACCCTCACCAATTGTTTTAACTTCTCTTTCTTCACTTTTCATAATAAAATCTCCTTTACTCTTTATTTAACAATTACAACTTTTTTTATATTCGTTAACAACCTCAATTGGAACCCCTTCATTAGCGCGTCTTCCACATCCAGGACATACATCACCAATAATACCTACATATCCACAAACAGGATCTCTATCAACAGGATGATTTATAGCAGCATATCCCATATTGTTTTCTTTCATAAGTCTAATAATCTTTTCAAAAGCATCTAAATTCTTAGTTGTATCTCCATCTAACTCAATATAACTAATATGACCAGCATTAGTTAATTCATGGAATGGAGCTTCTTTCTTTATCTTATCAACAATAGAAATATTATAATATACAGGAACATGGAATGAATTAGTATAATATTCTCTATCAGTTACGCCTTTAATTCTTCCGTATATAGCCTTATCTATATTAACAAATCTACCAGATAATCCTTCAGCAGGTGTAGCTAAACAAGTAAAGTTAAGATTATATTTTTCTGCATATTCATCACATTTTTTTCTCATAAACTTAACAATCTTTAATCCTAACTTCTCTGCTTCCTCAGATTCACCATGATGTTTACCAGTTAAAGCCTTTAAACATTCAGCAAGTCCTATAAATCCAATACTTAAAGTTCCATGCTTTAATATTTTTCTCAATCTATCATTAGGTTTTAACTTCTCAGAATCTAACCAAACACCTTGTTCTAACAAGAATGGAAAGTTATATAGTCTCTTACTACATTGAATTTCAAATCTTTCTAACAACTGATCTCTAACATCATCCATTATAGATTCTAATTCATCAAAGAATCCCTTCATATCAGCCTTTTCATTTGTAACAATACCATGCTTAATACCAATTCTCGGTAAATTAATCGAAGTAAATGATAAATTACCTCTACCAGGAGTAACAGCTTTAGATGGATCTGCTACATTACCAATAACCCTAGTCCTACATCCCATATAACAAACTTCAGTATTATAATCTCCCTTATAATAAGCTTTATTATATGGTGAATCCATAAATGAAAAATTAGGAAATAATCTCTTAGCAGAAACCTTACAAGACAACTTAAACAAGTCGTAGTTAGGATCTCCAGGATTATAATTAACACCCTCTTTTACCTTAAATATAGATATAGGGAATATTGGAGTCTCATTCTTACCTAAACCAGCATCAACTGATAATAAGTAATTCTTCATAACCATTCTACCCTCAGGAGAAGTATCAGTACCAAAATTAATTGAAGAAAATGGTACTTGCGCTCCTGCTCTAGAATGCATAGTATTTAAATTATGTACAAAAGCTTCCATAGCTTGATAAGTAGCTCTATCAGTCTTAGATAAAGCAATATCATAAGCCTTCTCAAATATTCTTCTTACTTCAGTACTTTCTTTATAATAACCATCAAATAAATTAATATCTACTTCTATAGAATCCAATTTATCTACATCTTTAACCAATTTATCAAAATTAACAAAACTAATAAAATCAGTAAATTCTAACAACTCATACAAAGCTTGTTTAAACTCTTTCTTAAAAGTTTTCAAAACACCAGGAGCCATATAATAATCAAAAGCAGGAATACTTTGGCCACCATGCTGATCATTCTGATTAGATTGAATAGCAATAGCAGCTAAAGCACTATATGAATTAATAGATTGTGGTTCTCTCAAATGACCATGTCCAGTAGAAAAACCACCCTTAAATAACTTATTTAAATCAATTTGCATACAAGTAGTAGTACCCATAGCTAAGAAATCCATATCATGAATATGTATAGCACCATCATCATGTAAATCAGCAAATTTCTTTTTCATTAAATATGCTTTAGCAAATTCTTTACTAACAGTAGAACCATATTGTAACATAGTTCCCATAGCAGAATTACCATCTATATTAGCATTTTCTCTTTTAGCATCTTCTTCAAAAGCACTCTTAAGACCAAGTCCCTCTAAAGACTTTAAAAATTTATGCATTTTCTTTTCATCAGAAAATAATTCTCTTGATTTATCTCTTCTTATTCTATATTCAGAAAAAGCATTATAAACATCTTCATATTTATTTTTATTTAAAGATTCCTCAATCATATCTTGAATTTCTTCAATCTTAATTTTTTCAGCATCTTTATAATCTTTCTCTATTTTCTTAATAACTGCATGATATACCTTTTGTACATCCTTTTCGTTATATTTTTTTTCTTCATCTTCTGGCATAACACAAGCATCAAATGCTTTCTTTATAGCCATTGCAACTTTTGTAGTATCAAAAT
Organism: Bacilli bacterium; assembly: GCA_017432825.1. GTDB lineage: Bacteria > Bacillota_I > Bacilli_A > RF39 > UBA660 > RUG11198. The sequence goes on from JAFRIJ010000007.1 coordinate 39,181, forward strand.
CAACCTTTTTGCCATTCCTTTTTACTACTTTTAAATTTTCAAGTATAACTTCATTTAAACTACCCATTGTTTTCCTCTCCTATCATTCAAACATATTATACTAATATAAAAAATCAATGTCAACACAAATGCGAACGTTTTTTAAAAAATATTTTTTTAAAAAAAATAAACTTTTTATTTTAAAGGGTTTTCCATATTTTTTATTTTTTTAAAACTTTACACAATAAGTAAAGTTGTATCTTATAATTAGTAAAATACTTATTTTAAAAGAATTAGACCATCAATACAAAAAATAATGTAAATTTTATTTTTTTATTTTTTTGAATAATTTATTTTTTAATAAAATATTTTTTTTTATTTTTTTGAATAATTTATTTTTTAAAATAATAAAATGTTCGTATTCATAGAAGTTAATTTTAATGATTAAAACTTTATAAATAATAATCAAAAATATTTAAAAAAAGATAATGTTTGTATTTCTAAATAATACCATATAAAATAACACATATAATAAAAAGAAAAGTAAATAATATTAATGGGTGATAAAAATGGGAAAGAAAAAAAATTCAAACAATAAAACAAACAAAACAAACAAAACAAACAACAATAACTGCAGCATGAACGAAAATCAAAATAACATGAATCAAAATAATTCTAACAAAAATAGCCTAAACTAAGGCTATTTTTTAATAAAATAATATCTTAATAACAAAAAAAGATATAACTATAGCAGCAAAATCAGTAAGCAATCCAACTAATAAAGAATATCTAATTTTCTTTATACCAACACTAGAAAAATACAAACTAATAATATAAATAGTTGTATCAGTACTACCCTGTAAAACAGAACCAACTCTCCCAGCTAAACTATCTACACCACAAGAATTTAATATATTATTTAAAATAATTAAAGAAGAAGATCCAGATATAGGTCTCATAATACCTAATGATACTAATTCTTTAGGATAACCAATATAATTAAAAAAATTACTAAATAAATTAACAACATCATTAATAATATTACTCTTTAATAAAACATTTATACTAATAGTCATTGCAAACATAGTAGGAAAAATTTTTAAAATAAGACTTAAACCTTCATTAACACCTTCTAAAAAAGAATCATAAATATTAACCCTATTCTTTAATCCATATATAATAACAAACAAAACAATAAAAGGAATAATAAAATTAGTCATACTTACTCCATATTCTATACATCAATTTATCAAGCAAAATACCAAATAAACAAGATAAAAAAGTTGTTATTATACATGCAAGTAATATATCTGTAGGATTATTTGATCCATTTAAAGCTCTAAAACTAATAACAGTAGTAGGAATAATAGTAACAGATGCAGTATTAATAACCAAAAAAGTAATCATACTTCTACTAGCAGTATCACTATTATTATTTTCTTTATTTAATTCATCCATAGCTTTCAATCCAAAAGGAGTAGCCCCACTACCAAGTCCCAACATATTCATAACAATATTACTAGATATATAACTTATAGCATCACTATTTTTATTCAGTTCTGGAAATATAGGATGAATAACACAAGACATAAACATACTAATTTTTTTTATTAAACCAGAATTACCAGCAATCTTCATAATACCAAGCCATAAACAAAGTAATGGAATCATATTCAAAACCATTTCAATACTACTCTTACTATCAACTATAAAAACATCATTAATAGAATTAATATTACCAGTAATACTTCCATATACAATACCCACAATTAAAAAAAAACCAAAAATATAATTAATCATGAGAACAACTCCCTAAACCAACTACTCTTACTTTTTTTACCACTCTTTTTTATATAAATATCCTCTTTGTATAAAATATTTTTATCTAAAGATATCTCATAATAACCAACCCTATCCCCAGTCTTATAATTATCTATAATATCTAAAATAACTTTACCACTAATATTACTAAGTTCATCCTCTAAAACAGGTATATAAACATCATTCTTAATATAAAAACTTCCTTTATAAAAATTATTACCCGTAATATTAAAATTATTCTTATCTAAAAACTTATAAGCCTTATATTTTTTAAAAGCCATATTATATAAACTCTTATGAGTATTCCAATCATCACTATCCCTAATAGTAACAACAATTAAATCCATATTATCCTTACTTCCAGTACTAACTAAAGTTCTACGAGCCTTATCAGTATATCCAGTCTTACCACCAGTAATATAATCTTCACTTAATAACTTATTCTTATTTTTCCATATATAAGTATTCTTATTAGTTTTCAAAGTATATTTCTTAGTAGAAACAATTTCCCTATATTCCAAATATTTCATTGCATATCTAGTAAGTATAGCCATATCATATGCACTACTATAATTACCACCATCATCATCCAATCCACTAGGATTAATAAATATTGTATTCTTCATTCCAATATCATTAGCTTTATTATTCATCATACTAACAAAATTATCAATATCACCGCCAACATACTTTGCTACCATCAAAGCAGCATCATTACCACTCCTAAGCATAAGTCCATATAATAAATCTCTCAAAGTAAGTTCTTCCCCAACAGTAATATATATTCCAGATCCATAAGCCTTTAATACAGTATCATCTACTACAACAATATTATCTAATTTATTAGATTCTATTGCAAGAACACAAGTCATAATCTTAGTAATAGATGCTATTAAAGCACTAGTATTATAGTTTTTACCACTAAGTACTCTTCCCGTAACAGCATCCATTAAAACATATTCATAAGCACTACTAGTACTAGCATAACAATTACTAATAAAAACAAACAATAAAAACAAAAACAACAATATCTTCTTCACAATACCACCTATAAAATAGTATGAAAAAAGAACTATATTTAGTCCTTTTTACTCTTCTTAATTAATTTAGCATGAACTACAGTTCTTTCAGTTTCAGAATAGCAAGTACTTAAAGTAAGAATCTTATCATCTTTATTTAAAGAAGTATTAAAATCATATAAACTTCTCTTTTTTATAGTATCTAAAAAATTCATATATTCATTATCATTACTAAAATTAGTAGTAATATAATAACTCTCTTCTTTAATTTTATATACAGAAAATATCTGCCATAAAGTACTAGAATCATCTAAAGATATTCTAATAATATGATTATCTTTATTACTATACCAATCACTCTTCAATACCCTAGATAAAGATCCAAACATAGATTTATCTAACCTACTATGAGCATATAAAATACTATTTCTATTAGACAAATCATCTCTATTACGATAATCTAAAAAAATCCATCCCGCTTCATTAGAAGATTTATCAATAGAATGATTTAAATAATAATCATTATCATTAGTTTGTACAAAAGGATAATTAATATTAGTATTATTTACATTAACCCACCCAATAACATCAGAATTTATTTTCTTAAGAGAACTAATATCAACATCAATCAAAGGAAATTTAACATAATACCAATAAGGATTATCTTTATCATTTTCCTCTCCAACTAAAGAAGTATTATTATCATCTTCTACTTCATTAACAACAACCTCATTACTTATCTTATCAGTAATACTACTAGTCTTTTTATTATCTTTAACCCACAAATAAATCTTATAACTAGATATTATAATTAATACCAAAAATAATATTATCAATAAAATATAAACAATTCTATATAATATACTAAATATTTTTTTACTATTCTTTTTCTTATCTTTATCATGATTTTTAACTAACTTAATCTTACTAGTCCAAAAACCATCATCATTATAATTATCTTTATTATTATTTAATCTATCTTCCTTAAAATCATCTACTAAAAATCTCTGTGTATCAGATAAAGAAGCATGCTTAGGTATATACTTATTATTATCTTTCATCCTAAACACCTCTTTCCTACTTTAAATAATTATAGCATAAAAAAAGACTATTGAAAATAGTCTTAATTATTATTCTTAAGTGCTATACTAGAAAACGCTAAAACCACAAAAGAAATTAATATAGTAAATAAATATATTGATATACCATCAAAAGTATTAGGTGATTTAACATTCTCTTCTACATCTGTATATGCCAAAGCATAAGTAGAAAACTTATCAGACTTAAATGTTACAGTACCATCACCATTATCTTTAACATCATCAATTATAGTTACTTCACCATTGTGAACTCTAATAACATAGTATTTTCTAGTAAATCCAGTCTTAACAGCAGGCAAAGAACTAGGAACTCCTAATAATACTTCTACAGGTTCATCAGTTTCTTCAATTGTACCAACAACATCACCATCAGTAGTAGTTTTTACTACACTAACATCATAATATCCAACAAAACTATATTTATCCTTTATTTCTTTTTCAATTAAAGATACATCATTAGTATTAACATCTTCTTCTTTAACTGATTTAGAAGAAGCAGTATCTTTAAGATCATTATCACTAACTACAATATAACTACCTTTATTATTACCTTCAATAACTTCATATACTTCATATTTATCAGGAATTAATTCAGGTGCTGGTTCATCAGAATAAACACCACCCATAATATTAGTTTTTACATTACCAGAATAAACTCCATATCCAGCCTTAGGATTAGTAACACCAATATCTGCCAAATTCATTACATCAAAAGATCCTCTAGAAGTAGCATCAGTAACTAACTTAGCATCTTTAGAAATATTTATAGTTATATTTTGAGAAACTTTACCAATATCATAAACAACCACAGCACTACCTAATCCATTTTCTACATTAATATTTCCACCAGTAATATTAACTTCTAAAGCATTACCCTTAGTTGAATTAGTAGTATAAGTTCCACCCATAAAATGAATAGCATCTGCTGTCCAAGCAAAACCATCACCTAAATTATAATAATCTTTAATATCATCAAATGAACTTGCACTAGCTTTAGTAGCATTAATAGTTCCACCATTTATAGTTAATTTACCCATACGCATTGCAATACCACCATTTAAAGTTCCACCATTTATAGTTAAACCAATTGGATTGGCAATATATACAGTTTGATAATTAGCATTTAAAGTTCCACCATTTATAATAAATTCAGCATCACCAGTAGTATTATTACTTCCCAAACAAGCCCAATCATTTTTAGCAGTAATAACACCTCCATTAATAGTAATCAAACTACCATTTAAGCCATATATAGCATAATTAGCAGATTCAATATTACCACCATTTAAAGTAAACTTACCATTAGAAACACCAATATTATTAGTAGTAATAATCTTACCATTATTAGTACTATCATTAACAGTAAGTTCTCCACCATTAATAGAAATATTACCCCTTAGAGTATTACCATTTAAATCAAGTATTAATTTTTTACCACTACCAATAGTTAAATTTTCTTGATATTCCTTATCAAGTTTAAAAGTAACACTACTTTCCCCATTATCAATACTTTCCTGAATAGTAACAGCTCTAACATTATAAGCACCTAACATTAAAGCAATCAACCAAACACCTAAAAATTTAATTTTATTCAACATAATCACTCCTTCTCCACCTATTGTTAATTTAATGATACAAAAAAACACAAAAAAACACAAGATTTTTTTGTCAATTTAACACAATTTTACACCTATTATTTCTTAATTATCTTTTCATACTGCCCATACATATAACTAATATTCTTCTCTAATTTAAAATAAAAGATAACATAAAATATTAAAAATAAAAGCATTATAACAGCAATAATTAAAAACAAAGATAAAGAAATAGAAATATAAATAAATAAAATAGTAAATAACACATAAAACATAATAACAATCAAATGGACTAATCTCTCATATTGAAAAAAATTAATCATAACAAGGTGATTATCTTTTACCTTATCATAATCAACCCTTTTCTTACTCTTTATAATTTTATCCATATAGCTAATATAACTAGTTAAATTACTATTCAATCTATCACCTCAATTAAATATATGAGTAATACATAAATAATTAACTATTCTTTAAATAATTAATAGCATCACTAAAATTATCAACACTAACTATATCAATATCATATTTATTCTTTTCCTTAATTTTAATAGCCTCTTCATAATTACCACTAGGAACTAAAACAACATCCATATTATTTCTAACAGCCCCAATAATCTTATACTTTATTCCATCAATTCTACCAACACTACCATCAAAACTAATAGTACCAGTCCCTGCTATTTTTCTTCCCCTAACAATATCATCATCACTTATCTTCGTATACATACTAAGAGCCATCATTAAACCACCAGAAGCACCAGATTCCCCCTCCTTAAACTTAATATCAAGAATAGGATCCATATCAAAAACATAATCTGTAATTATAACTACTCCAATTACCTTATTACCAGATTCCTCTCTAACCTTAGAACTAATATTTATCTCTTTATTATTACGCCTAACTTTAAATAAAACACTATCTCCAACATCATGAGAAAGAATAATATTCTTTACCTCTAAATAATCATTAATAACATTATTATCTACCTCTAATAATTCATCACCAATCTTTAAATTATTATCATCTAAAGTAGTAGCAATAAAAGTTTTCTTTTCCCTAATATTAATATCTTTACCAGCCTCTTTATACGCTACATATAAAGCATTATCAATAGAGTTTTCTAACATAAGCTTATTACGAACATTAATCTCTTCAACACTCTCATTATTTATCTGTTGCACACTAATACTTTCTAAATCCCAATTAGGAATAACATAACTTAATAAATAAGTAGGTATAGAAGCAACATACTCAGTAACATATAACATATTTAAACTACCATTAATATCATTACAATTATCACACTTAATTCTATCATTAATCTTAATAGTACCTCCAGGCATATTAATATAATATGGAAGTTTATAATTACAAAGAATAAATATTACTATTAAAAATAAAATATAATATTTATCTTCCTTCAAATATTGTTTAATCTTCTTAAACATAAAAACACCCTCTCTTAATATAATTTAATATGAAAACAAAAATAATTAATACCATAATAATAATATCATGTTTAATAACATTAATAGAATTATTAATAAATAAAACCCTAGTATTTAACACCATATCTTACTCATTAAACATATGGATAAATTCCCTAATACCATCATTATTCCCCTTCTTTATAATTTCAGATATACTAATTAATTATAACATAACTAATTACATACCACTAGTAATAAGAAAAATATTTACAAAAATATTTAACACTTCCGATAACATAATAACTATATTCTTTTTATCTCTAATATCAGGATTCCCATCTAGTGCTAGAAATATAAAAATAATGTTAGATAAAAAACTAATAACAAAAAACGAAGCATCACATGCATTAATATTTACTCACTTCTCTAACCCCCTATTTATATTAGGAACATTATCAATATTCTTAAATAGCAATATCTTAGCACTAATTATATTAATATCCCATTATACACCAAACATAATACTAGGAATATTATCAAGAAATCTAAATAAAAAAATAAATAACACAATAATAAAAAAAGAAAGCAATAGCTTCCCCAAAATATTAATAAACTCTATAAAGAAATCAATAGATACACTCTTAATGATATTAGGAACATTATCAATATTCCTAGTAATATCATCTTTAATTATAAATAGATTAAATCTAAATATATATAATCAAACCATATTAAAATGTATATTAGAAATAACTATGGGATTAAAAAGTATATCAGAATTAAATATACCAAATATTTATAAAGTAATAATATCAAGTATGACACTATCATTTGGAGGATTATCAATACACATGCAAGTATTATCTTTTATAGAAGAAGATAACCTATCATATAAAACATTCCTAATATCAAGATTCTATCACGCATTACTATCAGGAATAATAGCCTTTTTATTATATAAAACAATTATATAAAAAATTAATTATTAAACATAAAATAATTCCAATAAATAAAGGAATAATAAATGCTATAAAAGTATAAAAATAACTATTAGTCTCTTTCTTTATTGTAAGTAATGTAGTTCCACAAGGAAAATGAAATATACTAAAAATAATAAAATTAATAGCAGTAATAATAGTCCAACCATTACTAATTAGTATATTTTTTAAAGATACCAAACTATCATAATCAGTCAAAATACCAGTATTTAAATAAATCATTAATATAATAGGTAAAACAATCTCATTAGCAGGAAGCCCCAATAAAAAAGAAAGAAGAATAACACCATCTAATCCTAATAAACATCCAAAAAGATCTAACTTATCACTAAGAAATGTAATAATATTACTACCATTAATACTTATATTAGTAAACAAATATAAAACAAGACCACATGGAGCCGCTACCATAACAGCACGCCCCAAAACAAATAAAGTTCTATCTAATAAACTACTAACAATAACATGACCAATTCTAATTTTTCTATAATCAGGTAATTCTAAAATAAACGATGTCTTATCTTTTTTAAATAACAATCTAGATAATATCTTACTAACAACAAAAGTAATAGCAACAGAAAATAGTATAACAAATACTAATACTAAAGAAATTAATAAACTAGAAATAACACCCCTACTATAATTAATAATAAACATAGATATTACTGCTATAATAACAGGATATCTCCCATTACAAGGCATAAAACTATTAGTAAGAATAGCAATTATTCTTTCTTTTTTATTATCTATAATTCTAGTACCAGTAACCCCAACAGCATTACAACCAATTCCCATACACATAGTAAGACATTGTTTACCACAAGCATCACACTTACTAAACATATTATCCATATTAAAAGCAATTCTAGGTAAAAACCCCATATCTTCTAATATCGTAAACAAAGGAAAAAAAATCATCATAGGAGGTAACATAACAGAAACAACCCAGGCAGTAGTTTTATAGACACCATGTACCAAAATATTCCTTATCATATTAGGCAAAAAAGAAAGAATATTATATAAATTATCTTCAATTCCAAACAAAAATCTAGATAACAATATACTAGGATAATTACTACCAACAATAGTTAACCAAAATAAAAGAAACAAAGATAATATCATAATTATTATTCCCCAAAACTTACTAGTAATAATTTTATCTAATTTCTTATCTCTATTTAAATATTTATTATACCTATTAATAACACACATCTTATATATATCATGACACCTATTAATAATACAAGAACATATTCTATCCTCTATATTACCAACTCTATTTAAATAATTATCTAATACTTTATTTTTATATTTATCATAAATATCAATATCCCTACACAATAACCTAATACTAATCCATCTTTTTTTATCTACATCACCAATATATTTATAAATATTATTAATATTATCTTCTATATCATTATCATAAGTTAAAGAATAAGAACTATTATTTTTATTCTTACAAACATATTCTATTCCATCAACTAGCTTATCAATACCATCATTGTATGTAGCAGAAGTACCTACTACATTAATTCCTAAAATAGAAGATAATTTTCTTAAATCAATTTCTATTCCCCTCTTTTTAGCTTCATCCATCAAATTAACCACTAACAAAACATTAGAATTAACCTCTAATATCTGTAAAACTAAATTTAAACCACGCTTTAAACTAACCGCATTACAAACAACAACAATACAATCTATATCATTATTATTACATACCATATCTCTAGCTATAACTTCTTCTTTAGAATGTGGTACCAATGAATACATACCTGGTAAATCATAGATAACATACTTATTCTTATTATAAGTATATTCCCCACTAGCATTATCAACAGTCTTACCAGCCCAATTCCCTGTATGCTGCCTATAGCCAGTTAATAAATTAAATATAGTACTCTTACCTACATTAGGATTACCTGCTAAAATAATATTATAATTATTCATAACTAACTAGTATTCTCCTACTATCCTTATTCCTTATTGCAATCAAACTATCCATAATATTATAAGCAGAGATACTTTTACCATAATCCTCTAAAACACGTATAATCCTAACCCCAGGAACAATACCAATATCCATAAATCTTCTCTTCATATCACTATTAGCATCTATATTTTTAATAATACCCACTCTATCAAGTTCCATATCACATAAACTAACCATAAAATCACCTATAATAATTTATGAAAATAATACAATAATGTTAATTATAATTTTAGTAAATATAATACTCCTAAATATAATAAAAATATTACAATAATTAAAATATTAAATCTAAATAACTACTAAAACAAAATAATATAAATAATATAAATACCAAATAATTATTTATACAATTTGCTTATATAATAGATATATGCTATTATTACAAAAAGGAGTATATTATGAAATCAAGACAAACAATAAATTCAGATAATTTTGAAACAATATTTATAAATAAAGAAGATATACTATCAGAAATGGCTTCATCTTTAACTAAAGAAAATATAAATATATACATAAATAATATAACTTCTAATAAAAATAATCCCAACAAATTAAAATATATAATAACTATGCCAAAAGATAATATAATAGTAATTAAAAATACCAAAAACAATAAAGAAAGAATAATAAATCTTACCAAAAGATAACATATTATTCTTTTTATTTCTCATAATAATTATAGGTGATTTATATGAATAACATAGAAAAAATCATAAATAAAATAAAAAAAGATACTAATAATGCCGAAGATATCACCTATAGAAAAAAAATAATATCTAAAAAAGAAATATATATTATTTATAATGAATCATTAACATCATCAAATACAATAAGTGACTTTATAATAAGAAGTCTAGATAATATTAAAAATAAAAGTACTTTAATAGATACAATAACAAATAATATAGATAATTTTAAATATAGCATTATTAATAACTATGAAGATATATGTTATTATCTTAATTATGGTTTCACAATAATATTAATAGAAAACGAAAATAATTATATAGTATTAGAAACAAAAAGAAATCTTTCAAGATCAATATCTACTCCTCAAACAGAAAAATCCTTAAGAGCCGCTATGGATTCATTTGTAGAAGATATACAAACAAATATAGGATTAATAAGAAGAAGAATAAAAACAAATGATTTATGGATAGATTCTAATGAAATAGGAAAATATACCAAAACAAAAGTAAATATATTATATATAAAATCAATATATAAAAAAAAATATCTTAAACTTATAAAAGAAAAATTAAACAAAATAGATATAGATGGAATAATAAATATAGGAACCATTAAAAACCTAATAACAGATGAAAACAAAACCATATTTCCAACAATAATTACAACAGAAAGACCAGATAGAGTATCAAGTGCTCTATTAAAAGGAAAAATAGTAATATTAATAGATACATCTCCCTTTGCTATTATATTACCAGTATGTTTAAATGATTTCTTTCTACAAACAGAAGATACATATAGCAAAAGTATAAATATATCTCTAACAAGAATAATTAGATATTTAGCCTTTTTTATAACACTATTAACACCTGCTATATATATAGCCTTAACAACCCATAACAAAGAATTATTACCATTAAAAATGTTAACTAGTATCACTTCTCAAAGAAAAAACGTTCCCTTCTCCGTATTTACAGAAGCATTAATTATGTTAGTATCATTTGAAATACTAAAAGAAAGCGAACTAAGACTACCTAATTTTACTACCAGTTCCTTATCTATAGTAGGTGCCCTAATCCTAGGTCAAGCATCAGTAGAAGCAGGAATTGTATCTCCCATTATGATAATAGTAATTGCCATAACATCAATATCATCCCTATTATTAACTGAACCAGAACTATCTAATGGAATAAGATGGTATAGATTATTATTCATGATAAGTGCTAATTTACTAGGAATTAAAGGCTTAATAATAGTATTAATAATATTATTCTTAGATTTAACTAGAACTAACTCATTTGGACTTCCTTATATGTATCCATTCATTCCAACAAACCTATATGCTTTAAAAAATAGTATAATAAAATTTCCAATAAAAAAACTAAACAAAAGAGAAAAAGTATTATCAGATAATAAAACAAAATATAAAGAAAAATAATTTATTTATAAAAAGAAAGATTATATTAATTAATCTTTCTTTTTAAAATACTATTTCTATAATCCTAATGTAGCTCCTATACCCCACATAGCAGGGAAAAATGTCTTAGGGTTAAAAGTATTACCCTTAACACCTGAAGTACCAACCAAATTTGATCCCTTTGACATAGTAAAATGTAAGTGTCCTCCCGCAGTACAATGATCATGCCATTTACTAATCTCCTGATATCCACCACCACTAGTACCAATGGGTTGCCCTCCAGAAACACGAGAACCATATCCTACATTACTAGTAAGTAAATGCATATACAAAGAAATATATTCTTGTCCTTGATAACTATGTAATATTTGAATAACATAACCACCACAATGACAATCACTATAATACTGATGTGTATAGCTAGAATAACAACTAGCCTTATAACCAACATTACCAGCAAATACAACCTTACCTGGACCAACAGCTTTAACAACTGAACCTTCACCAGTACCCAAGTCAACAGCATAATGATATCTATTTTCATCCCAACCGTAATTAGATGATTGTCTAAAACTTGTTAAAGGATAAGTCCAACCACTAACAGCAGGTATACCATTACAAGTAGTAATATCAGAATTTCTCTTACAACCAATAGATTCATAATACTTAATATTTTTCTTCTTAGCAGCAATTTGTTCAGCAATACCAAGACCAGAATCATTTTCCTTTTGAAGTTGAACCTGCAATGATGCAGATTTATTTTGTAACTCTTTCTTCTTATTAGCAAGTTCAACTTGTTTTGTTTTCAAATTAGCTTTCTTAGTTTCCAATTCACTAATTAACTTTGTTAATTCATCCATTAAATTTTTATTAGCTTCAGATAATTGTGTAACGACAGAATATCTATATATCAAATCAGTATAATCATCAGCTTCAAAAATATATTCAATCATACTACTACCTTTACTATTAGCAATCTGTAAATATCTTAACATAAGATTAGTCTCTTCTTTTCTCTTAGCAATCTCATCTTCACTCTTCTTAATATCTTTCTCAGCTTGTACAATATCATTTTGAGCTTGTACTATTTCATTCTCAATAGTATTAATACTAGCCCTTACTTTATTTATTTCAGCTTGTGTCATATTAGCTTTATTTCTAGCAGTATTATAACTACTCTCTAAATTAGATAAATCATCATACAAATCTTGTAATGTAGTAGCTTTAACACAATAAGGAACAAAAGTTAATAACAAAATAATAAAAATAATAACTTTATTCTTCACCTTATCACCTACTTACAAATAATTATACAATAATTGACATTTTTAGTCAATTATTTTAAAGGCTTTTTAATACCCAAATGCTTATAAGCCATATCAGTAACCATTCTACCCCTAGCAGTTCTTTTTAATAGTCCTACCTGAAGCAAATATGGCTCATACACATCAGAAATAGTAGATACCTCTTCCCCAATAGAAGCAGCTAAAGCCTCTAATCCAACAGGTCCTCCATTAAATCTTTCAATAATAGCAATTAATAAATTATAATCAGTATCATCTAACCCCATACTATCAACTTTCAATCTATCTAAAGATTTAGTCATTATATCTAAAGTAATTACATCACTTTCTTCAACTAAAGCAAAATCCCTAACCCTCTTAAATAATCTATTACATATACGAGGAGTTCCTCTACTCCTTCTAGCTAATTCTCTAGCAGCATCTTCATCTATATCCATCTTTAAAACTCTACTAGTCCTCATTACAATTTGATATAATTCATCCTCAGTATAATAATTTAATTTAGAAATAATACCAAATCTATCTCTCAAAGGACTAGATAAATCTCCCGCTCTAGTAGTAGCACCTATCAAAGTAAAATGAGGTAAATCTATTCTAATATTTCTACTTGATCCTTCATTACCAACCACTATATCTAAACAATAATCCTCCATAGCAGGATATAATATCTCTTCAATAAATCTAGGAATACGATGTATTTCATCAATAAATAATACATCTCCCTCTTCTAAAGTAGAAAGAATAGCAGCTAAATCACCACTCTTCTCAATAGAAGGACCACTAGCAGTCTTAATATTACTACCAAGTTCATTAGCAATTATATATGCTAAAGTAGTCTTTCCTAATCCAGGAGGCCCATATAATAACACATGATCTAAAGCCTCTCCTCTAATTAAAGCACTCTTAATAAAAATACCAATATTATCCTTAACATCAGATTGTCCAACATACTCTTCTAAACTCTGAGGCCTTATATTAATCTCATCAACATCCTCTTTTAACATATCACCAGTTATTATTCTCTCATCCATAATTACCTCCTATACCATTACTACTAAATTATAACAATCATATAACATTTAGTCAATAACATACGAACAAAAATTCGTATATTTATAAAAAAGAGCTAATTCTTATAATTAGCTCTCATTTCCCTTTCCGTATCCCTCTTCTTTATAGCCTCTCTCTTATCATAATTCTTCTTACCTTTACATAAACCAATTAATACTTTAGCTCTACCCTTATTAAAATATATCTTTAAAGGAATTAAAGTATATCCTTCTAACGTAACCTTATTATTAAGTTTCTTAATCTCACTCTTATGCATAAGAAGCTTTCTCGTCCTATCTTCATCATGATTAAAAATATTACCAGCTTCATAACTAGATATATGAGTATTAAGTAAATATATCTCTTCATTCCTTATAATAGCATAACTATCTCCCAAATTAACCTTACCTTCTCTAATAGATTTAATCTCTGTTCCAGTAAGAACAACACCAGCTTCAAATTCATCCTCTATAAAATAATCATATCTAGCTTTTCTATTTAATATTTCCATAATATCACCAACACAATAATTATAACATAATAATATTTATTTATTAACTACCTTCTTAACAAATCTTGCTATTAAAAAACCATTCATTTCTTCAGGAATAAAACTAACCATATCATTATTACATATAACCTCACCAGAAACAATATTATTATCAAGAAGTAAATATTCTACATCATCAACCATTATTCTACCACTATAGTCATTAAAACTAACGACTTTTCCAATTAGCTCTTTCATTAGAAATTTCCCCTTTCTTTTCATTTAATATTCTAACAGCATCTTCTATTTCTACCTTTACCCTATTATCATTTCTCTCAATATAATCATAAACAATATTTAAATCATTATCCAAATAACAAATAAAATCCTCACCAGATACTAGTAAAATAATATTATCAACATCACTAGGTTTTAATAATTGCGTTCTCATATAAGAAGAATAATCTTTCTTATTAAACATATCCTTTAATAATAAATATTTATTTAACCTAACTAAAATATCAAACTTATCATCAGTAATAACAACCTCATCTCTTAATACAGGATATTTAATAGACCTACTATTATCAAAATTAATAGGAACATATTCACTATTATTTGAAGAAGTATATAAACATATAGCCTCATGATCTAAATCAAAATAAAAATTATTATAACCTTCTTTAATATTAACATCTAATTCTTTTTTTTTATCCTTTCTTCCAAATCCATATTTAGGACTAATAAACACATTATCTATAGTAGAATTATCATTACCAATCATTTTAGCAATTTCTCTAATTATATCTACAATATCACCATCACTATATTTTTCACACATACTTTTTCTAACCATATTAAAATAAACAGAATTACCATTTCTAAATCCAGAAAAACCACTAACAAATTCAAAAGTATCAGAATCAATTAATCTACAATGAAAACCATTTATATTATCAATACCAAAATTTAATAAACTATCTGCCTGTCCCCCAATTCTCATACATGTATTATTTCTTTCTCCATAAGTTAAACCAATTGGATTAGTAAAATTACCTAAATTAACTATAACATTATTATCATTAATCCTAATAATCCTATCAATAGGTTTAATAGTAATATCTTTTCTATTATAAGAATTAAACAAATTTCTAACAGCAATATCCTCTCTATTATCATAAAAACTATTATTAAAAGGAGTAGGATTTAATTTAATCAATCTAGCATTATCAACGCCAAGCAATAAAGAATATCTATTAGAACTACTTCCAAGAACATTAGAATAATTAATTAATTCTGAAACACCTACATCAATATTATCTCTCTTCAAATAATTAATATAACTATATACCTCATTAAATTTAGATATAAAAGAAGAAACAGTATAACTATTAAAATCTAAATTAGAATTCTTAACAGCAGTATTAAAAATATTTGCCCAGTATATAAACTTATACTTTTTCATTAAATCATATAACATTTTAGTTTTCTCATCATCATTAAATACAGTATCTCTAAGTTCTAAAGGATTAATATTAGATAAAATATCAAAAATATCATTATCATTTATGTGAGGAACATCATAATAAATTCTAATCTTATAATTTGATGCTAAAGAAGAAGGACTAGGTAAAAAAGAATTATGCTCCATAACATACTTTTCTAAAATATCCTTAACCTCATTAATTTTAGAAACAACACCCTTATCATTATATTCCCTACCACTAGTTTTTAAGAATCTTAAAACTCTCTTTATTAATTCATAATTATTTATTTCATTACTAATATTATAATCTAACTTTGAAATAATATTATCTAATACAAGATTTAATTCTCTATCATCTAATCTATCAAAATAATAACTAATACGAGCATTTCTAAGATCCCTAGGATCATAATTATGATTTAACCAAAGTTCGTCAAGGTAATTATATTTATTCCTAAACTCTTCCCTAGAATCTTTAATATGTTGCCTATTAATATAATATAAAATATTAGTATTATATGTAACATTAATACCATTTCTAATCTCATTATACACTTTTAATAGATAATCAAAAGAAGATTTAGAATACTCTTCTAATGCATTATCATCAAGTAAAGGAACCATTATATTATCCTTACCTCTAATTTTAATTTTCTTTATCTTATCTACACTAACACTTGCTAAAACCTTCAAATCATCATAATATTTATTATCTTCTTTATTAGAAAAACTCATCTTAATTTTAGAAAATCTATTAATATCAGCAAAACATTCATTCTTAAATCTATATTGTACTAAAGAATCAAAAATATTTTTAGAATCCTCAATATTTAATTTATCTATATCAAATATATCCATATATTTCTTGAAGTTCTCATCATCTAAATTAATAGCATTTCTCATATTTTCATTTTTTATATAATATAAATACTTATATCCAAATCTATTAACAAACATTTCCAAATGTTTTATATTTAAACCATAATATAAACATATTTTTTCCTTAGCAGCATAATAAAAATCTTCATTAAAATATAACATATTATAAGTATAACTATTAAGATATTCATAAAAAATAAAAAGATTATTAATATCAGCATCAAACAAAGCTTTAAGTAAATCTTTATCCTTAATATCTAAAAAACTAGCTAAAGAACAATTAATAACATTAAACTTATTCTCAACAATTTTTTTAAGAATTAAATCCTTAAACTTATTATACCAGACAATATCAAATCCACTCAAAGCAAAAGATACATCATAATTAATTATACTCTCTACAGTAGAATCATTTAAAAGTTCCTTAGGATAAAAATAAAAGTATTTAAAATATTTAGGATTTTCTTCTAATAAACTATTTACTTTATCTATATCTATACTTCTATAGTCATGTAAATAATCAAACAATTCTAAATATTTATATTTCTTTTTTTCTAAAATATAATTAACTATATTATAAGCTTCATAAAAAGAATCAATATTATTATCAAAATAAATATCTTTATCTTTATCAATTAAATCAGTAAATATTTCGATTATTTCATAATTTCCTCCCAAATAATCATTCTCATTTAAATAATCATTAATATAAGAACTAACATAACCATTTTTTAAATTATCAATAAATAATCTATCATATAATTCCTTATTTGGTATAAAGTCATCCCTATTCCTTTTTACAAAAAATCCCTTACCAGCATCAATTAATGTATATATATCAGGCAAATATTTCTTATCTATATTATCAACAAACTGAAACACATCTAATCTATTATTATCTATAAAATATCTAATAAACCAATCTTCATTAAGAACATCACCAGCGATACTTTTAATAACATAATTACTATCTTTAACTTTTTCTAAGAAGTAATCTAGTAATTCTTTAGAATTATTAGATTTTTCATTTATTTCATATTGATTAAATCTTCCAATATTAATTACACATTCATAATATCTTTGTAATAATTTACTATTAAGAAGCAAATCATTTTCATTAATTAAATCAAAAATACTAATATCCAAATCAAAAGAAGTATTAACAATATAATTAATAACTCTATCCTTTAAATCACTATTAAGAACAATATCACAATCTATCCTATTTATAGCAAAAGAAAAATCCCCATTATTAATCATACTAACTAATTCATTATATCTATTTAATTCATATTCCGTCATATCAATCCCTCTATTTAATTATATCATAAAAATAGCACCTAATCTATAGGCGCTACTAAAATACTATTATCTAATTTAGTTACAATATTTTTATATTTATTATATACATCCTTATAATTATTCAAATAATCACTAGTAATTTCACTAAAAGGAATAACCTTAAAATCTTTATATCCTTCCCTATAATAAGTATATAATAATTCATTAGATAAATTATCTAACTTAATCTTACCATTATCTAAAATAATATCAACACTAGTCATTAAACCAACCCTATTAGCCATATTAATAACCTCATGCGCTGACAAAAAATTACCTAAAGAATATATAACCAAAGTATCATTTACATATGTAACAGGTTGTATAACATGAGGATGCGTACCAATAATAATATTAACACCCAAACTAGATAAATAAGAAGCCATATCTTCTTGATAACTATTAGGAATATCTTGATACTCAACACCCCAATGCATTGCTACCATAAGTAAATCAACCTTATCTTTTACTCTATCTATATCTTCTTTAACTATATTTTTATATTCTTGATAACTATTATCACTACTTGGATTAGATCCATTAACAGGCCAAATATTAACTAAATAAGATTTACCACTAGGAACCGGTATCCCATTAGTTCCATATGTATAATTAAGAACAGTATACTTAATCCCGTTTACCTCTCTAATATCAACATTATTTCTCTCATCCATAGAACTGTAACTACCAATTGCCATAACACTTTTCTTACTATTCCAATAATTTCTAGAATTTAATATAGCCTTTTCTCCCCTATCTAAAGTATGATTAGTAGCAAGACTAACAATATTAAACCCACTCTCAATCATAGCGTCTCCAACTTCATAAGGTGAATTAAACGCTGGATAACTAGATAAGCCAATTTCACTACCACCAAGAATAGTTTCTTGATTATAATATGCCAAATCATATTTACTAACAATAGGCTTAATATAAGTTAATATTGAAGTAAAATCATATTTACCATCACTATAAGCATAATTATATATCTTATCATGAATTAAATTATCCCCAACCATAACTAAAGATAATTTCTTTACTTCTTCTTTAACTACTTCTTTTTCTTCTTTTTTATTAACTTCTTTTACATTATCTTTTTTATGTAAATACTTAATTCCAAATAAAATAATACCAACAACAAGTAATAATATAAATATAAATCTTAATAATTTAAATATATTAAGTTTTCTTCTTCTCTTACTCATAAACATCAACTACAGGCATATTGCTATCATACTTTTGAATAACTTCCTTATAATGTTCATATACCCCCTTATAATTAGGAAGATAATTTGCTATCTCACTATTAGAAAAAGGAATAACCCTAAAACCTCTCCAAGTACTTTGATTATAATAATTATAAATAAGTTCATTATTAACATCACTTATTTTATAACTAACATCTTTACCCTTAGAAGTCTTAGTAAATTTAAAACTACTCATTAATTCTACAGTACACTTATAATAAGTACAAGTACTTTGATTTTGATATTGAGCAGAAATAAAATTACCTAAAGAATATATTACCAAAGTATCATCTACAAACGTAACAGGTTGAATAACATGAGGATGTGTACCAATAATTACATCTACACCTAAACTAGATAAATAAGAAGCCATATCTTTCTCATATTCCGTAGGTTCATGAGTATACTCAACTCCCCAATGCATTGCTACTATAAGTAAATCTACTTTATCTCTAACTCTTTCGACATCTTCTTTAACTGTCTTTTTATATTCCTGATATTTACTATCAGTAGCAGGATTATTAATATTGTCAATATCTGTAGGCCAAACATTAACTAAATACTCCTTACCACTAGGAACAGGCATACCATTAGTTCCATATGTATAATTTAACATAGTATATTTAATGTCATTAGCCTCTCTTATATCAATCTTATTTCTTTCTTCAAAAGAACTATAACTACCTACCGCTAAAACATCTTTCTTACTATTCCAATAACTACGACTAGCAAGAACTGCTCTTTCACCACTATCCATAGTATGATTAGTAGCAAGACTAACTAAATTAAATCCAGCATCAATCATAGCATCTCCAGTTTCCTGAGGAGAATTAAAAGTAGGATAATCATTTAATCCCAAATCTGTACCACCTAATATACTTTCCTGATTATAATAAGCAATATCATATTTACTAGAAATAGGCTTAATCAATTCATACATAGGCTTAAAATCATAACCATCATAATTAGCATGCTTATTAGCATCTTTATATACACTAGAATGAATCAAATTATCTCCAACAGCAATTACAGATACACTAGTAACAACTTCTTTTTCAGGTTCCTTAACAATTATAGGAACTTTCTTCTTAATATCATCTAACTTACTATCTTTAAAATTATACTTTTTAAAAAAATAAATACCAACCAAAAATACTAAACATAACAAACTAATAGCCAGGATTATGTTCCCTAATTTTAACCTTCTTTTCACTCTTCTTCTTACCATTATTAAAATTCCTTTCTAAATTCTTATTCAAAGATAAGAATATTTCCCCATTTTTCTTACCAACACCACTAATTTTTGTAGAAATCAAATCCCCAACACTAAGTATTACTTCATTACCCATAACCAAATCATTACCAATAACATTACACATACCAGATTGATAATTAATCTTACCCTTAATACCATTATCAAGAGAAATTTTAACACTAGAAGTAATTTCCAATACTCTACCAATTAAATCTTTAGAATTAATCTCTTCCATATGATTATTAATATAATCTACTAACATCATTTGCTTAACTTCTGCTTCAACAACATCAGCTTCCTTCTCTCTTTCAGAATAAACAATAGCTTCTCTTTCCAAAACTTCCTTAGAAAATCTATTATTAGTAGCTTCAACATTCCTAGAAGAATCTAAATAATAATCTATTATAGTATGATTTCTCCAATCTCCACCCCTTCTAATAGGAGAAGTAAATTGTGCATAGTAATTAAATCCCAAAGGATAATGCCCAATATTATTAGCAGAAAAGCAAGCTTTAGACATAGTATGAATTAACTTTTGACTAAAAACATCATTATAAGGAATTTTCTTAATACTCATTAATAATCTCTGTAACTCTTTTTTCTTATAAAACTCTTTCTTCTTATCACCATCATAAACATCAATACTATTATCTAAGTATTTTTTATCTTGAAGAAGTTCAATAACATCACCAATCTTATTATAATTTGGTTCATCATCAACCCTATATACTAAATTAATTCCCAAATCACTAAAATACTCAGTAATATTCTTATTAGTAATTAACATAAAGAATTCTATAATCCTAGACCCAATACCATCTTTAGACTTAACAATATCAATAATCTTATTCTTATCATCAAGAACATACTCATTCTCTACACTATCAAACTCTAAAAAACCATCCCTATAAAATTTATTTTCTATTTGTAAATACAATTTTTCCATCATTAATAACTGCTTATGAAACCTTTCATAACCACTTACCATTTCATCATTCTCTAATATTTTATCAACATTACTATAAGTCATCTTTAATTTAGAATTAATAACTGCTCTAAAAAAATCAAAATCTATAACATTACCATTATTATCAAAAGTAGACTTAAAACACATAGCTAGTCTATCTTGATTAGGATTTAAAGAACATATACCATTAGATAATTCACGAGGTAACATAGGAATTACACAAGAAGGAGGATAAACACTAGTACCAGACTCCTTAATTCTAACAGATAAAGCACTACCATCCTTAACATAATGACTTACATTAGCAATACATACATACAAACTAACAGTACCATCATCATTTTTCTCAACATATACACCATCATCTATATCCTTAGTAGAATCACAATCAATAGTAACAATATCCTTATCTCTTAAATCAACCCTACCATGAGATAATTCATAATCTATTACATCTTGAGATAAACTAGTTGGAATACTCTCTAACTCATTCTTTATATAAGAATTAAAATCATTAGAAAATCCATGATTATATACAATACTTAAAATATCACTATTAGCATCATCCTTATGACAAATATATTCAATAATATCTGCCATATTATTATTTTTCTTTTCTATTAATACCAAACTACCAGGAATAAAATATCTATTTCTATTAGCAATCTCTAAATATCCAAATCTATTATCATGAATACATAATTCTCCATTAAATAAAACAACTTCTGAAACATATCTATTAGAATCTCTCTTAAGAATATCTTTAACATAATAACAATTCTTCTTCATATCAAAAGAAACCAAAACAAAATCACCATACAAAGCATTATTTAAATTAGTGTCTGAAATAGATAATTTATTACCTTTATCACTAATATAATACCTTCCCTTATTATCAATAAGCAATATTCCCTTATACATATTAGAGTTTTCAAACAACATATAAGTATTTTCCTTAGAATCAAAATATAAAGTACCAGAAGATACTAATCTATCTAAACTTCTTTTTAATTTTTTTAAATTCTTTTCTCCCCTTAAATTAAAATTCCTAACAAACTCATCATAACTAACATTATTCTTTTTACTAGCTTCAAAAAAACTAATAATCTTATCATCCATACTAATCACCAACTAATTCAAAATCAATCATACTAGTATCTTTAGAAGCCCTAATACATCTAACTCTTACAACATCTCCAAAAGTATATTTATGCTTTTTATTCTTACTAACCAAAGATAAAGAACTTTCAACATAAGAATAACTACCTCCAGGCAAATCCTCTATCTTAACTAACCCCTCTACTGTGTTATCAAGTTCAACAAATATTCCAAATTCTTGTACACCAGATATAACACCATTAAACTCTTCTCCAATATGATCTTCCATATATTCAGCCATTTTCATATCATCAACATCTCTCTCACAATTCTGAGCATCCTGTTCCTTAACTGAACAATGTAAAGCCATCTCAGGAAGACAACTTTCCCAACTACTAATAACCTCATTAGAATAATTACTCATATAATCCTTAACAAGTCTATGTAAAATTAAATCAGGATATCTCCTAATAGGAGAAGTAAAATGTGAATAACACTTACTACCTAATCCAAAGTGACCAATATTCTCTGCAGAATATACAGCTTTAGCTTGACTCCTAATAGCCATATCATTAAGAATCTTAGCATCCGGTTTATCACTAAGCTGATTTAATATATATTGCAAATCCTTACTAGTAATATCACATCTCTTACCATTAACAACATAACCACGTGCTGATAAGAAATCAAAAAAACTAGCTAACCTCTTTTCATCAGGCCTATCATGAACTCTATATATACCAGGTAATTCTTGATAAAAAACATATCCCCCAACAGTCTCATTAGCTGCTACCATAAAGTTTTCTATCATGTTTTCTCCAGTTCCTTCATTCCTTAATCCAATTTCTATAGGATGACAAACATCATCAACAATTATCTTAGGTTCTGGACTAGTAAATTCTATATAACCATTTTTAACCATTTTCTTTCTAAGAATATCCGATAATTCTTTCATCAATTTCAAATCAGAAACATATTCCTCATAACCAGAAGGAATATTATTATTATCTAATATATCATTAACATTATTATAAGTCATTTGAATTCTACTTCTAATAACACTCTTAAATATATCATAACTATATATCTTACCATTATTATCTATCTTCATAACGCAAGACATTGCTAATCTATCTTGCTTAGGATTTAAAGAACATATACCATTAGATAATTGATGTGGAAGCATAGGAATAACCCTATCAACTAAATATACACTAGTACCTCTCTCGTATGCCTCTTTATCTAATTCACTATCTTTCTTAACATAATGACTAACATCTGCAATATGTACTCCAAGTTCATAACCATTTTCTATCTTAGAAATACTAATAGCATCATCTATATCCTTAGTATCATCACCATCAATAGTAAAGATAACCTTATCTCTTAAATCAACTCTATCACTAATATCTTCATTATCGATATTATCAGGAATATCAACTAAACTATCAAGAACCTCAGTAGGAAACTTAGGTTTAAATCCATATTTATATACAAAAGATAAAATATCTACACCAATATCATTCTTATGACCTATAACCTCTAAAATACTACCAACATACTTATTACCACTTACTGGTTTAACTAAAACCTTATGACCTTCAACCAATCCCTTAGTATATTCATCTAATATTAAAATATCAGTTCCACCCTTATCATCAGGTTTAACAAAACACTTACCATCACTAAAATAAACAGTACCAACAAAAGATTCAGAATCTCGATTAATAATCTTAACAATTCTACCCTCAGTCTTATCATTAATTAATTCAATTAATACAATGTCATTATTTCTAGCAGTATTTAAATTATCTTTACTTATATAAATATCTTTTCTACCATCACCAATAACAACAAAACCATATCCCTTAGTATTAACAATTAACTTACCACTAAGTAAATGACTATTCTTTAAAAGTAAATATCTCTTTTTCTTTTCACTATAGTATAGAATTCCCTTAGTACACATATCAGCCAAAACACTCTCTAATTTTTTATAATCCTCAATAGTTTCAAAACCTAATTCATCATTAATTTCAATTGCACTCATTGCAGGCCTATCAACATTATTAAGTACTTCAATAATAGATTCTTCCATACTTCCTCCTAGCACACATAAATTAATTATAATATAAACTAGAGCTTATTTCAATAAAATAAACAAAAAAAAGACCAATAGGTCTAATTCTTTAAAGACAAAAATAAAGCTATAATAAAAAATAAAAATCCTAAAGTCATAGTTAATCTACTAATAAAAAGTTCTAAGCCTCTCTCTTTTCTATTAGCAAATAACCCACTACCCTCAGATCCAACAATCTGACCAGCAGCTTCAGCTTTACCACTTTGTAACAAAACAATCAAAATTAATAAGATTGATATAATTAATAATACAGTTTCCATAGTATTCCTCCCACAAACAAGATTATAACATAAAAGATTAATTAGTGCAACGAAGATACTCAATTTTATTAAAACTTAAAAAATATATTGACATTAAAGGCAATAATTGATATAATTTAACATATTGATGGGGAATTAGCTCAGCTGGCTAGAGCATCTGCCTTGCACGCAGGGGGTCAAGGGTTCGAATCCCTTATTCTCCACCATTATCGGGAAGTGGCTCAGCTTGGTAGAGCATTTGGTTTGGGACCAAGGGGTCGCAGGTTCGAATCCTGTCTTCCCGACCATTAAATAATTAACTACTTAATTATAAGTAGTTTTTTTATGCCAAAAATTAACTATTTATATTTATTATATTCTCCTAAATATCAAACAATATCTTTATAAATCATAATAATATTTATATTTTATATACATAAAATAATATAAAGAGGTAATATATGAAAAAAGTATTAATTATATTTGGAGGAAATTCATTTGAACATTACATATCTTGCTTATCAGCAAAAACTATTCTTAATAATATAGATAGAAAGAAATATAATGTAACTGCAGTGGGTATTACTAAAAATAATGAATGGTATATATTTAAAGATAATTATAACATATTAGAAAAAGATTGGACTAAAGGAAAGATAACTAAAATAGATAACATAATTAATTATCTAAAAACATTCGATAAAGTATTTCCTATTATACATGGAAATCCAGTAGAAAATGGAAACATACAAGGAATGTTAAACCTTTTTAATATTCCCTATATAGGAACAGATGTATTAGGTTCAATTACTAGTTATGATAAAGAAATAACTAAAATTATATGTAATCATCATAATATACCACAAGTACCCTATATAACAATAACAAAAAATAAAGAAGTAAATAGTATTCCATTAGATTATCCAGTAATAATAAAACCAGCAAAATGTGGATCATCTATTGGAATTAATATTGCATCAAACATAAAAGAAGTAAATAAATATATTAAAGAAGCATTTAAATATGATGAAAAAGTAATAATAGAAAAATTCATAAAAGCTCGTGAATTAGAATGTGCAATAATTTTTGATAAAATAAATAAAGTATCATCTGTAGGAGAAATAAAATCTATAAATACATTTTACGATTATAACGCCAAATACATAAGCAATAGCAAATTATTAATACCAGCACCCATAAGTAAATACTTAACAAAAGAAATTCAAGAATTATCATTAAAAATATTTACAATACTAAATTTAAAAGATTTAGCAAGAATAGATTTTCTATATGATTATATAAATAATAAATTATATTTTAATGAAGTAAACACAATGCCAGGATTTACAAACACAAGTATGTATCCCATGTTATTAAATAATAAAGGAATAAATATTAAAGAGATAATTTCTATTTTAATAGATAATTAACTCATATAACAAAAAAGATATTGGAATTAACCAATATCTTTATTATCTATAATAACAAATTTATCAACCTTACCAATATCACTATATAAGTAATTAATTTTACATGAAGAAAAATCATTATAAATAATTTTAAATAAATTAGTATAATCAATATCAATACTTAAATTATAATCAGTAACATGAACATTAATACTAACTACATCATCACCATTATAACTCTTAACAACATCCCTAACTAACAAATTATATTTATAATTATATTCCCCACTAGAAGTATTTTCCACATGATCTAAACTAGCTTTCTTAAGTAATTTCATTATACTATCAAACTCTAAATATTTATAAGAAATAGTATCATAAACCAAAGAAGAATCAATAAATTTATATTCATCATCATTCTTAACATAATACTCATCACTTATCTTATAAAAATAATCTAACTTATTATTAACATTTCTATCAATAGTAGTATTTTCTCCACTTCTCTTACCACTATAAATATAATTAATATTATTATTTTTTAAAACCCCACTAACACTAACTTTATAATTATAGTTATCAGAAATAACATCAAATAAATTAGTTTCTTCTGTTTTATTATTATAATTCTTATTAGTTATATTATTATAATCATAATTTTTACCAACTCTAGAAAAATTTAAATATATAACAACAAAAATAATAAAAACAACATAAAAAATCAATTGAGCTTTTGCATTATATTTACTATCATTCTTATATTTATAAAAGAATGAATCTTTATTAACTTTATCTTCTTTATTAGTCTTCTTATTACTCACTACATAAACTCCTTACCTATTAAACTATCTTTTTTTACCCCATTAAGATAATCATAAACTTTACATCTATTCTTACCCTCAATAGCAATATCTGTAATCTTAATTAATTTATCAGAAGTATTACAAATAATACCATCTCTATCTACACCTACTATTATACCACATTTACCTTTAGTTTTATCATCTAAAATATCAACATCATATATTTTTATTCTCTTACCATCTAAATAACAATACGCTCCTGGTATAGGATTAAGACCCCTAACAAGATTTCTAATAGAAAGTGCATCCTTAGAAAAATCAATTTTCATATCATCTTTAGTAACATTATAACCAAAAGTAACCTTACTTTCATCTTGTTTAATCTTCTTACAAGTACCATCAATAATACTAGGTAAAGTTTTAAGTAGCAAATTCTTACCCAAAATAGACAACTTATCATATAATTCACCAAGTACCATATCACCAATAAGAATAGACTCTTGAGCAATAATATCCCCAGCATCCATCTTACTACTCATATCCATAATAGTAATACCAGTTTCTTTATATCCCCTAATAATAGCCCAATGAATAGGAGCTCCACCCCTTAATTCAGGAAGTAAAGAACCATGAACATTAATACAACCATATTTAGGTAAATTTAATATCACATCAGGAACAATTTGACCATATGCACATGTAATAATAATATCAGGATTAGAATCAATAATACTTTGATAATCATTTCTTAATTTAATAGGTTGAAAAACAGGAATATTATTCTCTAGTGCTACTAACTTAGTATCAGGAACCACTATATCCCCTTTTCTATTTTTCTTTCTATCAGGTTGACAAACAACCATAACAACATTATAACTATCAATTAAACTATTAAGTATTGGAACAGCAAAACTAGGAGTTCCCATAAAAACAACTCTAATATCTTTAGGATTCATAAAATTCACTCTTTTCCAAAAGAATTATAACAAAAAAAAAGAAAAATATCCATATTTTCCTTTAATTATTTTTAATAATACTAATATACTTATTAACATTATATGCCCACGTAGGATTTTCAGCATATTTAGGATTCATTAAATCAGCATTAGTAAGACCATATGCTACATAATTCTTAGAAATATTATCAATAAAAGCCATAATACCATTATCTAAAGTACTAAAACTAGCAAATCCATTACAACCATTACCAATCATACCACCAACATTATTACATCTCTTAACTAATCTACTACAACCCCACTTACAACCTGTTTCTAATAAAGATATAGCAACCGCTAAATAAGGATCAACACCTCTTTCTAAAGAATAACTAGCATATAAATAACCCTTACCACTCAAATCATCATATAAATTTCTATTTAATTTATCCACAAGTTCTTCCATAGTAAGATTATCATATACCTCTTCTCTAACAACAATCTCATTTTTATCATTAAGAACAACCATATCATCACTAGTAAAAAAATCACTAATTTCAATAGTTTTATTATAAATATCAGCACTGTAATAAAAATCATTATTAATAAAAGTAACTATAACAAATAAAAATATAGTAACAATTATTATAAATTTAAATTTAAAATTAAACATAATTTCCTCCAAAAAATTAGAAACTATACTATCATAATATAAAATATTTGTCAATTTACTAGATTAATGATAAAATTAACAAGAGGTGATATTATGTTTAAATACTCTTTAGATAACAAAAGATATCATACACTTAATTACCATATGAAAGAAAAATACAAAAATAAAGTAGTAAAAATAAGTTTAAATGCAGGATTTACCTGCCCTAATATAGATGGAACAAAAGGATATGGTGGTTGTATATATTGCTCCAAATTAGGAAGTGGAGACTTTGGAGGAGATAAAACAAAACCACTAACAGAACAATTTAACGACATAAAAAAAATAATAGACAAAAAATGGCCCAATAGCAAGTATATTGCATATTTCCAAGCAAGAACTAATACCTATGCTCCCTTAAATATACTAAAAGAAAAATATGAAAGTGTTTTAAAAATAAAAGACGTAATAGGAATATCTATTGCTACAAGAGCAGATGCCATAACAGATGAATGTTTAGAGTATTTAGAAGAACTAAATAAAAGAACAAATCTAACTATAGAATTAGGATTACAAACAATACACGAAAATACAGCTAAATTAATAAATAGATGTCACAACCTAAAAGAATTTGAAAATACATATAAAAAATTAAAAGAAAGAAATATAGAAACAGTAATACATATAATAAATGGATTACCATATGAAACAGAAGAAATGATGTTAGAAACAGTAAAATACTTAAATAAATTAGAAATAGATGGAATAAAAATACACATGTTAAATATAATAAAAGATACACCACTACAAGAATTATATAAAAAAGAAAAATTTCATATATTAACAAAAGAAGAATATATAGATATTGTAATTAAACAATTAGAATTATTAAATCCCAAAATAGTAATACACAGAATTACATCAGATCCTAATCCAAAAGAATTAATTGAACCAAATTGGCTAATAAAAAAATTCTGTGTACTAAATGATATAGATAAAGAAATGGTAAAAAGAAATACATATCAAGGAAAAAAAATATAGGAATAATTCCTATATTTTTTTATTAATCAAAACTAGCCTTAATCTCATTTCCAGCTGCCGAAACAAAAGTAGCCATACCAGTATATACAATTCTAGAACCTTGAATAAAATCCTGATTAGTACCATCATCATAAATCCATATCATAAGATAAAAATCAACATCAGCGCCAGCATCTCCCCCAATTTTTTCATTACTTACAAATAAACAATCATAATCATCAGTCTGATTTAAACTAGATAAATTATCTGACCCAAGCTTACCACTCTTAATATGTTCACTCATATCAAAATTAACATCTAACATCTCTTGTTTAGTATAACTAGTTCTAAAAATATGATCAGTAACTTCTTCATTAGTATCAGGATCAGTATAAGTATAATCATAAGGATATACTCTAGTAAACCTAGTCTCAATACCAGGAAGAGTATCAGTAGTAATATAGCCATCAACAAACATAGTATTATCTACATCACCATGTATAGTTATTTTATAAATCTGACAACCTACACTACCTCTATCATCATAACACATCTGCTCAGCAGCATAAGGAGCTTCAGTATTTCTCATAGGAATTAAACCAAAAGTCATATCTAAAGAAGTAACTTTTGTTACAGATAATCCAAATGAAGAGGTTTCGCTATAACCAACAACACTCTCATTATCATTAGCACTAGCAGTAAAAAAAGCAAAAGTAGCACCAACAATAACTACAGATAATGCCAAACAAGTAACTAAAACATAAAACATTTTCTTATCAAAATTATTTTTCACATTATCACCTATTATCTATAAAAATTATATCAAAGACACAAAAAAAAAGCAATATAATTATTGCTTTTTAAAATCAAATGTTTAAGCTTGAGAATTAACTTTAGTAATACCACTAAATGTAGCTGATACTTCGCCACCTTGACCAGACATGAAAGTTACTAAACCACCAAAGAAGTTTTCTTCAGTAGGATTTCCTTCACCAGCAACAGGGTTTTGTGATTGACCATTTTCATGTAACCAAACAACAAAGTATAAAACCTTAGATTGATTAACAGGAACTAATAAATTAAATACTAAAGCATCTTCAAGTTCAGTTCTATTATAATTATGTTCATTACCACCAGATACTTGACCTTTAGAACTAATTCTAATATAGTTTTTACCAATATAATCCATTGTATTACCATTAATAGTAGCTCCATCAGCAGTTACAATAGTAGTTGAGTCCATATAGCCACTTGTAGTACCATTAACAATAAACGCTTTATTTAATCCATCAGAAGCGCCTTCACCAATAACAGTTACAGGAACAGCAGTAGATGATCCTAAATCAGCAAAATCGGTAGTACCAGTAGAATAAGCTAGATGTCCACTTTCAGGACTAGTAGTTTTAAATACTTGTGCCCATCTCATAACAGTTGGATTACTAGTTACATCTGAAGAAGCAGTAGCTGTAGCAAGGCCACCGTTTAAAGTAACATATCCATCTAAGAATAATGCAGCAGATGATGTATTTGTAACTGTTACTTTATATATTTGACATACTGAGTTACCATTATCGTCTACACATGCAGCTTTGTTAGAACCTGTTCCACCAGGTAATCCACCTAAATTAACTGCAGACTCTACCATTGAATTAGACATTGGTATTAATCCACCATTAGTTTGGTCTGTTGTTTCTTCCCTTTCTACTCTTAATCCGAATGAAACTGATGCAGCATTACCAGTAATTTCATTACCATTACTTGATACTGTTGCAGTAAAGTATGCAAATGTAGCACCAATTATTGCAACTACTAACGTAGCAACACCAATTACACCGTAAAATATTCCCCTTCCATCTCTATGATTTTCATTCTTCATTTTCTATCTTGTCCTCCTTACTATAACAAGTATAACAAAAGATAAAACAAAAATCAATAATTTTTTTACATAAAAAAAAATTATTTCAATTAAGAAATAATTTTTAATTAATATTATATTACGCACCTTGAGATGAAGTCTTTGCAACACCACTAAATGTAGCTGATACTTCGCCACCTTGACCAGACATAAATGTAACAAGTCCGCCGAAGAATCCATTACCAGCTTCAGCAGTAGCAGGATTTTGAGAAGTTCCAGTTTCATGTAGCCATACTACAAAATACAAATCTTTATATGTACCAACAGGTACTAATAAATCAAATACTAAAGCGTCAGCATATTGAGTTCTTGTATAAGTATGATCAGTTCCAGTTTTAGCATCAGCACTACCATTTGCACTAGTTCTAATATAGTTACCAACAATTGCTGGAACTTGGCTACCATTAATAGTAGCTCCTGTAGCACTGTAAATACTTGCTGTAGTTTTATTAGCTGTTCCATCAGTATATATTTCTGGTAAGTTATGACCATTACCGCTAGCATCATTACCAATAGCAGCAATAGCAATTGTATTTGTAGCTCCTAAAACAGTTTTAAAATCAGTGGTTCCAGTAGAATAACCAGTTGTTCCAGCATCTTGGAATACTTGTGCCCATCTCATAACCGTTGGATTATTAGCAACATCAGTAGAAGCAGCATCAGTAGCAAGTCCACCATGTAAGCTAACATATCCATCTAAGAATAATGCTGCAGATGATGTATTAGTAACTCTTACTTTATATATTTGACATACTGAGTTACCGTTATCATCAACACAAGCAACATTGTTAGCTCCAGCACCTACAGATGGCTTTCCACCACCAAATACAGCACTTTGAACCATTGAGTTAGACATTGGTATTAATCCACCATTAGTCTGATCTGTTGTTTCAGCTCTCGTAACAGTTAATCCAAATGAAACAGATGCAGCATTACCAGTAATTTCATTACCATTACTTGATACTGTTGCAGTAAAGTATGCAAATGTAGCACCAATAATAGCAACTACCAATGTAGCGACACCAATTACACCGTAAAATATTCCCCTTCCATTTTTATTTCTTTCATTATCCATTTTTATCTTGTCCTCCTTACTATAAAAAGTATAACAAATATATTTACAAAAAGCAATAATTTTTTTTACATTTTTTTAACATTTTAATTAATATAAAAAGTTAAATCATTTGAACTATAAATAGATAAATAATTATTAATAACATATTGAGTAATTACTCTACTAGTCTGATTAAAGTCTTTTATTACCTCATCACTTCTAACAATAATCAAACATTTATTTGAAGAGCAATATTCTTTAACCTCACTAACATACCTATTATCACCATCATATCCCATATTACCATCATTAATTAAGTCATACTTATTTACTGGAATATCATATTCTAATTTATAAATATATGCATTACTAGAAAAAAAATACAATCTATAATTACTATATTTATCTAAATATTCTTTTACCATATCAAATTTATAATCCGTATATATAGGTAATCTTTTCTCATAAAGAAAACTACTACTATCCATACACCTATTGTTAATATCTCTCATATAACCAGGAATAATTTTTAAATAAAACCCAACTAAAAAGAAAATAATAAAAACCTCAAATATATATTTAATAATTCTATTCTTAGTATTAACAAAAAAATAAAATAAAACAGGCATAAAAGCAAGAAACAAATGAATTATTTCAAATATAGGAATCATAACTATTTGAAATAATAACACATACATAGCAATTCTATCTCTAGTTTTAATATAAGTATATATTAAATATATAAAAACGAATAATTCAACAATTACTACCCACAAAGTACTATCATTACCATTATTAGAAAAATCAAACAAACCAAAAAAACAATAATTCATAAATTCCCAAAAACTATTATTAATTAATAAATAAAGTAATGTAGAAAGAATTGCTACCAAATAAACACAAATAGTTTTCTTTTTATTTTTAGAAAAAACAATACTAGGAATAACTAAAACACCCAATGTTTGTTTTGATAAAAACATCAAGCTAATTATAATTGCTATTAAAATATCATTATCTTTATATTTATCATTATATAAAATATTTAAAAGAACAAAAAATAACATTAAGCAAAAAATATTATATCCATTATGAGGAAAAACTATAGACATCAAAAAAATATATATAGTCCTATAACCTATCTTTTTATATACTAACATAATACTAATACTTATTACAATTGAAATAATAAAATAATAAGTCATAAAATTATGTCCAACAATTCCAATAGGAATAGAAATAAGAATAGGCCATAAAGGCGGCACAATCATATTAAAATCTTTATAAGGAACAAGACCTTTACTTATACTATATCCAAAGCCATAGTTCCATATTCCATCCTGATCCAAAGGCAAAAAGAAATAACAATAACAAAAAATAACCACTACCAAAACCAAAAAAACAAAAAACTTATAATATTTTTTCATAATTATTTTTTCTTAACTAAAAGCTCAACTTTAGAATATAATTCTTCATTTATACTTTTAATAGACCTTATCTTATTATCTGGAGCGCAATTAATAATATCAAATTTATATATCTCTGATAACTCAAAATAAGCATGCTCTGCATTAAGTAAATGTTCCTTACTCATCTCGTGCTGATCAGCGCTTTCCTTACGTTCCTTCTTTAATTCTACAGCAGCATCATAAGGAACATATAAAAAAATAACTTTATCTGGTTTAGGCATCTCTAATATTTCAAATTCCAATAATTCCATCTTCTTATAAAATTTATATCTCTCTTCCCCATTATTAATCTTTCCACCCTGATGAGCAAGATTAGAATAAATATATCTATCTAAAATAACATTAATACCATTATCTAAAAGTTCTATTATCTTATTACGATTATATCTCCTATCAGCAGCATAATATAAAGAAGAAGTAAGATAATCAACATTACTAGCTCCCTCATTAAATAATCCCTTTATATTATCCTTAAATAAATAATCGCAATACTCTTCCTTACCTAAATAACAAGTAGCAATTATTTGACCAGTAGGTGTATCATACATAGGAAAAGACAAATGTTTACTATTAATATTTAAACTATTTAATTTCTTTTCCAATAGCAAAGTTTGTGTTTCCTTACCAGAACAATCTGTACCCTCTATAACAATTAGTTTCCCTCTCATAAATACTCCCTTCTAGAATATCATTAACTATAAAAATAATATCATATAATAATTAATAATTGTTATTAATTAACAAGTATGATAACTTGTATGATATTAAAAGAAATGTTATAATTAAAAAGAAAGGTATGATTATATGTATACATTTTATAAATATTTTTTAATATTCTTTATCTACTCCATATTAGGATGGATAGCAGAATCTATATATTCAAGTATATTAGAAAAAAAATTAGTAGATAGAGGTTTCTTAATAGGACCTTACTGCCCCATATATGGAACAGGCGCTGTAATAGGAATAACATACTTAACACAATACAAAAATAACCCCTTAACAATATTTATATTAGGAATAGTTATATCATGTATAATAGAATATATAACTAGCTATCTAATGGAAAAAATATTTAAAGCAAGATGGTGGGATTATTCAAATCATAAATTTAATTTAAATGGAAGAATATGTGGAAAAAACGCTCTACTATTTGGAATATGTTCTCTATTAATAATATATATATGTAACCCACCAATAGAATTAATACTATCCAGATTAAATAACCAAAATTTAAAATTAATATCTCTAATATCATTTATTATATTTATATCAGACGTAATAATATCGTACAATATAATTAATAAACTAAAAATAAATTTAAATAAAATAGAAATAAATAAAGATTCTACATATGAAATAAAAGCACTAGTATTAGCAGCATTAAATACAAATATAAATGGTAAAATAAAGAAAAACACATTACAAAAAAGACTAATTAAAGCCTTCCCTACACTTGATATAAATAAATACATAAAGAAACAAAACGAAAGAATATCAAACATAAAAAGGCTATTTAAATAGTCTTTTTTATATTCTTTTACCTATAATATATCCAACATAAATAAGTAAAAGACATATTATTAAAGAATACATACTATATACACAAACAATAATCTTAAATATTAAAGATAAAACACTTGCAATACATATACCAACAATAAAAGAAAAAGTATATCCCCTATAATTATTAAAAAAATAATTAATAATATAAGTAACAATAAAAAGTCCTAATATTAAACCAATACCAAAAGAAATAATAAAATTTATATTACCTAAAAAATAATAATAATTATATAAATTACTAAGAATATCTACATATATATTATATACACCCATAATCATAAGAAGTGCTGTAGAACTAACTCCCGGAATAACAGTACCTATAGCTTCAACAAAACCACCTAAGAATAAATATAAATAACTTAGTATATTATTACGAATAACAAAAGTATTATTAAAACTAAGAAAAGATATAAATAACATAAAAATAAAAGAAATAATAAAAACAAAAAAACCCAAACAACTCTTATCCATATTTTTACTTATAGAAGGAATACCTCCTATTATTAATCCAACAAATAAAGAAGTAGTATATAAATAATAATTATTAATAAAATAATTAATAACATTACTAAAACAAACAATACCAACTATTACTCCAATACCAAAATTAAGCAAAAAAATAGTATTATCTTTAACATTATCAAAAAAATTACATATAGCCTTAATAGCCCTATCATAAATATTAAAACTAATCATAAGTATTGCCCCAGATAATCCTGGAATAACCTTAGCAATACCTACAATAATACCCTTTATAATTAACATAATATTCATAATTAATTATATGTAAAAAAAAACAAACTATTATAGTTTGCTTACATAACAATTGGAGGGCCTAGTCGGTGAGTAATTTATGCTTTTTTTAAGCTTTCAACTACACTTAAACCCTTTAAAATCAACTAATTACTTTTTTAAACTTTTATAAAATTTAGTCATTTTTGCTTAAAACAAGATGTAAAAAAATAAATATTTGCTACATTTCATTTTATAGAAACACGATCATTTTATTAATTAAATTAAATGAAGAAACTATTTCGTTCCTTAATTTTATTTTGACTATTTATTAAAATTACAATAATATCTATCATTCTTCTTTGTAAGTATTTAATAACCATTAGTTATTATGTTTAAAATTTTATATACCTTATAATTATTATTTATGATTTATCTTGAAAGGTATATTTGTGAGCTTCGATATAAACAGAGCCAATAAAATCTAATAACTTGTCTTGTTCAATTGATTGTACATCCTCAATTATAAAGTTTACCCCATCTTCCGTTAATTCAATAGTTGCTTTCCTTTTATATTCTGTATCACCTATTTTTTTACCATCCGAAAAATTTTCTTTAGTACCTTGAAAATAAAAATATGCTTTACCATTTGAAAAATCTATTGTTTCTTCATCAATTCTTGCTATTCTATATTTTAACCAAGAAAATTTTATTTTATTATCAGTAATATTTTCAATATAAAAATAAGATTGGGAATCACCATTAATATGCCATGTTCCAATGAATTTTGTATAATCTATCTCTTTATTGTCTTTTAAATTATTATCTTCAGTTTCTTCTTTGTTATCCTTAACTGTATTGTTGTTGGTTTCATTTATTTGATTATTTTCACTACCTTGTCTATTATCTGCAGTTTTATTTGTTTTAAATCCAATTGTTCCAGTCGCAAATAATCCTCCTACAACAAGTAACATAATAATTATTCCAATTAGTATTCCAACCAATATCCCACTATTATTTTTCTTTTCCATTTATTACACTCCTTCTATTTAAAGAATAACAAATATAACTTTTTAATTCAAGTTAAAAGAATAATTTTTACGATATAATTACTCTCTTTGTAAAATGGTAAGTCTAAAACAAATTGAATCCAAATCAAAGAAAGTCTTATATTTAAAGCTTTTTTATAATCAATTAAAAAAATTACATCTTATTTTATAAGATGTCAGCAAGATGTCAAAACACTTTTCAATTAAAAAAACCTTATAAAATAAGGATTTATCTCAAATTGGAGGGCCTAGTCGGTGTTGGTAATCTCTTTCTTATAGGCCCTATAATAGTTTATAATCGTTTAATTGTCAATAATTATGCACTTATAAGTACTTACATCTTAATTCTTCTATTTAATAGTATGTAAAATAATATGTTCAATAACAATTGCTTTTTATAGTGATATACTTGAAATAACTAAAATAAATTCTGAATAATAACGAATTTTGATTAAAATATTTTAAAAACTATTTTTTTGATTTAAAAAGTGATATAATTACGTTGGAATAAACAATATGTTAGATTTTATAGTATACAATATGATTTTTACAAAAAATATTAATACTAAATAATTTATGATAATACACAGATTTTTTGAAGGTATAATTATTATCATAACTAAATTTTGAAAAGAGGAGGATTGTCTAATGAAAAGACTTATAGTATACTACATAATTTCAGCTATATTTTTCATATATATCTTTGGAAATATGAACCTTTTTGGAGTGCAGGAATTTCGTATGGATATTGATACATTAGAAAATATTTTATGGACATGGGCCCCACTAGGAGCAATATTTCTTTATGCAATTAGTGATAAATCAGAAAAAAAATAATATTTAATAAAATTAACTATTGTCTTAATTTATTAAGTAATATTTGATATTTTAAAATTGAATATTACTTTTTTATAAGAATCTTTATTCGATTACTTTATTTTTTTGCAAAATTTATAATTACATTTTAACTAATTAAAATCTGCAACACATACTAAAATAAAATTCCAAAATAAAAACCCTTAAATAATTTAAGGGATTATTTTTATTTGGAGGGCCTAGTCGGATTTGAACCAACGATCAGGGAGTTGCAGTCCCATGCCTTACCACTTGGCTATAGACCCAAAACACATTAATATTATATTATTATTTATTAATTGTGTCAATAACAAATGAATAAGTTACATATACTTATTCATTTGCTTCATCATTTGATTTACTTGTTTTTGAGTAGGAGTTCTACCCATACCACTCATCATAGCTCTAATCATTTTTTCATTAATTGGAGGATTATCTTTTAAATATTTCTTCATATATCTTCTAGCAATAAAGAAACCAATAAAACCTCCTGCTATTAAACCAAATACTAAATATAAAATATCTCTTAACATATAATACACCTCACACAATTATTTTACTATTAAATAATATATTTGTCTATTGTTTTATAAAAATTTCCTTTTTATCAGTAACCTTATTTAACCAAAAATAATCTTTATTAACATAATCACAAATAAATATATTTTCACTATAATTATTTATATTATCAAAAAATTTAGGATAATTAACACTAGATTTTAGTTTTAAATAATAACTAGTAACAACCAACTTACTATATTCTTTCTTATTAGATATCAAGTGAATATTATCCTTATTACTATAATAAATATCAAATTTATTATTAGCAAATATATAATTATTAACAAATAACTTATTATAATTATTAATTATTTCACCATACATAATACTAGAATTCTTACTATTATATTTATTAGATAAATAAGCATCCTCTAATATTTTATATAACTTATAAGGATAATTATTATATACATCACAAAAATAATCATTAACATTATATATATAGAAAGTTCTCATATAATCACCATCTATATAATATACTAACATTTATAAATATAATGTCGAATTATAATTCTTGATTTAAAATATTAACAATCATATCAGATTTAAATCCC
The DNA here is from genome assembly GCA_017432825.1 of Bacilli bacterium. Taxonomy (GTDB): domain Bacteria; phylum Bacillota_I; class Bacilli_A; order RF39; family UBA660; genus RUG11198. The sequence goes on from JAFRIJ010000007.1 coordinate 79,297, forward strand.
ATATTTAGATAATTTCTATATATCTTATTTCTTAGTTTATTATTATCTAATTTATGATTACTTTTAATAGCTTTACTAATTAATTTATATAATTTATCATATACAACCTCATCATTCATTAAATAACTATAATTATTAATAACATTATTATCAATACTATATTTATTTAATTCTCTAACAATTCTATAAGGTCCCCAAGAAGTAAATCTTAACTTATCTTTAATAAAACACTCGCAGAAATAATTATCATCAAGTAACTTATTCTTATGTAATTTATCTATTATCAAATCTATATCATCTCCGCTGACTTTCTTCTTTAATAAATAATCATATATTTCCTTAGTACATCTTATTCTAACAGAAATATATTTAACACAAGAATTATATTTTTCTTGCAATTCACTCTCTCTAATTATTTTATTATAAGTATTTCTATCTAATTCACCCTTAAGTAATAAATCATTATCAATGATAACATCATCATATATTTCAATAACTTCCCCATTAGATAAATAAATTCTATATTTTCCAACCCCTATTTTTTCATATTTATCTATCTTCATATCTATCAAAAGTAACCTTTCCTAAATATCCATCTCTTAAATCTTTTAATATAGTATTATATACCCTATCATAATCAGTTTCATTATTTCTAATTGCACCAATTCTTTTTCCTATACCATCTAAAACACTAACAATATCTTCATCATATGTAATATTATATCTAGAACAAATATTAGTAGAATAATACTTAAATAAAGTATTAACTATATATATAGCAACCTCATCAATATTAAGTACTTCTTCCTTTATAGCAGTCATACTAGCTAAATTAAGTGCTATATTCTTACCATCTAACTTAGGCCATAATATTCCAGGAGTATCTAATAATTCTAAATTCTCATTAACTCTAATCCATTCTAAATTCTTAGTAACACCAGGCTTATTACCAACATTAGTAACTTTCTTACCAACCAATCTATTAATTAAAGTACTCTTACCAACATTAGGAATACCAACAACAAGTACCCTCAATCTCCTAGCTTTCATTCCTTTTTCAATTCTCTTATTATTAATATCTTTACCTAATATATTACAAACATCAATTATCTCATTAACATTTTTATCATTAATTAAATCAACCATAATAACTTTATAATTATTATTCTCATAATATAATTTCCACTTTAAAGATTCATCCATATCACATAAGTCAACCTTAGTCATTACAATAATCCTAGGCTTATTACCTACTAATACATCTATATCTTTATTCTTAGAAGAATATGGAATCCTAGCATCAACAACCTCTAATATAACATCAATTAAATCAATTTTTTCCTTAATTTCTCTTTTAGTCCTAGCCATATGTCCTGGATACCAATTGATATTGCTCTTTTGAAACACCTTTTCATTATCTTGATTATTCATTAGAAATCACTTCCTTTTTACACTATTATAACTTATATTGCATAAAATTGTTGTTTTTAACAAATCCAAAATCAGAATATAATAATACACCCATATCAGAAGCAGTTATTTGAACAATTTTACAACCATATTCTCTTGCTTCATTAATTACCATTGAAAGGAGTTTCTTAGCTATTCCTTGTCTTCTATATTCCTTAACTGTATACATACTTGATAACAAACCTATCTTACCAGTGGAGCATCCAAAATATGGTGGTTTTTCGACAAAGGACATTCCACTTGTACCAACAATTCTATTTTCATCAATAGCTAACCATGATACAAAAGTACCATCAGCCAAGTGTTTTGTATAGTAATTATAAAGTGAAGGTTTTAAATCAACATCTTCAGTTGCACCTTCTTCTTTTAATTGATTAATACGCATTTCAATAAATGTATCCAATTCATCCATTGAAAGTTTTTTAAATTTAACCATCTGTATTCTCCTTTCTCTATATATTTGAAATAAAATTTCTTTCTTTTTAAATTAAACTACTTACTTATTATACCATACATTTAACAAAATTTAGATAAGAGATAGTTTAACTATACTATTCAATGTATCTAATTCTATTTTTATAAATTAAAAAAGATAATAAATAATTATCTGTCTTTCTTTTTTAATCTTACTTTTCTTAAAATACTTTTATCATATTCTTTTTCTGTTAAAGGCAATCCATATGTTAGTCTTGTTTCAAATGAATAATTTTTTTGTTCTTCTACTCTCTTTTTAAACAAATAATACTGATGATACATACCCATTTTAATAAGATATAAATAAGTAGGAGCATCTAAATAATAACGATTATGTTGATAACCTCTTATATATGAATAATAAAGCATACTTCTAGCTACTAATAAATCATCACTAGTTCTTTGATTTTTCAAAAGATTAACAATATACTTCCAAGCTCTTATATCTGCTAACCTTTCTCCCGGATCAATCAAATAATTGGAGGCTTTTTTTAATCTTCCCATTAAAATATAAAAATCATCTTTATCATAATAATCATAACCATCTAATCCATGTTCAAAAGCATATTCTTTTAAAGAAAAACCCACAATAGTTGATTCAATATCTTTTCTTCCTTTAAATAAAGTTTGTAAATTACGCGCATGCTCCATTTCATGACGAATAACTTCCACTGCTAGTAACTTTTTATTTTTAATTCCTGTATCAGCTGTTAAAATTTGATCTATATTAACACAAATCTCTCTATCTTCATTAGAATAAGACCCTAAATTCATATCATCCATATGAACAACTTTAAAATTATGAATAAAAGGTTTTAATTCTAAATCTTTTTTTAAGATAAGTTCAAATGCTTGATTAATAAATATATCATCTACATCTTTATCCTTATATTCCATATACAATTGATACAAATTCATAAAGACCTCCTCTTTTAACTAGTCAAACTAGAAAACTCTAATTACATATATAGTATTTAGATACTCTCCAGTATTTTTATTCTATTTAATAATATTTTATTATATAACTCTTCTACCCAATCATTCATTTTCACTCAATTAAATTTTTTAATAAATTATATCACATTTTTAATTATTCTAAATACTTTATTAAATCTTCATTTAAACTATAACTAATATAAAAAGAAGACACTATTTTTCAAGTAGTCGTCTAATTATTTCTCTTAATTCATCATTAGATTTATCAATACCCTTTTTAACTATATATGGTTTCCCAAATCTAACAATTACTCCTTTCCTAAATAATTTATATTTTCCCACTGTTGCAAAAGGAATAATTGGAGTATTTGTTTCATAAGCCATTCTAACAGCTCCCTTTTTAAAAGGTAATAAACCTCTTCCTCTTTCTCTAGTTCCTTCAGGATATATTCCAATTATTTCACCACTTTTTAAATATTTAGTAGCACTATCATATGCTTCTTTATCCTTTCTATTTCTATTAACTGGAATTAACCCCATATGATTAAATATTAGTGATTGGGGAAATTTAAATAACGAAGCCTTAGCAAGAAAATGAATAGGTTTATTAGTAATACTCATTATAGTAACAGGATCAAATAAATGTATATGATTACCCGCTAAAATATAAGCACCAGACTTAGGAATATTTTCAATTCCTTCGTACGTAGGTCTAACAATAATTTTATTTAAAAATTTAACAATTCCATGTAATATTTTATATTTAATCATTTTATTTCCTTAATTTATTATTTATTATTCTTATTAATTCTTTATTGTTATAAAAAATAATTGCATTTGGTACAACACTCATTTCAAACACTTTACTTTCAAGACTTTCACCATCTAAATTACCCTCTATTTCAGTTTCATTAATTATAGTAAATTTATCTGTAACAACATGTTCTACTTGATCACATTCAAAATGCTTACCTTTTAATAGCATTATTAAATACTTAATTAATTCTCTCCTATTAGTAGCATAAGATATAAATACTTCCATCTTACCATCATTATATATACCATTAGGATTTATATGAAATCCACCACCATAATAACCACCATTACAAACCGTAACAAGAGCTAACTTCTTATTAACTATTTTTTTACTCCATTTCATTTTAAATAAATAAGGCTTAAATATAAAAATATGTTTAATAACACCAATTTTGTATTGTAAACTCCTTGGAATAAACTTATTATGAACTATTTTTTTATCATTAGCAATATCAGCATCCACACCAAAACATGCAACATTAACAAAATATTTATTATTACATTTAATTAAATCAACATAATTATCCCCTTCATCAAAGAACTCATTAATAGAACGATTAAAATCATTTCCAGTACCAGCAGGTATACAAGCTACTTTATTTTTAGTTCCATAAATAGAATTAATTACTCTATTTAATATTCCATCTCCACCAACAGCATAAATAATACATGATTTCTTTTTATATTTTTTAAGTATATCTTCAGTTGAATTATTATCAGAATTTATTTCAATTATATAATCCAATTTTAACACTTCAGCTGATTCTTTTATTACTTCAACATAATTTTTTAATCTCTTCCTTAAACTAAAACTATTAAAAACAAAAATATGTTTCATAATTAATCCTCCTAAAAAAACTATATTCTTACTATTTGTATACCAACTACACCATACTTATCCTGCTCATCTTTTGAATAATATTCCTCCATATCAGAAGAATTAGCTTCTTCATTCTCTTTATAACCTAAAGATACTTTATCAAAATAGTTATATAATTCTTCAAAAGAAGAAAATTTATATAAACCAACTACTTTAACAATCATTTTTTCAAATGAATCAATATTAGTAAATTCAATTAAATCATTAACTCTCAATAATCTTCTTTTTTCATCATATAATCTCATTTCAACAGTTTTAGTGCCATTCTTTATACTATTAAAAGGATTATTCTTTAATTTCATTTCATATTTCATTATAATTACCTCCAATTAATAATACTTACAAATATCAATTAATCTATAAATATTAATAATAAACATAGAAACTATCAATAAACAATATATATAAGATTTATTTTTAATTTTAAAACAATCTAAAATATAATCAATTCCACATACAAATAAAGGAATTATTGCCCAAGAAAAACAAAAACTAAAAAGAGGAGATTCATGAGTTGACCAATTTAAAATAATAAATAAAACAAAAGAAAAAATAACAGCAGAAGCAAAAGATAAATAATAATTATTCTTTTTTCTCAAAGCACTAATTAAACCAAATACCATAATAATTAATACTAAAACAGATAAATAAGAAAATCTATCTAAAATATTATTCCACAGATATTTACCATTATTATATGAAGAAGGTAATTCTATAAAAGAACCTTCTATCATATTACTAGTAGAATTAATTTTATTAACCAAAGTAATATTCTTACTAGCAAATGATTTTTTCATTTTATTTATTTCATCAATACCATTAAAAAAACAATGAACTCTACCAAACAAAATAAAAGTTAAAAAACAAATAATACCAATTTTTAAAACATTTAACAATTTATTTTTAATATCATTATTTCTAAAAAATTCAAAAACAATTGTATATATATTTGTAGGCATAGTTCCCACTATAAAAGGAAATAACAAATAACTATTTTTCTTTTTAATAATAATATTATATAAATACGTAGTTATTAAAAATATACATATAACATATTTTTCTAAAAACAATAAAAATATTAATGAAGGAAAAGAAACTAGATACATATAATAAACATATTTATTATTAGTAATCTTTTTTAATTCCAATCCTATTACCAAAATCATCTGAACATTAATAAATTGAAATATAACAACTTTTAAATCTTGATTAAATATAAAATCAACAAATGAATATACAGGAAAAGTAAGAATAGACATTAAAGGATGTCTAATATCATAATAATACAATTTTGGTAAAATAGAATTTAAAACAAATTTAGAATCAAAAGAATAAACAATATCATAACCATTATAAAAAATAGTTTTAGATCTATATAAAAAATATAAAACAATAATCATAATTACACTAATAAAAATATGAATCTTTTTTTCACTTGAACTTAAATCATCAACAAAAGAAATAATCCATTTCTTAAACTCACATAAAAAGAAAGAAAAAATTAAAATAAACCCAGGTAAAGTAATTAAATAAAAATAATTCCAACTAAGTATCCTATTCTCAAAACCCATAAAAAACAAGTATTTTTTAAACAAATAAAAGATTAAACCACCAAGCACAAATAATATTACACCAAAATAATTATTATTCTTAATATACTCAATAATACCATCATATTTCCTAAATAAAAATAAAAAATAAA
>JAFRIJ010000008.1 GCA_017432825.1 Bacilli bacterium
GTTCCAGTTCCAGTTCCGGTCCCGGTTCCAGAACCATTACCTCCTGTTCCTGAGCCTGTTCCTGAGCCAGAACCTCCTTTTTCTTCTTCCTCATTTTTATTTAAATTATACTTATCTTCATCGTATTCATTTGTACTACCAATTATTTTTTTTAAATCTATATCTTCTCTTCCAAAGTTTAATTTTTCATTAGCAATATCAAATGTATATGCTGAAGTTTTTAATACTGTTGGTTTTATTGTTTTAAGACTAACTTTATCATTTAGTAAAGTTGCGTTTCCTGATTTATCTAGATTTACTATTAAGTAATTGGTTGTTACTAATGATGAATTTGTTGATTCAATTGTTCTATCTATTATTAAATATTTTCTATCTGCTAATTTATAGAATTTAGAGTTAACTGAACTTTTGATTTTATTTTCATCTTTAATTACTTTTACTTTACCATCATTTTTAACTTCATAAAATTTTCCATATAAAGTTATATCTCCATTATTTGTATTATAAACAACTGAATGATTACCTAGATTATAATTTTCGTTATCATATTTTAGATAATAATTTCCTGCCCATTTCATTTTTATTGTTGATTCTTTAGTTGTTGTAATCATTTTTTTGTCATCATCAAATAATATTGAACCTATATTTACTTCATATGCTGTTTTTGCTACATCAATTGATCTTTTTAAGAATAGAGAAAATATAATAATAAATACGATAAATAATCCTACTATTATTAATATTGTTCTCTTTGTTTTACTATTATATTTTCTCATTTAAATTCCTCCTATTATAAATTCAAAATTGTTGTAAATTTATCGTTTCCAGTATTTTGGTCTGTTAGTGGCCAATAACATTTTTCTATTTCTCTATTGTATACTACAATATCTGGATTTACTCTACATTGTTTGTTTTCTCCAATTGTTAGGTATTCTCTTTGTTCTCCTGCTCTAGGATTTTTTTGTTTGTCATATATATCATCTTTATACATCATATACCAATATTCAGTCATTATAAAGTATGTATTTCCTGCTTTTAGTGTAAATGATTCATCTGATGATTCTGATAAATCTATTGATAATTTAGGTGTTTTATCACTTGATATTGTAAATATATTTGTAATATCTCCTGCTATTTCAAATGATCCTGTAGCATTACTGCTACCACTTTTTAATGATATAGTATATTTTACTTTTTTGATATTATTTGTCATGTTATATGCACCGTTATATGTTAATGTAAGTCTTTTATTATTATTTTGGGTAGCTGTTATTGTACCTAAAGTAATACCTACATCTATTGGTGTATAGATAAAGTCAGTAAATGGAGTTGTTGCTACTTTTTCACTCTCACTATATCCTACATTATTTCTATATGTTTCATAGCTTAATTCAACATAATATAATGCATTAGCGTCCAAGCCAGTAAATGTAATTGTTTTATTTTCTGTTGATGCACTAACGTTTGATCTAGTGTTTACAACTTCATTTTTGGAGTTCTTTAATTTTATTGTATAAGTTCCATATTTAATTGCATAACTATTATCTATAATTACTGGTTTAAACTCAATATAATATTCTACTGAATTTTGATTTGCACTTGAATCACATACAGGTGCTCTTGGGCTTCCATCATCGTATAATGTATTACCTTCCTCATCTTTTACTGTTATACATCTTGTTCCAGATTCTAAGTCTTTTATGCTAACTGATGGAGATTTTAATTCATTTACCTCAGTAGTATATTTTACTCTTGTTATAGGATCAGAAGATGCATTCTGGGTAGATAGATTATCTATCTGGCTAATTATTATTTTATCTTCTTCTTTATATGTTCCATTTGTATAAGGAACAGCATAAATAATAAGCTTGTATGCTCCTTCTCCAAATATAAAATTATTATTTGAGAAATAATATTTTATTGTTTGAGCATGTATATCTTCCAATTTCTCCTTTGGTATTTGAATATAACAATTTTTTACATAGCTTTCGTTTTCTATTCCTTCTACGTTTTTATTACAACTAGTTCCGGCTGTCCCATCAAATTTTATTGGGTTATCCTCTTGGTCGTATAATTCAAATCTTATTTTTAAGTTTTCTTGGCTTTCTTTTATTGGATTACCATTTTTATTTGCGAATCTTAATGTCCACGATAATTCTTTCTTAGATGCTTCACCATCGTATGCAATTGGTTTTACTTTAAAATCATATGATGATATTATTTCAGAAGGCCCTAGTGTTTTACTTTCGTATGTTTTTACTATATATCCATTTTTTGAATCCATGTCGTATAGTTTTGTTAATACGCCATCAACATATGCAGATACTGTTACATAGTATGTAGTATTTGGTTTTAAATTCTTTAATTCTACTTGTTCTGATTCTGCTGTATTGTTTGTTATTGTAATATTGCTTGTTAGTGTTGATAAGTGATTTTCATTTGTTAATTCTTTATCACTATATACATCTATATAGAAAACATTATGTTCTTGTCCTGATTTAATAAATTGTCCATATACACCTGTTGAATTTACTTTGATTTTTAGGCTATTTATTGTATTATTACTAACTATTGATACTTTTGGAGTTATACTATTAAATCTGTAGCTATAGTCATTTGCTTTTAATGTTGCTGTTTTTACTACGTTACTGTTATATAGCATATAATCTTTGTTATCATTTCTTAATACTACACCTGAATTATTGTATGTTACTTGAAATGTTAATCCCATTGACTGATCTATATCATATATATCAGCGCCACCTAATTTATCGTAGTTATTTGTTCCTTTTAGGTAATTATATAATGATAATTTGTCGCTATCTTTTTCAAACTCGTTTTTTAATTTATATATTCCGTTTAATTTTTCTTCTTCTTTAGAAATAGCGTTTGTACCAGGAGCATTATATATATTTAGGTACTTAGATCCATTATATAAAACCATGCCATTTGGAAATCTTTGATTAAATCCTACTAATCCACTATTAAAGTAACTTTCTACTGATATTGTTAAATCATGCTTCATATATTCATGTATTTTAGCATAATCTAATGAAATATATTTAACTTCTTTTTTGATTGGATTACCTTCATCATCTAATTCTCCTGTTTCAATATTTTCTGTAACTAGATTAGATGCTAAAAATAGTTTGCTATAATCTTCTAAACTTCCACTATTTTCTTTGATTGTTAATTTATATACTGCTGCTCTATTTGTAATATCATTATCTAGTATTTTTATCTTTAATGTATTATCATTATCATTAACTATTTGATATGCATTTTGATTATCATATTCATATTCTTTTTCAAAATTATACTTTGAAATTTCTTTATATGATTCTCTATTATCCACACTTTTTTCTCTAAAGAAAATACTATATTCTTTTCTTTCAGATATAGGCAATGTAACATCATGAAATTCTCCATCGATAGTTATGTCTTCTTCTGTATGATTTTTTTCCTGTTCTTTGTATGCGTAATATATTTTTTTATCATATAATGATTTGTCAATATCAGTTATTTTTAATCTATATGTTATACTATCAGCTGTACTTGTAGATATGTATTGGCTGTATATTGCGCTTTGTTTTTTAATAGTTATTTTTTCACTTAATTTGTCATTTCTATATACTGGATTATCTCCTTTTTCTGTTGTAAATTTTAATTCGTAGCTAATTGTGTAATTATATCCTCTAGTAAAATAGTTTTCTCCATCATCTAATTCCGTAGGGTCTAAATATACTGTTTGAGATTTTGGCTGATACTTATTTCCCATATCTATACTAATTCTTTTATTTTCCTTGTTTGTTGTATTATTATATATGATATAGTCAACTATTACCTTTTCATATTTAAATGCAGAATCAACATAGGTATCTGTTAAATTATTTTCTATTATTATACCAACTATTGTGTCATCATTTAATAATTCTAAATCATTGTCTTTTCCTTTTAATTCATTATATTCTTCTTCTGTTAATGATTTCTTTTTTATTGGAGTTACTGTTATATATTTAGAAGTTGTATTTGTATTTATTCTTACATCTAGGTAATATGATGGGGTTAATTTAAATGTGTAAATATTATCTTCAACAAATATTTCGTTTACTCCTGCTGAATCCATTACATCTACTACTTCAACTGTATACGTACTATTTAATGTTCCTGTTTGATTATTTGTTAAAGTAACTAATTTATCTACTGTATTTATTAATCCTGTTGCTTCATTTGAAAACAACTTGTTGGTAATTGTAAAATTATTGAAGAAGTCTTGTATGTCATTTCTATTTTCCATTTTATATGTTCCAATTAATTTGTTTTCAACATTGTAACTTCCACTATATAGATTAAATGTTATGCTAGATATTTCTTCACTAATTGTAGAATCTTTAGGTGCTTCTAGTTTCGCATCAAATGTTACTACTGGTGCAGTCCTTATATTATCGTTTCCTTCTTCTTTGCCACTTTCGTTATCTTTTATAATTTTAAATTTTAAATTTTCACTAACATCTGTCTTAACATAGATTATGTCACCTATTTGTACGTTTTTATGTTCATTATTATCGTCATCAATATAATTACCATATAATTTAACTGTATAAGTTGTATTTGATGAAAGTCCTTCTAATGATACATTTGAAGTTAAATTTTCTGGATTAAAAGATATTTCTTTTTCTCTAGCTTCACTTTCATCTTCACCTAGTTTGTAGTATCTAACGGTAAAATTATTCTGTTTGTTGTTACATCTTCTACCTGGTATTGGTATTGAACAATTCCCATCAGTTAATTTTAATGTTCCTACAACTTTATTAATTGAAGTAGATGTTGTTGTCCATGTAATACTTGGTTTACTTTTAATTAAAAAGTTAGAGCTATAGTCTGAAGATGCTTCTCTTATCATTACATTATCATTATACAATGCTACTACTTTGCATCTATAATCAACACCAGTTCTTAGTTCTTCTATTTCATTTAAATTTAATATTAAATCATCTCTATCATTTTTATTTATCGTATACACTGGTTCTGGTTCAGGATTATCTATTGTTATATCTTCTGCTTTATAAATATTATATTTAAACGAAATTATTCCTTTATCAGGATCTTCAATATTATTTACCCTAATTGTAAATTTTATTTCTTCCGCATTTGGTGTAACCTGTATATCGGAAAGTATTGGTGTTTGTTTTAATGTAGTATCAATTCTATTTATTGTATATACATCAGTATATTCTACATTTCTTATCCATATTGATTCAACTTTAGCTGAATAGTTACTGTTTGACAATAGATTATTAAATTCACGTGTTTTAGAAATATCGTCTGCCGATATTATTACATCTTCATTTCCTTCTTTTATTCCACCACTATTGTATAAAACTAATTTGGCTTTAGTTACTTCTGAATTTTCATTAAATTTTATTGAATATGCTAAACTACTTGATGTTGCATATTCTTTTTCTAATACAATTCCTAAATCATTTGTTTTAAATGTCTTTTGAAAGTATTGTTTTTCGCTTCCAACGTTTGTTTCTGTTATTGTTAATGTATACTCGCTATCTGGAAGAAGTGATTCTTTAGATACTGTAAATGTACCATTTCTTGCATCTATTTCTTTTTCTAGTTCTCTTTTATTATTATTTACATTTGTCAATGTTGCAACTAATTTTCCTTTAATTGCTGATGCATTATTAAGTTGAAATGATAAATCAATATCTGTTGATGTAACATTTGCTTCAATTAATTCAATTTGTGCTGCGCTATCGGCTTTTCCATTTCCGCCATTTCCACCATTAGAATTGTTGTCTTCTCCTTGTCCTCCGCCGTTTTGATTGTTATCATTACCTGAATTGTTATTTGAATCTGAATTGTTATTAGGATTAATTATTTCATTTCCATCGTTTCCACCATCGCCATCTCCGCCCGATCCAGAAGAATCATTATCTTTTTTTTCTGGTGTTTCTATGTCAATATTTTCATCACCATTTATCGTTAACTGTGACATTAACATTTTTGCTTCGCCGTTATGGAATATTTTTCCAGTTCCTAAATCAATTACTGTGTCATTTCCTACAGATATTGTTGTATCTTGTGCTGTTACTTGATAGCTTGATTCTTTGTTATCTATTTTTACTATTCCATTCTCAATAAATAATACTTCAAAATAATCCCCTGTTATTTTTTCTGTCTTGTTTGGTATTTTAAGTGATAAGTTATTGCCAGCAATTATATACTTATTATCACTAATTCTTCCAATAAATGATTCTATATTTACTGTTCCTTTATTACTATTTACTACGTAATTCTTATTCTTATACGTAATTATGTCATCATTATCTACATTATAATAATTTAAAGCAGATGAATTTATCTCTCCTAAATTTAGTAGAGCTCCTCTTGTTAAAAAGCTTATTGATCCATTTTGATAGTGTACAAAATTTTCTGATGATACAGTTACGGATTTTGAATCACTATCTTTAAATGTTATATCTTTATCAACATTTTCTTTATATTTTGTATTAGGTGAAAAATAATATTTACTATTTTTCTTAGTAGTTGTTGAAATTATGTATCCTTCACTCTCAAATACTTTAGAATTATCTTGATACATTACTATAGCACCTGCTATTAATAATCCCAATGTTAAAACACTTATAATTATAATAAATGCAAATTTATTTTTAATAAAATTGAACATATATCCACCTACTATTCTATTATGTTTTAATTATATCATTCCTATAATTTATTGTCAATTTATAGTATCCTTTTTTATAAAAAAAATACTCATTATCTATTTGAGTATTTTATGATTTATTATCCTTTAGTTCTATATAGTTTCCAGAATCTAGATAAATAATTCCTGTTTTAGTACCTATTTTATCTTTTATTTTATTATATTTATTTATTTTTTCTATTTTTGTTAATGTAATGTAGACCATATTTGAATCATTCATATATAGTAAGAATCTTTTTTTATCTACGTTAGTTGGATTATATTCTATTTGTGAAATTTGTCTTAATATATTATTTTCTATTTTACTAAATTTATTAATAAATTCATTATATACATTTTTATCTACTGTATTTGTTAATATTGGTGAGTCTACTATATTGTATTTATTATCTACTATTTCTCCACTTGATAATACTATTTTATTATCTTTCTCTATTATTGCTATTGGTTTATATTCGGTTATTTTTATTTCAATAATATTGCCTATTTTTTTTGATACTTTTACTTTTTCGATGTATTTATTTTTCTTTAGTCTTTTTTCTATTTCATAATTTGACGTCAAAAGAAATGAAGGATAGTTATTTATATTTGAATCTTCTATAATAATATTATCAGGTATTATGTTATTTCCTTTTAGATATATATTTTTTATTGGCATTGTTACAAAATAATATATACATATACCTATAGTAGTTAATATTAATAATAGTATCATTATATTTTTTATTTTTAGTTTCCTTCTTTTTTTTCTTTTTTTGGTCATAGTCTCACCTAATCCACAATTATTTGTTCTAAAACTAATTCTATATTGTATTTTTCCTTTACTTTTTCTTTTATATAATCTATTAATTTTATTATATCTTCTCCTGTTGCATTGTTGTAATTAATAATAAAATTAGCGTGCTTTTCGCTTACTTTAGCGCCACCTATTTGATATCCTTTTAATCCGCATTTTTCAATTAATTCCCCAGAATGCATTCCTTCAGGATTACGGAATACTGATCCGGCAGAAGGATAGTCTAATGGTTGCGTTTCCCTTCTCTTTTTACTTCTTGTTTTTATTAAATCAATTATTTTTTCTTTTTTGGTTGGTTTTAATTTTAATTTGCAGGATACAATTATATAGTTTTCCTTGTGTTTAAAAATAGAATCTCTATATTTAAAATCTAATTCATTTGCTTTAAGTGTTTTTAATTCAAAATTATCCGTTATTACTTCAACTGAATCAACAACTTCAGAAATTGAGTTATTATATGCTCCTGCGTTCATTGCAATAGATGCTCCAACATTTCCCGGTATTCCACCAGCAAATTCTAAACCAGATAACCCCATTATAGCAGTTTCCATGGCTAATTTTATTAAAGAATATCCTGCCTCTATTGTTAATATATTTCTTTTTCTTTCTAAGTTGTTTAGATTATCTAGTTTTATAATTATTCCATCGTAGTGTTTTTTAGATAAAATTATATTACTTCCATTCCCTAGTATCATATATTTTAATTCATTATTTTTAATATACTTTAATATTTTTAATAATTCATATTTGTCTTTTGGATAAATTAAATAATCACATGTTGCATTTATTCTGTATGTATTATGTTTTTTTAAATTAGCATTTTTTATATATTTTATATTGTTTTCTTTAATAAAATTTTCTGTCATCTAATATCATTTCCTTTAAGATGTTATAAATTCTAGTTGAAGAGTCTTTTATTCCTAATTTGCTCAAGTTACTTTTAATTTTATCATATTTTTCTTTGTTTTCTAATATATCATCTATTGTTCTTATTAAATTATTTTTATTAAGATTTTTTTCTTCAATTATTAATGCTGCATCTTTGTTTACTAAATCCATGGCATTTTTGTATTGATGATTATTTGTAACATAAGGGCTTGGTATAAAAATTGTAGGTATGCCTAGTGCCATTATTTCACTCATCGTTGATGCTCCTGCTCTCGATACTATTAAATCTGTATTTTTCATTAAACCTGGCATATCTTTTATGAAAGGCACTACCTTTACATTTTCAGGAAACATTTTGGTTTTTATTTTATCATAGTAGTCATTTCCTGTTACAAATACTACTTGATAGTTTTTATTTCTAAATCCATATATATACTCAGACATTTTTTCATTTATCGTTTTGCTTCCTAAGCTTCCCATTACAATTAATACAAGCTTTTTATCTTCTTCTAATCCAAATTCTTTTTTGCTTATTTTTTTTGTATTTATTGCTTTTTCACCACACGGATTACCTGTTAATATGGCTTTTTCTTTGGGAAATAAATTTATAGTTGATTCAAAACTTACACCTATTTTATCTACATATTTACTTAAATATCGATTTGATAATCCTACAACTGAATTTTGTTCATGAATAAAAGTCTTATGTCCTGTTTTTTTTGCAGCCCAAATAACAGGTGCTGTTACATATCCACCTGTTCCAATAACTAAATCAGGATTAAATTCTTTCATTATTTTTTTGCATTTTTTTCGTGCATTTAAAAAATTTGTTAGTGTTTTTATATTATCTAATGATATTTTTCTTTTAAATCCTGTTACTTCTATTTCTTTATATGGAATACCTAATTCTGGTATTAAATCTTTTTCCATTCTATTGTGAGTTCCAATATATAAAAACTCACTATTAGGTTCTTCTTCTTTTATTTTATTTATAATGGCTAAGGCTGGAAATATGTGACCCCCAGTTCCACCTGCAGTAACGATTACTCTCACAAAATCACCTCTTGTTATGTATTATATCATTTTTTGATATTTTTGTAATAAATTTACACTATTATTATATTTTTTTGTTAATAAAATGTTATAACTATTTAATTAAAAAGTTTAGTATAGAATTTATATCAATTTTAGAAATTAATATTATTATTGCCGACATACTTAAAAATGGTCCAAACGGGATAATATTTTCTTTATCCGAAAATAATATATAAATTGATATTGGAAACGCTATAAAGGTTGCTAAAAAGATTGTACATAGTGATAAAGGATATCCTATTACTAATCCAAATAAAAACATTAATTTTATATCTCCACCGCCTAATGATTCTTTTTTAAATAGTTTATCTCCAAATATTTTTAATCCATACATAGTCGCAAAAGCTCCAATTCCAGGATATACATGATTAACCATTAATTCAACTAGTCCTTCTTTATAGTCCATAAAGAATATATAGTGTATTAAATACAAGACTATTATTAATAATGTTGAAAAAACTAATACTTCATCTAGTATTATCATATATTCTATATCACTTACTATAACAATAATCAAACTAGATACAAATATTAATGCAATTATTAAATCAAAAGATAGTTTAAAGCTATGAAAACATACTGAAAATAATGCTCCTGTTATTATTTCAACTATTAAACAACTAAGTGGTATATTAGAGTTACAATTACGACATTTTCCTTTTTGAATTATAAATGAGATTATCGGTATATTTTCGTACCATTTTAGTTTATGATTACAATTAGTACAATGTGAACCTGGAAAGATAATTGATTCGTCATTGGATAATCTTGTCGCTACAACATGATAAAATGACCCCATTATTGAACCTAATATAAAAAATATTATTAAAAAATAGGTTTCCATTTTATCACATCCTTTTTATACTATTTCTCCATACATACTAAACATTGGAACTATTACTGCTAGTAATACTATTCCTACTACGAATGCAAGCATGATTATCATTATTGGTTCAATTAGACTTTTTAATTGGGCAATTAGATTTTTCTGCTCAGTATTATAATATTCTGCTACTCTTGCCATCATTGAGCCTAATCTATCTGTTCTTTCTCCTGTTACTAACATTTCATATGCTATAATTGGAAAGGCCCAATTATCTTTGAAGGCTAAAGAAACACTTTCACCATTGCTAAGATTAATTACAGCATTTTTTATTAGTAATTTATATATTTCATTGTCTGTTATTTTTCCTAATATTTCCATACTATCAGTAATAAATACATCATAGTTTATTAATGATGCAAATGTTTTAGTAAACATTATTACTTCTTTATAGATTATTATATTTTTTACTACTGGAATATGCATTAATGTCCATTGCACCATCCTTTTAAAGGCGGTTATATTTTTATACATTATTGTTAATATTACAGCTATAGCTATAATTACTAATATTACATATATTAGATTTGTAGCTAAGAAATCACTGAATCCTACTATAAATACTGTTATTGGTGGTAAAGAAGAACCTATTTGACTATACATATCTGTAAATTGTGGCACAACATATATCATTATGTAAACTAATACAACAATTGCTATTATGAATATTACACTTGGATATGTCATAGCACTTATTATTTGTTTTCTATTTTCATATGCTGTTTTATAATAATCAGACATATCATCCAATACGCCAGTTAAATTACCTGTTAATTCAGAAGTTTTTATCATATTTATTAATAGTTTAGGAAAAATATTCCCTTGTTTGGATAGTGCTTCACTTAATGTTTCCCCACTAGTAAGTTCAAACACTAGTCTATTATATAAATTTTGATGTTGTTTCTTTTTCGATTGTCTTGCTAGTATTGATATTGATTCAACTAATGGTATACCTGCTTTTAAATAAGTCGATAGTTGTGTTAAGAAAAAACTTAAATCTTTATCACTCATTGGTTTTATCATTAATTGAGCTAAACCAAGTTTATTAAACAATTGATCTTCTTCAATAGAAATTACATCATATCCTTGACTCATTAAGAAGGAATGGACATCAACCTTTGATAAAGCATCTAATGAAGATGTTACTATCTTTCCGCTTTTTTCTCTTGCTTTATATTTATATCTTATGTTTTTAGTGTTCTTTATGGCATCTGCAGGTGTTAATTCCATAGTTTTTAGTTGCATATTAGCAGCCAATTTTTTTGAATTATCACCACTAGAACCTATTGGTTTATTTAATGCATCTATTATTTTTTTAAATGATCCTGCCATATATATTCCTCCTTATGATAATATCTCTATTATTTATTGTATCATATTTTTTTGTTTTTTTAAACTTTTTTTATTATTAGGCATATATTATTGTAAAGAGGTGGTTTGGAATGTATAATCAACCATTTTATATTCCTAGATTTTATAGCGCATACAATCCAATGATGATGCGTGGAACTGCTGGTTTTGTTGGTAGAAATAATTTTTTTTCTAAGATAGGATCATTATTTGGAAGTTTTAAAAATTATAATTGGAGTGGACTTATTAATAATACTTCTAAGACATTAGGTGTTATTAATCAAACTATTCCTATAGTCAAACAAGTAAAGCCTGTTATGAACAATATGCGTTCTATGATTAAAATTGCATCAATTTTTAAAGATGAGACTGATAGTAAAAAATCTATTAACAGTAATAATACAAATATTCCAAATAAGACTAGTTATGTAGATTATGATGCTTATGATGAATCTCCAACTTTTTTTGTATAAAAAAAGTAATTACTTTTTGTAATTACTTTTATTTTACAAATGCAAGATAAATAATAAATGATAGATATATCGTTAATAGTATTAAGCCATTAATTCTATCTTTTTTTATTTCTTTTCCAGGAATTCCACATGCCATTGTGGTAAAAATTCCTCCTATTAAACCTCCTATATGAGCAAAGTTATCTATTCCACTTACTATAAAACCTATCCCAAGATTTAGTAGTATAATGGGAATTATTTGATTTTTTAAGACATTTCCTAAATATACTCTATAGTGATATCCAAAGTATAATATGGCTCCTAGTAATCCAAATATCGCCCCACTAGCGCCAATGCTAATTGAATTACTATTACTAAATGCTAATGATAATACGCTTCCACATATACCACTTAATAGAAATATTATTAGATATCTAATTTTACCAAAAAAACTTTCTAATTGAGTTCCTATTATATAAAGTGAATACATATTACATGTTATATGTATTATTCCTCCGTGTAAAAATATACAAGTCAATAATCTGTAATATTCTCCGTTTCTTGTTAAATCTTTAATATTTCCACCTAGTATGAAAATATCTTCTCTTTGAAATAAATAAGTTATTATAAACATAAGTATACATATTCCAATTAATAAATAAGTAATTACTGGTTTTTTTATAGAAAATATCTTTTCTATTTTTTTTGACTTTTCAAATGATTCTTTATTAATATCATCACTTATTTTTACTATTAAATCTAATCCTTCTTCTTTATGAGTAGTCTTTTCAACAATATCTGGAAATACTTCTATTAATCCCTTGTTTTTAATTTCACTATTGTTTGATACTACTATACTGTAGATATTATCTTTTTTTTCAGGTAAATTAACATTTTCTCCTAAGCTTGTATATATACTTAGTATTGGCATATCAAAGGTAAATGTTTTTTTCTTTAGATTATCTAATATTTTTTTTAGTTTAAATCTATCAAAGTTTAATTGTTCATCATTATGAATATAGTGACTTACTATTCTTATTATTTTGTAATCATTGTCTAAATTTTCTAGCCATATTTCATCATTTATTCCATGAAGTATTACTGGATTATAATTTTTTTCTTTGATAAAGTAATGCACTAAATTCATTATTAATACATCATTGCTATTAATTTTTATCTCATTCATGCAATTTACCTTCTTTCATATGTATAATATTATACTAAAAATAATAAAATAAATAAAGAGGTGAATTATGAAATATAAAAAAATAATTAGATATTTTATTTGTCTTTTACCATGGTTTATTTCTAGTATTATTTTTAAAGTAGATACAAATTATTATAAGAGTTTAAACTTACCTTTTTTTGCTCCACCTAGTATATTATTTCCGATTGTATGGACTATATTATATATTCTTATAGCAGCATCAATTTATATTATTTCATATAAAGATAATATTGATTCTAATTATAAAATTTCTTTATTAGTTAATTATTTATCTAATCAGTTATATACTTTGTGTTTTTTTGTTATTAAAAATAATTTTTTAGCTTTGTGTGATGCTTTAATTGTCTTCATTTCTTCATTATATTTATATTTAGAATCAGGAAAGTATGATGATAGATCTAAAAAATTATTAATTCCTTATATTATTTGGAATTTATTTGCTACTATACTATCAATTAGTATTTTTATATTAAATAAAGCGTAACATTGTTACGCTTCTATTTTTCATTTTTGTATTTTTCTTGTATTTTTTTAAATTCTTCTGGTACATCTATATTAAATTCCAAATACTCTTTTGTTATAGGATGAATAAAGCCTATTGTTTTGGCATGTAACATTTGACCAAATAGTTTATCATCTTTGTTTGTTCCATATATTGGATCATTTATTATAGGATGATTAATATATTTTAGGTGTACTCTTATTTGATGTGTTCTTCCCGTTTCTAGAATACATTCTATTAAAGTTGCATTCTTATATCGTTCTAAAACTTTAATATTGGTTATTGCCTTCTTGGAATTTTTATCCGTTACAGACATTTTCTTTCTATTTTTTTCATCTCTTCCAATAGGTGCATCTATTGTTGCTGTATCTTCGTATATTACTCCACTAACTAGTGCTATATACTTTCTTAAAACAGTTTTATTCTTTATTTGCTCTGCTAAGTCAGCATGTACCTTATCATTTTTTGCTACTAATAAAAGTCCTGAAGTATCTGCATCTATTCTATGAACTATACCTGGCCTTATTTCTCCATTTATACTACTCAAATTATTGCAATGATACATTAGAGCATTTACTAGTGTATTATGATAATTGCCTGGAGCTGGATGTACTACCATTCCACTTGGTTTATTTATTACTAACAAATAATCATCTTCATATACTATATCTAATGGAATGTTTTCTTTTTCTATAGTTATATCTTCACTATAATCATCGTTAATTGTTATTTCATCATTAATATTTAATATATAACTATTTTTTATGTTCTTATTATTTACTAAGATATTATTTGATTTTATCATTCTTTGAATTTTACTTCTAGATATGTCTGTATTATCCATTATGTATTTATCTATTCTTTCTTTAGTATTTGCTATTAATTTCATGGTATCACTACTTTCTTTTGAAGCTTGTTATAATTAAAATAATTACTCCTATTACTATAGCAGAATCAGCTAAATTAAATATTGGATAATTATAATTAAATATTTTAAAATCTAAAAAATCTATTACATATCCATATATTATTCTATCAATTAAGTTCCCTAAGGCGCCACCTATTATTAATCCATATGATATTTGTTCTAATCTATTTACATACTTATTATTTAAATATTTTATTAATACAATTAGAATAATAATTGTTGCTATTATTATAAATATTTTACTGCCTTCTAATAAACTGAAGGCTACTCCTGTGTTTTTGGTATATGTTATATAAAAGAATTTATTTATTATTTTTATGCTTTCTTTTAATGTTAAAGTATTTGTAATAATAACTTTGGATATTATATCAATTAATAAAGTAATTATCGTCGTTAAATATATTTTTTTATGTTTCATTTAACTTACATCCTTTTTCATTATCGTATGTTCCACTTAATACTGTACATAATCCTTTAGGAATATTTGTTACAATAGCATTTTCGTCAGATATTTCACAAGATGTCTTGTCACCACTTAAATCTAAATAATAGTAGTATACGTAATCACTGTCTTTAAATACTCTTATTGTTGGATCTTTACCTTCTACGCAATTCATTTTTGTTTTGGGATTTATTAAATCATTTTTATTTAATGTTTTTAAACTGTTATTTGTTATTTTTGATAATACTACATCATTATATGTATTGCCTTCAGTAATTTCTTTTAATTCTTTAGCATTTACATTTTTTTCTTCTTCGCATTCACCGTTACTTTTTAGTTTGGTACATTTGGTAAATGTATATGTTGATTCTATTTCTGTTAATTCCTTTGATGCACTATAGGATAAATATCCTTGAATTGCATCTCCTATTTTTTCTGTAAAAAGTCTTTCACTTTTTATTTTAGAATTATTTATAGCAGTTATTACACCATATGAGGCTATTCCCATTATTACTCCTAATATTACTATAGTTGCTAATAATTCTACTAGTGTAAATCCTTTGTTATTCATTTTATCACCTTTAATTAATTTTAACATATTTTATTATTTAATGCTATAGTATTTTTTAGGTTGACATATGATTAAAAAATAATATATACTTATTATGGTGATATAGTGAAGTTAAAGTATAAAGATAAAGAAATTTCATTAAAAGAATGTTCTTCATTTTACAGCAGATTAAAGGGATTTATGTTTTGTAAAAATATTGATAAAGCTCTTTTGTTTAATAAATGTAATAGTATTCATACTTTCTTTATGTATAAAAATATTGATGTAATTATGTGTAATAAAGATAATAGAATACTTTATTATTTTAATAATTTAAAGAAAAATAAAATTATATTACCTAAAAAGGGTGTTTATAAAGTATATGAAACACCTAGTAATTTTTTTAAGATTAAGATTGATGACAAGTTGGAGGTTATATAATGAATGTTACTATCTTAGGTTGCGGTGCTTTTGGTACTGCTCTTGCTTATATGTTTAAAGAAAATAATTGTAAAATTAAGATGTGGAATAAATTTGATGATCGATTCGATACATTAAAGAAAGAACTTTCTGGTGTTTTTTTTACCACTAATATGGTAGAATCACTTGATAAAGATGCTTTAATTGTTATAGCGGTTCCTGTTAAATATTTTGAAGATACTGTTAAAGAATTAAGTAATTATTATACTAATCAAGACATTCTAATTGCTACTAAGGGAATAGATACTGAAATTGGAATGCTTTCAAGTGACATAGTTCATAAATATATTAAATGTGATAATATTGGTGCTATTTCTGGTGGTTCTTTTGCAGTGGATATGAAAGATAAAAAGATACTTGGTCTTACTTTAGGAACTAATTCTAATGTGTTAAAAGATAGAATTAAGCATTATTTTGATAATAAATATTTAAAAATACAGTATTATGATGATATTATTGGTGTGCAATTATGTGGCGCTATTAAAAATGTAATGGCTATAGGGCATGGTATTTTAGATGGTGCTAATTATCCTGAATCATCTAGATTTTTGTTTTTAACAGATGCTGTATATGAAATAATGGATATTATTAAGTTTGTTGGAGGAAATGATAAAACTATTATGAGTTATGCTGGTATTGATGATATTATGATGACTTGCACTTCTTCTAAATCAAGAAATTATTCTTTTGGTGTATTAATTGGTAAAAATAGTTCTAAAGAAGAAATTGATAAATATATTGAAGAAACTACTATTGAGGGGTTAGCTAGTATAGAGGGAATAAAAAAGTTACTAGGTGATAATATAAATAAATTTGTTATATGTAATACTATTTATAATATTTTATATAATAATGCAAGCTATCAGGAGCTAGTTAATATTTTAATAAATAAAAAGAATTAAATAATATTTAATTCTTTTTATTTTGTCCATTCAAATTCATAATCTAATATTCTTACGATATCTCCTTCATTAATACCCATCTTTTCTAATTCTTCATCTATTCCCATTCTTCTTAGTTTATTAGAAAATCTTACATATGATTCTTCGGTATTAAAGTTTGTCATTTTAAATAATTTTTCTACTTGTTCACCTTTTATTATGTATACATCTTTATCTTTTAAAATGGTAAATGGTTTTTCTGTTTTAAATTTATATAGTACATGACTTTCTTGATTGTCTAAATCATATAATAATTCATCTTTAGTATTTTTAACTAGTTCTTCCATAGCATTTATTAAATTATCTAAACCTTTATTATTTATTGCAGATATTTCATATATTGGTTTTTTTACTTTTTCTTTAAATAGTTTTAAATTATCTATAGAAGAAGGTATGTCCATTTTATTTGCAACAATTATTTCTTCTTTTTCTGTTAGTTTTGGACTAAATTTTTTTAATTCATCTCTTATTGTTAGGTAATCTTCATAAGGATTTCTTCCTTCTATGCCTGACATATCAATAATATGTGCTATGATTTTGGTTCTCTCTATATGTTTTAAAAACTTATGCCCTAACCCTAAACCATCAGATGCTCCTTCTATTAATCCTGGCAAGTCTGCTACTGTATAAGAATAGTTATCTTTTGTTGTTACTACACCTAAATTTGGGGATAGTGTTGTGAAATGATATGAAGCTATTTTAGGATTAGCATTTGTTATCATTGATAATATAGTGGATTTCCCTACACTAGGTAAACCTACTAATCCTACATCAGCTAACATTCTAAGCTCAACTTTTATTTTTCTGTTCTCACCTGGTTCGCCATTTTCACAATAAGATGGGCAAGGATTTGATCTTGTAGCAAGTGATACATTACCTCTTCCACCTCTTCCGCCATATGCTACTATTACTTCATCATTATTTTTTATTAAATCAGCAATTACTACTCCTGTTTCATTATCTTTTACTGTAGTACCTAATGGAACTTTTATTATTGTATTTTCTGCATTACTTCCATTTTTGTTTTTTCCTTCTCCATTTTTACCTGGATTAGCTTTAATGTGTTTCTGATATCTTAAATCTATTAATGTTCTTAGGCCTTCATCTGCTTTAAATATAATATCTCCACCTTTTCCACCAGATCCACCGAATGGTCCTCCCATTGGTATATATTTTTCTCTTCTAAAGGCCATACATCCATCTCCGCCGCGACCTGCTGTTAATTCTATTATTACTTCATCTACGAACATGATATCACTTCCCTGTTAATAATTATACAATATTTTTTAAATAAAAAAAAGAGAATCATTTGATTCTCTAATTAATTATTCAATAATTTCTGAAACGTTTCCAGCACCAACTGTACGTCCACCTTCACGAATTGAGAACTTAGTTCCTTGTTCGATAGCAACTGGAGCGATTAATTCTACAGTCATTTCTACGTTATCACCAGGCATAACCATTTCTGTACCTTCTGGTAATTGGATTACACCAGTAACATCTGTAGTTCTGAAATAGAATTGTGGTCTGTAGTTTGAGAAGAATGGTGTATGTCTTCCACCTTCTTCTTTAGATAAAACATAAACACTTGCTTTAAATTTCTTATGTGGATGAACGCTTCCTGGTTTTGCAAGAACTTGACCTCTTTCAACGTCTTCTCTTGAAATACCACGTAATAATACACCAGCATTGTCTCCAGCTTCAGCATAGTCTAATGTTTTTCTAAACATTTCAATACCAGTAACAACTGTTTTCTTTGTATCTCTTAAACCAACGATTTCAACTTCATCGTTTAATTTTAATTGTCCTCTTTCAACACGACCAGTAACAACTGTTCCACGACCTGTAATTGTAAATACGTCTTCTATTGACATTAAGAATGGTTTGTCAACATCTCTTTCTGGAGTTGGAATCCATTCGTCGACAGCTTTCATTAATTCATTAATTGATTCTACATACTTTGCATCTCCTTCAAGAGCTTTTAATGCAGATCCTCTAATAATTGGAGTATTATCTCCATCGTATCCATATTCGTTTAATAATTCACGAACTTCCATTTCTACTAGGTCTAATAATTCTTCGTCGTCAACCATGTCACATTTGTTTAAAAATACAACCATTTTAGGTACACCAACTTGACGAGCAAGTAAGATGTGTTCTCTTGTTTGAGCCATTGGTCCGTCAGTAGCTGCAATTACTAGAATTGCTCCATCCATTTGAGCTGCACCAGTAATCATATTTTTTACATAGTCAGCGTGTCCTGGACAGTCTACGTGAGCATAGTGACGAGCGTCTGTTTGATACTCAACGTGAGCTGTATTAATTGTGATACCTCTTTCTCTTTCTTCAGGAGCTTTATCGATATCAGCATAGTCTTCAAATTGTGCATATCCTTTTTCAGATAGTACCTTAGTAATAGCTGCTGTTAAAGTAGTTTTACCATGGTCTACGTGTCCAATTGTACCAATATTAACATGTGGTTTTGAACGATCAAATTTTTCTTTTGCCATTTTAATTTTCCTCTCTTTCTTTAATATACATTTATTATTTTATCAAATTTTGGAAATTAATCAAGTAATATCTCTAATTTCCTCCATTTTTTTTGATTATTTCTTCAGAAATAGATTTTGGTACTTCTTCATAATGATCTAATGTCATTGTAAAGTTACCACGTCCTTGTGTATTTGAACGTAAGCTTGTAGCGTAACCAAACATTTCTGCTAATGGAACCATTGCAGTAAATGCTATTGCATTACCACGAGACTCTTGTCCTAATGGTTTTCCACGTCTTGATGTTATATCTCCTATAACACCTCCTGTGTATTCATCTGGAGCAATTACTACTACTTTCATAATTGGCTCTAAAAGTACTGGTTTACATTTATTTTTTGCTTCTTTTAATGCTAATGAAGCTGCAACTTTAAATGCCATTTCTGATGAGTCAACATCATGATAGCTTCCATCAAATAGTGTTGCTTTAACATCTACCATTGGATATCCTGCTAAAACACCTGTTTGCATTGCTTCTTGTAATCCTTTGTCAACAACTCCTATATATTCTCTTGGTACTACACCACCAACAATGTTATCGACAAATTCATATCCTTTATCTGGATTAGGTGTAAATCTAACCCAAACGTGACCATATTGTCCACGTCCACCAGATTGTTTAATGTGTTTTCCTTCACATTCTGCTTCTTGGGTAATTGTTTCACGGTATGCAACTTGTGGTGCTCCTACAGTTGCTTCTACACCAAATTCTCTTCTTAATCTATCAACTTGAATATCTAAGTGTAATTCACCCATTCCAGATACAACAGTTTGTCCTGTTTCAGCATCAGTATTCCATCTAAATGTTGGATCTTCTTCTGCTAATTTTGATAAAGCAATTGCCATTTTATCTTGGTCTGCTTTTGATTTTGGTTCTAGAGCTTGTGTTATAACTGGTGCTGGGAATTCCATTCCTTTCATTATGCATGGTTTCTTTTCATCACATAATGTATCAGCTGTTGTTGTATTTTTAAGTCCAACTATAGCTCCAATATCACCTGCATACACTTCACTGATTTCTTCTCTGTGATTAGCATGCATTTGTAATATTCTTCCAACTCTTTCTTTTTCACCCTTTGTTGAGTTTAATACATAACTTCCACTCTTTAGTGTTCCAGAATATACTCTAAAGAATGTTAATTTACCAACAAATGGGTCTGTCATAACTTTGAAAGCTAATGCTGTAAATGGTTCAGAATCAGATGGATGTCTTAATACAACATTACCCTTATCATCTGTACATTCAATTGCTTCAACATCTGTTGGTGCTGGTAAATAATCGATTACTGCATCTAGTAGTGGCTTAATTCCCATATTACCTAATGCTGTTCCACACATGAATGGGAAGAATTCAGCAGAAAGTGTTCCTTTTCTTATTGCTTTCTTCAATAAATCAACAGATATTTCTTCTCCATCTAGGTATTTCATCATTAATTCTTCATCATAATCTGCTGCTGCTTCTATTAGGATATTTCTATACTCTTCTGCTTTATCTTTTAAATCTGCAGGTATTTCAATTTCTTTAGCGTTTTCGTCTTCTTTACCATCAAATTCATATGCTTTCATTGTTACTAGATCAATTACACCATTAAATGTGTCTTCTGCTCCAATTGGTAATTCGATTGCCGCCGTTTTTGCACCAAGTCTGTCTTTAACGCTTGCCAAACTCATATAGAAGTCAGCACCCATCTTATCCATTTTGTTTGAGAAGATAATTCTTGGTACATTGTATTCATTTGCTTGTCTCCATACTGTTTCACTTTGTGGCTCAACACCAGCTTGTGAATCTAGTAGAAGAATTGCTCCGTCTAATACTCTTAAGCTACGTTGAACTTCAATTGTAAAGTCTACGTGTCCTGGAGTATCTATTATATTAAATCTATAGCCTTTCCAGAATGCTGTAGTTGCAGCACTTGTTATTGTGATACCTCTTTCTTGTTCTTTTTCCATCCAGTCCATTTGTGATTCGCCATCGTGAGTTTCACCAATTTTATGGATTTTTCCTGTATGGTATAGAACACGCTCAGTACAAGTTGTTTTACCAGCATCTATGTGGGCCATTATTCCTATGTTACGTGTTTGTTGTAACGATGTTTGCCTTGCCATAATTTTATTCCTTTCTATTTTACCATCTATAATGTGCAAATGCTTTATTAGCTTCTGCCATTTTGTGTGTATCTTCTTTTTTCTTAACTGATGCTCCTATTCCATTTGCGGCATCAATTATTTCATTAGCTAGATTTTCAGCCATTGAATGCCCACTTCTTAATCTAGCATATTGAGCTAACCAACGAAAAGCTAATGCTTGAGCACGTTCTGCTTTTACTTCAACTGGTACTTGATAGTTAGCTCCACCAACTCTTCTAGATTTTACTTCTAGAGCTGGTTTAATATTTTCCATGGCTTTTTCAAATATAGTCATTGGTTCTTCTTTTGTTTTTTCTTTTATCATTTCAAATGCATCATATACTATCTTTTGTGCTGTTCCTTTTTTTCCATCATTCATAACTTGATTGATTAACTTAGTTACAACTTTTGATTTGTATAGCGCATCTGGTAATACATCTCTTTTTGTTGCACGTCTTTTACGCATATTAATCCTCCTCTCAAAAATTTATTTATAACTAATTACTTTTCTTTCTTAGCTCCGTATTTAGAACGGCCTTGTTTCCTGTCTTGTACTCCTGCTGTATCCATTGTTCCACGAATAATGTGATAACGAACACCGATTAAGTCTTTAACACGACCTCCTCTTACTAAAACAACTGAGTGTTCTTGTAAATTGTGTCCTATTCCAGGAATATAACAAGTAACTTCCATACCATTTGATAATCTAACACGGGCATATTTACGTAATGCTGAGTTAGGTTTCTTTGGTGTCATTGTTCCAACACGTACACAAACTCCTCTTTTTTGAGGTGAATTTTGATTTACTGTTTTATTATTTACAGTATCTAATCTTGTTTGTAATGCTGGTGATTTACTCTTTTTTATTTTCTTTCCTTTTCCTCTTAATCTTTGATTAATTGTTGCCATTTTGCTCCTCCTTTCATACACATATCCAGGTGTATCATTTTATCTTTTAAATATAAGTCTTGTCCTAAGACAAAACTTAAATTTATGAACGTTAATAATATATCAAAAATATTTATTTAAGTCAATATTTATTTTAGATATTTTTCTATTTATTATACTTTTTCTTTAATTTTTTATAACAGTTTCTACATTTTGCTTCATATGTTGCTTCTACTCCATCTATCATTATTTGATTTCCATCAAAGACAGGAATATTATTTTCTAATCTCATATTATATATTTTTTTTCTTCCACAGCTACATTGTCTTTCTATTTCTATTAGATTATCTGATATTTCTATTAATCTTTTTGATCCTTCAAATAATTCTCCTTTAAAATCTGCTTTCAGTCCGTAGCATATTACTGTTATATTTAAAATATCTACTATATCTGATAATTCATCTACTTGTTTAGTACTTAAAAATTGAGCCTCGTCTACTAATAAAAAATCTAAATTATTATCAATTAAATATTTACATACTTCCATATAAATATTATCTTCTTTATCTACTAAAAAATCAACTTTGTATCTATTGTTATCTCTTGATACAATATGGTCTTCTCCTTTTTTATCTACTTTAGGTTTTAATAATCCCACATAAAAACCATCTTCTTTTTTACTGTGTAATATTTTTAATAATTCTCTTGTTTTACCGCAACCCATTGGTCCGTAATAAAAATTTAATTCTCCTTGCATAATTACTCCTTACTTCTTTGCTCTTGGGTGAGCAAAATCATATACTTTTTTTATTTGTTCATTTGATACATGTGTATAAATACTTGTTGTATCTAGTGTACTATGTCCTAATAACTCTTTTACACTTATTAAATCTGCTCCACTATTTAGCATGTCTGTTGCAAATGTATGTCTTAATGTATGTGGTGATATATGATAATCTATTTCACATTTTCTTACTACATTATCAATCATTTTTCTTATGTATCTATCTGATAATTGATTACCATTTTTGTTAATAAATAAATAGTCATTTGTTTTATTTTTTAGTAATTCTCTTCTTCCCTCTTTTAAATATAATTCTAATATGTCTTCGCAGAACGATCCATAGAATACTATTCTTTCTTTAGAACCTTTTCCTAATATTTTGATACTATTATTAAATTTATCTATATCATTTATTTTTATATTAACTAGTTCACTTACCCTAATCCCAGTTGCATATAACATTTCTAATATTAATAAATTTCTTTGTTCAAGTGGTTTTTCTTTATTAAATGAATTGAACATTTTTTCTAAATCATTATCTTTAGCATATTTAGGTAATGATTTGTTCTTTTTGGGGTTAGATATTTCTTTAAAATAATTTACTTTAATAATATTTTCCTTTAATAAATAATTATAGAAGCTTCTAATAGAACTTAATTTTCTCGATATACTATTTCTATTTAATCCTTTGGAATATAAGTATTCTAAATATTCTCTTACTATTACTTCATCTATATTTATTAAATCAGTATAAAAATCATATAATTCTTCTATGTCTTTTTTATAATTGACTAATGTATATTCAGAATCCTTTTTAATTACTTTTAAATACTTTATAAAATCATCTATATAATTCATATTTTACCTCTTTAATAATTATATATTTATAATTATTCTTTGTAAATAGTATTAACTTAGGATAAATAATTTTTATAATCTAATATTGTATCTCCTTTTTTATATACTACATATATATAATTATTGCATGATTCTCCTATTAAATCGTTTTTTTCTATATTGTCATATAACTTTAAATTACTATTACATATATTACCATATAATATATCTATTCCTTGTTCATTTTCTATTACTACTGTGTTATTATATTGATCTTTTTTTCCAATATAAATTACTATTCCTTTTTCTTGATTTGGAACTAAATAATTATTTGATACTTCTAATTTAGCTCCTTCTTCATATGAAGATATATTTGTATAGTTTATTTTTTCGTTAAATACTTGCATATTTTCTTTTTCTTTTATGCTTGTTATTCCACCTAAATACTTATTATATATATTTCTTACTTTAGAAAAATTTATGTTGTTATTATATAAATATGTTTTAATCATTTCTTTGTAATTATAATTACTTTTTGATACTATACCTGCTATTAAAAAAAATATTGTACATAATAATAGTTTGTTAAAAAAATTAATAATACTTTTATTATTTTGTTTCTTTTTCATATTTTTCACCATCTAATTATATGTTGTTATTTGGTTTTTATGATTTGTTATGATATAATTTTTATGGTGATTTTATGAAAAGATTTAATATGATTGATGAAGGTTTTATTTGTGATAATTGTCATAGACATGTTAACAAATTAAAATATTCTGCTAGAGATCATTGTCCATATTGTTTGTATTCTAAACATGTGGATATTATGCCAGGTGATAGGAAAAATGAATGTAAAGGTCTTTTAATTCCAATTGGTATTGAAAAATTTAAAGATACTTATAAAATAATTTATAAATGTTCTAAATGTGGAATTACACATAAAAACATCGCCGCTATCGACGATGATTTCAATGAAATTATTAAATTAAGTATTATTTTATAAACCTAAAAAGAAATCATATATATATGGTATTATTAATAGGAATATAATAAGAATTAATATTATAAATACCATTAATTTAGCTTCTTTTGTTTGAATAATGTTTAATTTTTTATTAGCATTATTCTTTTTTTCTTGTAAAATAGGTTCATATGAATAATATTGATTATTATCACTTGTATCATAAAAGCTTGTTTCATATTCACTACTATAATCACTAAAATTTGGTGTTTGTTGTCCCAAATTAGTATTATTTTCTATTTTAGATTGATTATCTATGAAATTATTACTTATTTGATTTGTTTGTATATTTTGATTAGGTGCATTTAATATAAAATTATTCTGTTCATTTTGATTACTATTAACGTTATTATCCTCAATATTAACCCCTGTCGCACTTCCCATATTTATTTGGGGATTTTCTATTGCTGTATTTAAATTTGTTGTTGCATGGTAGACATTAGTTGTATTGGGATTTTCTGAATTATTATTTATATTATTATCATTCATATTAATCCTTTCTATAATAGCATTATATATCTATTAATTATTATTATTTGAAAACATATTTGAAACATCAAATGCTTGATTACCATTACTTGTTGTTACTTGTCCAGGTTGTACTGTAGTAGCTGGTTCTTGAGGTGGTACTGCCATCATTGGATCTATTTGCGGTGTTACCACTGGCTGTGGTGCTACTGGAGCAACTGGTTCTTGTGGTGGTACTGCCATCATTGGATCTATTTGTGGTGTTACCACTGGCTGTGGTGCTACTGGAGCAACTGGTTCTTGAGGTGGTACTGCCATCATTGGATCTATTTGTGGCGTTAACACTGGCTGTGGTGCTACTTGAGCAACTGGTTCTTGAGGTGGTACTGCCATCATTGGATCTATTTGTGGTGTTACCACTGGCTGTGGCTCTACTGGAGTAACTGGTTCTTGTGGTGATACTGCCATCATTGGATCTATTTGTGGTGTTACCACTGGTTGTGGTGCTACTGGAGCAACTGGTTCTTGAGGTGGTACTATTGGTTGTGGTTGCATTGAAGCTATGCTATCTAATTGATTATTATTTTCTAGTTGTGGTTCAATTTTTGCTAATGGATCTACTTGAACATTAGTTTCTGGCTCAGGCATCGCAGTTAGTGGATCTATTGTAGGTTGGCTTACCATATTAGAATTATTGCTTGCTACAACTGGTCCATTATTATTCTGCATATTTTCTTGTTTTACCTCTACGCTTTTTGCTTTTTTGCTTTTGTTTTTAGAATCAACTATAAAGCCTATTACCCCTATAATTAGTATAACTATTACAACTAATATGTATATGTAATAATTCATTAAAAAATTTATAAAACTCATAATTTCCTCCTCTTTACTCTATATTTAAAGACTAACACAAATCTAATAAAAAGTAAATATGTTATTTACTTTTATTATGTTTATTTCCTTCTATTTTTTCTATGGATTCAAGTGATAAATTTAATGATTTATCATATTGTCCTTTATAAAATAATGTTGTTGCCAATTCTAAATTTTGTTCTACTTCTGGATAAGTGCTTCTATATCTATTTCCATAAATAATCATTTTCTCACTCATCATTGATGATTTTATCATGTCATTTGTTTTATTATATATTTTAAATACTAAATCCCTTGCTGTATCTACTCTTATATTTAATATTTTTATTACTATTGGCTTTTTTTCTAATTCTTTTGCTATTTCTTTTATTGCATCTTGAGCTTCTTTTAATTCTATAAAATAATTACTTGGTATTACTGGTAATTTGTAATCATCTAATTTATATTTTGCTTCTTTTAATAAGTTTTGTATTGTTTTTAATTGCTCTTTAGCTCTATATTCGTCATCTTTCATGCTTGTTATAGACCTTAACTCAAAGTCTAAATCATCTTGTAGTCTAGATAATTTTAATACTAATCCATCTAATTCATCATTTAATTTTGAATAAGCATAATTTTTTGTTTTGCTTTCTTCCAATAGTCTTTTAAAATCTTCATTAATTATTTCAAGATTTTTGTTTAAATCACTGAATCTATTTATTTCTTTTTCTGTTAAATCATAGGTTACTTTTATATCGTCTATTTGTACATATATGTCATATACTACTTTATTAACTTTTTCTAATTTTATTCTAAATTTTTTACATCCTTCTTTAAATGTATCTTTACATTCTTTTTCTTTATCAAAATCTTTAAATAACTCATTAAAATAATCTAACATTGTTTTTAATTCAATACTTGTTTCTTCAAGATTTATATCTAGTTTTTTTGTTTTCTTCATTATTTCTTTTGTTTTACTATCTATTTCATCTAGATTATATTCAACATTTAAATAATCAAGTGGATAACCATCTCTTATCATTCTTGAATAATGAGTTTTTGCTTCTTCAATTTTTCCTGGGATTAAAATATTTGCTGAAAGAATTATATTTGGTACTTTCTCAAGTATTTCTTTTAAATTGTTTATTTCAGCTTCAATTACAATAACTATTTTTTCTACTTCTACATAATCATTGTTATCCATTGCATCTTCAAATTTTTGGAATTTTTTTTCAATTTTACTAAATTCTTTTCTTATAGAATCTTCAACTTCATTATATTCTTTTAAGCTTCTTTCAAATTTAGCTTGTAATTCTCTATATAATACTTTTAATTTGGTAATTAATGCTCTATTTCTTTCTTCACTGTTTGTTATTAATTTTATTTCATTAATTAGTTTATTACTTTTTTTCTTAAGTCTATCTATTTCTAGTTCTATATTAGTCATTTTTTTTACTGCATTTTTAAAGTCGTGCTTATCTACTAAAAAGTCCACATTAGTTATATCTTCTGTAATTTGAGGTAACATTTCTTCTTTAATATAATCAAATGTTTTGTTCCATTCATCTAATTTATGTTGCAAATTATCTGTTTTTACTAATTCTTTTACTTTAGTCATTTCTGATAGAATTTCAACATTTATTAATTGATTTTTTTCAATATCTAAATCATTAATTTCCTTTTTAAACTTCTTGCTTTCTTTTTTTCTTAATGAAAAAAAGGTAATTGCCACTAATATTATAGCAACTATAATCGTTGTAATAATCATTAATACGGTATTATTCATATAATCACCTACCTATGTTAAAAGCTATATATAATCATTTTATCATATTTTTTTATTTTTTTATATATTTTTTATTAGTTTACACAAAAAAAGATAGAAATCTATCTTTTTAATTATTCTTTTTACTATCAGCTTTTTTTCTTAATTCAGTATTTAATATCTTTTTTCTTAGTCTTATACTATTAGGTGTTACTTCTACTAGTTCATCTGAATTTATATATTCTAAAGCATATTCTAGAGTTATTGGTCTTGGTCTTTTTAATACTACTGTATGATCTGAACCTGCTGCTCTTGTATTTGTTAATTGTTTTCCTCTTACAACATTTACTGCTAAATCATTTTCTCTATTACATTCGCCAACTATCATACCTTCATATACATCCGTTCCTGGTTCTATAAACATTATACCTCTATCTTCAAGATTTCCTATAGCATATGCTGTTGTTTTTCCATTTTCCATTGATACTAGGACTCCTAATTTTCTTTCTCCAACTGTTAAGTTTTCAACTTTTTCATAATCTTTAAACGTATGATTTATTATTCCATATCCTTTAGTCATAGTCATAAAGTCTGTCATAAATCCAATTAATCCTCTAGATGGTATTACATAATTTAATCTTGTTAAGTTATTTATTGTAGACATATTTTGCATTACTGCTCCTCTTAAACCTAATGCTTCAATAATATTTCCCATGCTTTCTTCTGGTACTTCTATTTGAACATCTTCATATGGTTCACAAAGCACTCCATTTATTTCTTTTGTTATTACTTCAGGGCGAGATACTTGTAATTCAAATCCTTCTCTTCTCATGTTTTCAATTAAAATAGATAAATGTAATTCTCCTCTTCCTGATACTGTCCAAGAATCGTTACCTGATTGTTCTACTTTTAAACTTACGTCTCTCTGGGTTTCTCTAAATAATCTTTCACTTATTTTGCTTGCAGTTACTAACTTTCCTTCTTTTCCTACAAATGGACTATCGCTTGTCATAAATGTCATTTTTAATGTAGGTTCGTCTATTCTTAATATTGGTAATGCTTCTTCACTACCTATGTTACATATTGTTTCCCCTACTGATATATCAGAAAGTCCTGCTATTGCTACGATATCTCCTGCACTTGCTTCTTTAATTTCAATTCTTTTTAGGCCCAAGAATCCAAATAATTTTTGTATTCTAAATTGTTTAATAGTTCCATCTAGTCTTACACAACTAACCATTTCATTTTCGTGAATTGTTCCTGATTTTATTCTTCCTATACCTATTCTTCCTACAAAATCATTATAATCTAATAGTGCTGGTTGAAATTGTAATTTTCCCTCTATATTTACTTCTGGTGCAGGTATTTCATCTATTATTAGATCTAATAATGGACTATAATCTTCTTTTTGAGACTCTATACTAGGTTCTAAACTACACGTTCCATTTAATGCTGATACGTAAGCTGTTTTAAAGTCTAATTGTGAGTCATCTGCTCCTAATTCGATAAATAAATCTATTACTTCATCTATTACTTCGTTTATTCTTGCTGTTGGTTTATCTATTTTATTAATTACAACTATTGGTTTTACACCAGCATCTAATGCTTTTTTTAAAACAAATCTTGTTTGTGGCATAGTTCCTTCGTAGGCATCTACTACTAATAATACCCCATCAACCATATTCATAATTCTTTCTACTTCTCCACCAAAATCTGCGTGTCCTGGAGTATCTAGAATATTTATTTTGTAATCTTTATAATTAATAGCAGTAGTTTTAGCTAATATTGTTATTCCTCTTTCTCTTTCAATATCATTAGAATCCATAGCTCTATCATTAACTACTTCATTATCTCTAAATGTTCCACTTTTTCTTAACAATTGATCTACTAATGTTGTTTTTCCATGGTCAACGTGCGCTATAATAGCAATATTTCTTATTTCCATGTTTACACCTCTTTTTTTTCATACCGAGATATTATAGCACAAAAAAATAACAAAGAGTATACTTTTTTGTTATTTTTTATAATTTTTAATATATTCTATTAATGGATATACTGCTACTATAATTAAATATACTCCTGTTACTTTTAAATAAGTAAAAATTGCACTTTCTTTAGCGAATATAAGTAATAATCCTGTAATAACTGCACCTATACCAAATATTATATTAATCCATTTAGTATTTTTTTCTTCTTTTGCTTTTTGGAAAAAATTAGCTGTTATAATAAATAGATATAAGCTAAATAATATTGGTAATATATTATATCCATAATTTGCATATAGTATTAATGCTGCCCATATAAAAATAATACCTATTATTAAATTAAATTGTTTTTTGTCTTTATTAAATATATTACTTATTATTTGAACAACACCAATTACTGCACAAACACAAATCAATATATAATTAAATGTTTTTATTAATTCTTCCGTTGTACATATAAATAATACTCCTAATAAAAAATATAATATATTAGTTATAATAGGGGTTATATTTCTTTCTTTTTCTTCCATACTAACACTCCTCATCGCAGGTATCTTGTAATACATTATGTATTTTTTCTAAGTATTCATTATATAAATCAATACTCTCATCTTCTGTTAATTCTTCTTTTTCATTTATATTAATATCTATTATTTTACCATCTAATACAAATAGTACTATAGGAATTTTAGGATTATTTATTTCATTTAATTTAATTTCTTTTAAGCTATCTATATAATATATTTTATCTAAATCAGTACTTTCTGATGCATCTAGTAATAATTTGATACTTTCTCTACTGGCATTATCCTTAGGGTTCCCAATAAATATTATTCCTGTACCTTCTTTTATTATTTTATTTATTTCTTCTGTAGTTTTATATTCTATAATATTTTTATCAGAAATATTTAACTCTATTTTTTCTTTATTGTACTTTTCATATTCTTGTTTAAATTTTATGGCGTCTTTTATATTATTACTACATGCTACTAGTAGTAATAGCACTATTAATACATAAAACTTTTTATACATTTTTATTACCTCGTTATATTCTACCATCATTTGTTGTTACTATGGTTTTATTTTCTCTTTTATGTGTCTTAAAATATATAATTATTTGCATTATTAACCCAATTATTACTATTATTATTGATACTATTTGACTTATTTTAAAATCATTTAAGTATAGGCTATCACTTCTTAATCTTTCTATAAAAAATCTTCCTATTCCATACCATATTAAATAAAAGCTTATTTGTTGTCCATCTATTTGTTTTTTTCTTTTCCTTATAAATAATAGTATTATTACACCTATTAAGCACCAAATTGATTCATAAAAGAATGTTGGCTCTCTATAAGATGCTTCAATATACATTCCATCAATTATAAATTTTGGTATATGTAGTGATTTTAAATGCTCTAATGTTGTAATTCTTCCGTATGCTTCACTATTAAAGAAGTTACCCCATCTTCCTATTGCTTGACCTAGTAATAAAGATAATGAAGAAATATCTAGTATTTTTATAAGTGGGAAATTTTTCTTTTTGCTATAGTATACCAGGTATAAGAATCCACCTATAATAGCTCCGTATATAGCAAGTCCACCTTCCCATATTTTAAAGATATCCATAATATTATCTTTATAAGAATCAAACTTAAATATTACAAAATATGCTCTAGCACCTATAATCGCACTTATTATTAGTCCTAATATTAAATCAGTAATTATTATTTCAGGTAATTTTTTTTTCTTACAATAGTATATTGCTATTTCGTATCCTATTATTATTGCTGATAAAATGATTACTGAATACCAATATATTGTTATTGGTCCTATGCTAACAAATACTTTGTTCATATTATCACTTTCCTTTATTGATAATAGGTTTGATTATCATTCCTTCCATAAGTATATTAAGCAACGATATAACGATTGCTATTATAAATGGTAGTATTACACCATTTATTTGAAAATTACTTCCTAATATCATACTTGATAGATATAAAATGATTACATTAATAATTGGATAAAATAAACCAAATGTTATAGCAGTTAATGGTAATGTTACATAGAATAATAATGGTTTTACAGTTTGGTTTAATATATATATTATTATTGATGTTATTAAGTAATATATACCATAATTACTACTATTTATATAAAAACTATTTTTAAATAGTTTGGATACTATCATTAATACTACTGCATATCCTATTGTATAAAGTAACCATTCAAAAAACTTATTTTGTACTAATCTATGAAATTTAGAATTTGTATCTGTATATTCTGTAACGGTTATTTTTCTATTTATTTTATCTTTATTATTTTCTTCTTCAATTATTATTTTCTTTTTCATAATGCCTCCTTATTTGTTTATTTAATTATAACATATTATTCAATTTTTTTGACAAAAAACATATAATAAATTGTAATAAGTAGGAGTGATTATTATGAATAATAGAGATATGTATTATGGATATGGTGGTTTTACACCTATTTCTTCTACTAATCAGATACCTATGGGGTCTTTTAGTGATAATGTTCCAAATAATTATACTAATAATATGTTTAATGATATGAATAGTAGAATTGAAAGATTAGAAAGGCAAGTTAAAAGACTTGATCAAAGAATATCTAGATTAGAAGTTCCATATTCTAATAATACTATAAATGAAATTGATAATGATAAGTATATTATGTAATAGATAATATACTTTTCTTATCGAAAAAAACTTGAAAATTTTTCAAGTTTATACTCCTGTTTGATAATTATTTTTTTTAATATATATTTTTCTTATCATATCAATAGGTATTACTGTTATTGATAGAAAAATCATTATTATAAATTCTTTTATATTTAATCCACTTGTACGAAATAGTTTTCCCCCATAATAAATCATTATTATTTGAATAAACGCTACTAAACAAATTATAGCTAGGAATACTTTATTCTTTGTTATATTTCCAAGTATATTCAACCTATTAGTTCTAGCATTAAAACTATTAAAAATACTCATAAAAATAAATAATCCAAAGAAAGCTGTTAATAAATAAGTGTTATTATTTCTAAATAGATTTTTAATAAGTGGTGTTTTTAAAAACATAATACATAGTATAGAACTATATAATCCAGTTATTAATATTTCATTTAACATATATTTATTTATTATTTCTTCATTTCTTTTTTTTGGTTTTTCTTCCATATATTCTTTTAATGGTGGTTCAAAAGAGAATGCCAATCCTGCTAAAGTATCCATTACCATATTTATCCATAACATTTGTATTACTGTTACAGGAGCTGGTATTCCAATAAATGGGCCTATTATACTTATGCTAACTGCGCATAAATTTACTGTTAATTGAAAAATAATAAATTTTCTTATGCTTTTAAATATTGTTCTTCCAAAGAGAATAGATGTTTCTATTGATTTAATATTATCATCTAATATTATTATATCAGATGCTTCTTTAGCTACTTCAGTACCGCTTCCCATACTAAAACCTATATCTGCTTTTTTTAATGCTATGGCATCGTTTACTCCATCTCCTGTCATTCCTACTACTAATCCTTTGCTTTTGGCGATTCTTACTAATCTACTTTTATCTTCAGGTAATGCTCTTGATACCACTTTTAAATTAGGTAGTATTTTTTTTATCTCTTCGTCTGTTAAATTATTCAAATCATTACTTGTTAATGATATATCTTTTTCATTATTAATTATTCCTACTTCTTTAGCAATACTTTCAGCTGTATTTTTATTATCTCCTGTTAGCATTACTACATTTATTCCAGCATTATTTATTGTTCTTATTGCACTTATACTTTCTTTTCTAATATCGTCTTTTATTAAGAGAAATCCTATTAATATTAAATCATCTAATGAATTATCATCATTGTTGTTATAAGCAAGAGCTACCACTCTTATTCCTTTACTTGTAATTTTATTTATTTCGTTATAAATATTATCTTTATGTAATATTAAGTGTTTATAATTATTTTCATCTAAATATCTTTCACATTTAGGTATTATTACTTCTGATGCTCCTTTTACTAATTTATATTTCTTTTTATTATCCTCAATAACACATAAAGAATATTTATTCTTGCTATTAAAATAAATTCTAGATAATTCTTTTATATTTTTATCTTTTTTCTTTTTTATAAAATTTAATATAGATTTATCAGTAATATTACCCCCTATTATTTGATTAGAATTATTATCATAAGAACTTTCATTGTTATAGATTAGATTTTTTTCTAAGATATTTTTATATTCTTTAGATAAGTTATTTAGATTATTATACTTTTTGTTATTTGCTAGTAATAAACTAGTTACTTCTAATTTTCCTTTAGTAATAGTTCCAGTTTTATCTGTAAATAAGATATTCATACTACCTGACGTTTCTATTCCAACTAATTTCCTTACTAAAACATTATTTCTTAGCATTCTTTTCATATTAGATGATAATACTAGTGTTACCATCATAGGTAATCCTTCTGGTACACTTACTACTATTATAGTTACAGATAATGTTAATGCATGTAATATATAGGCAAATAATAATGAAATATTTGATATAGTACTTATTATTTTATCTATTTGAAATCCATTAGAAATAATTATTTTATTAAATAAGTAACTTACACTTACTAATACTGAACCTATATAACCTAGTTTACTTATTTGTCCTGCTAAGACATTTAATCTTTCTTTTAATGGAGAGATATCACTTTTTTCTCCTAACTCTTTAACCATTTTCCCATAGTAAGTGTTATTTCCTATTTTGTCTACTAGGATATTAGCATTACCATTATATACGACACATCCTCTATAAACATAATCATTTTCCTTTTTATTAACACTTTTGGTTTCACCATTCATTGATGATTCATCTATTTCTATATTACCACTTATAATTATTCCATCCGCTCCTATTTTATCGCCCGAACTTAATACTAGAATATCTCCTTTAACTATATCATCAATTAATATTTCTATAACTTGTCCATTTCTTTTTACTTTACATTTTATTTTAGATGATTCTTCTTGTAATCTTTCAAATGCTTTAGATGACCCATACTCACTTATTGTAGATATTAATGACGCTATAATAATAGAAATAACAATACCTACTGTTTCATACCAATCAAAATCTTTAATTAAGAATATTGTTTTTATTCCTAGTGCTATTAAAAGTATTCTAATTATTGGGTCTCCTAGGCTTTCTAATAATAGTTTAAAAAATGTATCTTTTTTTACTCCCGTTATTTCATTTGTACCATATTTTTTTCTATTTACAATTACTTCTTTATTAGTTAGTCCATTCATTATTATCACCTATAACATAATATTTAGCTAATAATACTTTTATGATAATATTATTTAGACAAAAAATTAGTTATATTTTTATTTTCTTTTAAACTGTTATTCTTTAAATTATTAATGAATACATACTAACTACCACCCTATGTTATAACATATTTTAGATAAAGAAAAAGCAACTAATGTTGCTTTATTATTCAAAATTTTTTATTATCCAGTTATTATTTTCTTTAACAAATGACGCTTTGTACTCTTGATTTATTTCTCCTAATGTATATGACGTTTTAACCTCAAAACTATCTTCTTCTTTGTTTTCAACGTTATATTTTAATATGTTCTGTTTTGTTATATTCTCTTCTGTACTAAAAACAGATAAATCTTTACCAGATGCTACATATGAACAATATAATTTTCCATCTTGTTCTATATAGCTGTTAGTATCCGTTGCAAAGTATTTATTTAAAACGTCTGTAGTCATTATTGTATTTAAAAATTTCTTTAATTCATCTATTGTTTTGTATTTTGTTGAAACTCTGTATGAAAAAGCATCTTTTGTTAAATCACTATTTTCACTTGCTCCACAATAAGTATATGCACCATTTTTTTGATTGGCTAGGCTTAATATTGTTGGAACTTTTTCTTTAGCAATTGATTCATAGTCTGTTACCTCATCATTTTGCATTTCTTCATTTGTATTATCTGTTACTGTTGTTCCTGAATTAGTATTATTACTTTTTGTAGTTTTATTGGCAAAGAAATAGTTGTATCCAAAATAAATTGCTCCTCCTATTAATGCTACAAACATTAATACTATTAATACTGGATTAGATTTTTGTTTTGGTGGCTTTTCAGGTGCAGCAGGTTGTTCTGGTGCTTGATTTTCCATTGGTGTTATTGTTGGTTGTGGTTGTTGATCTGGCATTGGATTTTGTACCTGTGCTCCCATATTCATTTGTTGTGGATTTATTGATTGCTCTGGCATTGGATTTACCATGTTAACATTCATTGGTTGTGCAACTGGTTCTTGTGGTGGTACCATTCCTTGATTCATTGGTTGTGCAACTGGTTCTTGTACTGGGTTTGGTATTGGTTGTGGATTAACTGGTTCTGTGTTTGGCATTGGTTGTGGTGTTATATTATTATTTAAATTTTGATTTAAATCGTTATTCATTTTTTACAACTCCTTCTATTATGTAATAATTATATAATAAAAAAAAGTGTAAAGCAATCTTTTTTTTATTCTTTACACTTTTAATATGTCTTTTAGAAATTGGCCTGTATAAGATTCTTTTACTTTTGATACATCTTCAGGTGTTCCAGTAGCAACTATTTCTCCACCATCATTACCACCTTCTGGTCCTAAATCTATTATATAGTCTGCTACTTTTATAACATCTAAATTATGTTCTATTACAAGTACTGTGTCTCCATTATCTACTATTCTTTCTAATATTAATAATAATTTCTTTATATCATGAGAATGTAATCCTGTTGTTGGTTCATCTAGAATAAATAAACTCTTACCTGTTGGTTTCTTTTGTAATTCTTTTGCTAATTTTACTCTTGCTGCTTCTCCTCCTGATAAGGTTGGAGCTGGTTGTCCTAATTTTACATAATCTAATCCTACATCTGATAATACTTGTAATTTAT
The DNA here is from genome assembly GCA_017432825.1 of Bacilli bacterium. Taxonomy (GTDB): domain Bacteria; phylum Bacillota_I; class Bacilli_A; order RF39; family UBA660; genus RUG11198. The sequence continues at coordinate 37,530 of JAFRIJ010000008.1, forward strand.
GTTTTACTTTTGGATGATTTTCAAAGAATATTAAAGCTTCTTCTACTGTCATATTTAAAACATCATTTATTGATTTCCCTTTATATTTTATAGATAACGTTTCACTGTTATAACGTGTTCCATTACATACTTCACATGGTACGTATACATCTGGTAAGAAATGCATTTCTATTTTCTTTACGCCATCTCCCCAACATGCTTCACATCTTCCACCTTTTACATTAAATGAAAATCTTCCTTTATCATATCCTCTTATTTTTGCTTCTTTAGTTTCAGCAAATATCTCTCTTATATCATCGAAGACTCCTACGTATGTAGCAGGATTACTTCTTGGTGTTCTTCCTATTGGAGATTGTGATATATCTACTACTTTATCTATATTATCTAATCCTTTGATAGTTTTATGTAATCCTGGCATTTCTTTAGTTTTATATAAATAGTTTCTTGCACTTTTATATAATATTTCATTTACTAATGTAGATTTACCACTTCCTGATACTCCTGTTACGCATGTAAATGTTCCTAGTGGTATTTTTACATCAATGTTTTTTAAATTGTGTTGTTTGGCACCTTTTATTTCAATAAATTTTTTATTACCTTTTCTTCTCTTTTTAGGTATATCTATTTTTAATTTTCCTGTTAAATATTTTCCTGTTAAACTATTATTATTTTTCATAACTTCTTCTGGTGTTCCACATGCTACTACTTCTCCGCCATGTTCTCCTGCAAAAGGTCCGATATCTACTAAATAATCTGCTGATAGCATTGTTTCAGTATCATGTTCTACTACTATTAAAGAATTACCTAAATCTCTCATTTCTAATAGTGAATTTATTAATTTTTGATTATCTCTTTGATGTAATCCTATACTTGGTTCATCTAGTACATATAAAACTCCTGTTAATTTAGAACCTATTTGAGTAGCAAGTCTTATTCTTTGGCTTTCTCCTCCTGATAGGCTTCCTGCATTTCTAGATAATGTTAAATAATCTAATCCTACATTAATTAAGAAATCTAATCTATTATTTATTTCTTTTAATAATATATTTGATATTTCTTCTTGTTCTTTAGTTAGTTTTAATTTAGATAAGAATTCTTTTAATTCTTTTATAGACATATTTGTTACATCATAAATACTTTTCTTATTAATTAGTACTGATAGAACGCTTGGTTTTAATCTTGCTCCGTGGCACTCATCACATGGTAGTTCCATCATAAACTGTTCTATCCATTCTCTTATCCAGCCACTTTTTGTTTCTATATATCTTCTTTCTAAATTAGTTATTATTCCTTCAAAGTAATCATATGTATTTCTAGTATTACCATTTTTAGATACATAATTAAATTCTATTGGTTCTTTTGAACCATATAGTATTATATCTAATTTTTCTTTTGGTAATTTTTTTAATGGTAAGTCTAAGTCTATATCATAATATTTACTTACTGCTCTTATTTGAGTATTTACAATATTATTACCATCCTCCATAGATATTGTTTTAATAGCACCTTCATTTATTGATTTTTCTTTATCTACTACTAAGTCAACATTTATTTTATATTCTACTCCTAATCCTTTACATGATGGGCACGCTCCATATGGAGCATTAAAAGAAAATATTCTTGGTTCTAATTCTTCTAATGAATAATCACAATATGGACATGCATATTCTTCTGAAAATAATATTTCTCCAATACCAACCATATCTATTATAACTTTTCCATGAGAAAGTTTAGTACTATTTTCTATAGCTTCATATAATCTACTTCTAATATCTTCTTTTATTATTAATCTATCTATAATTACATTTATATTATGTTTTTTATTTTTATCTAAAGTAATATCTTCTGATAAATCATATAATTCATTATCTATTTTTACTCTTATATATCCTTCTTTTCTTAAATCATCTAATAAGTCTTTATGAGTACCTTTTTCTCCTTTTACTATAGGAGATGTTACCATTATCTTAGTACCATTTTCATAAGATAATACTTTATTTACCATTTCTTCTATACTTTGACTGGTAATAGGTATATGATGATTTGGACAATGAGGTATACCAATTCTCGAATATAATAGTCTTAAATAATCATATATTTCTGTTACTGTACCTACTGTTGATCTAGGATTTTTATTAGTTGTTTTTTGATCGATACTAATAGATGGTGAAAGTCCTTCAATAGTATCTACATCTGGTTTTTCTGTTAATCCTAAGAATTGTCTAGCATATGATGATAATGATTCTACATATCTTCTTTGTCCTTCAGCATATATGGTGTCAAATGCTAAAGATGATTTACCACTTCCTGATACTCCTGTTAACACTACTAATTTGTTTTTAGGAATATCTATATCTATATTCTTTAAATTATTTACTCTTGCTCCTCTTATTATTATATTATCCATAATTACACCTCAAATTCATAATACCTATAGTATTATAACATATAGTAAATATTTTACAAGTAAAAAGGTACTAGTAAATAGTACCATTTATTTTTTTAATGTGTATTTTCTTTTAAATACGTCGTAGTCTTTTTCTTGAAAATATGATATAAAATTAAGAACGCTTTCTTTTCTTTTGTAGATAGATTTAAACAATTCTAATTCTTCTTTAGTTAATTTGTATCCTTGGATAAATCTAAGTAATCTTTGTTCATGTAAATTTAGAGCATAATCTATTATTTCTTCTCTTGTTAAGAGTTTATCTATATATATTTTATTTGTACATCCTAGATCATAATATCCATAGTATTCATCATCATACCAATCTATATTACCTAAGGCTAATACTTTACATAGAATGATTTTTTCCTCTAGTCCGTTAACATATCTTAGTGTATCTTCTAGTCTAGAGGCAAAATGATATCCATGTTTATGATATTTTATTTCTCCATCGATTTCATATATATTGTTTGGTTCCATTATAATGTCGTTAAATGTTTTAAAATCTTTATTAAAGCTTTTATATCCATTATTATTCATAGTTTTATTTCCTAATATTATAAATTATCTTGTAATTCTTTTATTTTTGTTTTTATTCTTTGAATAGCGTTATCTATACTCTTTGGATCTTTATCTAGGATATCTGCTATTTCCTTATAGTTAAAGTTTTGTAGTTTTAGGTTAAAGACACATTCTTCTAAATCTGTTAATTTCTTTTTTATTTTGTTATATAATTCTTGGTATTCTACTTCCTCTAGTAGTCCTAATTCTGGATTATCTGTATTATCTTTTAAGTAATCTATTAAATTTATATCTTTTTCTGTATCTAAAGATTCTAATGGTATTGCTTCATTTAATATTCTATATTTATCTCTATTTACTCTTTTTATTTCTGTTAATATTTGTCTATCCATGCATAAATTGGTGAATGTATAGAATGTTACATTATCATCAGGATTAAAATCTTTTATTGATTCTTCAAATCCTACTAAACATTCTTGCATTAAATCAGATAATTCTATACCTTTATTACTTACATATTTATAATACTTTTTACTTTTTAAATCTATTAATGGTTTATATTTAGTATGTAATAGGTTTAATGCTTCTTCATTATGTTCTTTTGCCAAAGATATAAGTTCGTTATCATTTAATTCTCTATAATCCATTTAATCAACCATCCTTGATAATATTATTCCACATGATACTGATGCATTTAAACTATCTATTTTACCTTTCATGGGAATTGTTACTATATAATCACAGTTATTTTTTACTACATTACTTATACCTTTTCCTTCATTTCCTATTACTAAACATGTATTCATATTATAATCTATTTTTCTATAATCTGTTCCTTTCATGTCTGTACCTATTATCCAATAGTTATTTTCTTTTAATTTTTTTATTGCTACTTGTAAATTAGGCACTTTAATAATACTAATATGTTCTATAGCACCTACTGATGTTTTTACTACTGTACTGTTAATACTTACTGATCTATCATTTGGTATTATTATTCCCATAATTCCTAATGCTTCACAAGTTCTTATTATGGCACCAAAGTTATGAGGATCTTCTAGATGATCTAACATTACTAATCTAACATTATTCTTATTATTAATTTTTGATAATAATTCTTCTAGGGTATACGTTTTTATATCGTCTATTTCTAATATAATTCCTTGATGAAGTCCTTCTACTTTACTATTTAATACTCTATTATCTACAAAATGAATGCTAACCTTTTTTTCTCTTAATTTATTTATTATATCTTGTTCTTTAAAGTTATTACTTATATATGCTTTATTTATTTTGTCATTAGTGTCCAGTTTTTCTCTTATAACATTTTTTCCATAAATATACATTATTTCACCTCGATATAATTTAATATTTCCTTTAATCTATCTTGTCTATTAGATAGATATAGGTAGCCTAATAAGGCTTCAAAACCTGTAGATAATTTATATGTTATTATGTCTGTATTCTTTGGATGATTACTTCTTTTATTATTTCTTCCTCTTTTTACAACATCTAATTCTTCTTCTGTTAGTAAATCATTCTCTATTAGATTATTAAGTATTCTAGCTTGTCCTTTAGCAGATACATATTTAGTAGATACTTTTTGTAATAATTCAACTTTTTGTATTCCTTTGTTAATTAGTGATTCTCTTATATATAAATCAAATATACTATCTCCTAGATATGCTAGCGCTATAATATTTATAGTATCTATATTCATATAATCCCCCTTATATTAAGTTTTCTCTTATTACTGGTTTAATATTTTTTATATATATATTTATTTTTATTTCTTTAGTTGTTTTTATAAAACATAATCCTCTTATAACTATATCTTTTCCTTTATCTATATTAAATGTATACTTATTATATTCTTTATATTTATTATTATCTATTGAATTAAATTTAATATCTAATAATCTAGAACTGTATATTATTATACTATTAGTATTGTTTGTCTCATAATCTAGTCTTAAATATTTATCTATTATAATACTCCCTTTCCCATTTATTTGACATGTTTTTGGGTTAATAGATGACTTTGGTAATACTTTTTTTAACTCTTCTTTTTCTAGATAATTTATTATGTTGTTTTCATCTATTAATCCTGGAGTATCAATAATAGTTAAATTATTTAATTTTATTTTTACTATATCTAATGTTGTTGATGGATACATACTTTCGGTTATTTTATAATTATAATTAGTATAGTTTTTTATTAGTTTATTTACTAATGTAGATTTTCCTGTATTGGTATAACCTACTACATATATATCTTTATTATCTGAGTATTTTATTAGTTTATTATATAATTCATCTATATTATAGTTATTTATACTGCTTACTATTATTATATCTATTATATTAGGTAGTATCTTTTTTAGTTTATTTATTATTTTGTATTCTTTTACTGACCTGGGAATTATATCTCTTTTTGTTATTACTAATAATACTTGCTTAAATTTATCTATATTATCAATATTTAAAGATAAAAAATCGGTTGTATATAAAACTAGTGAATCATTTGGAATACTTTTTATTATTTTTGTGTAATCATTATTATTTAATGATACTTTTTTATACTCTCCATAATTAGTTAATCTAAAACATCTATTACATAATTTATTAGATAAATTATCTGTATATCCTAGTGAATTGATATCATTATCTTGTAATTCTATTCCACAACCATTACATTTAGTCATAGTATTTCCCTTTTATTAGTTTTTTCTCTTTAGATAATTTTTTAAAAATACTTGCTTCTATTTTTCTAGAGAATTTTGTAAAAAACATATCTTCTTCTGTTAATGGTTCTATTAAACAAGTATGTATTCCTACTAAATTTCCACCTAATACATCTGTTAATAATTGATCTCCTATAATACATACTTCGCTTTCTTTGTAATTATATTTTTTTATTATTTTTTTAAAATTATGTCTTAGTGGTTTTCTTGATGAAGGATTATAATCTACATTTAAAGATAATTTGTCTAGTCTTTTTTTAGGCGAATTAGAAAACACTATTACTTTAAAATTCATTTTAGTTAGTTTATCAAATAATTCTATTAAACTTCCTGGTATTGAATTGTTTTTATATGGAATACAGGTGTTATCTAAATCAAATAATAAACATTTAATATTATTTTTTTTTAATTTCTCATAATTAATTGTATATATACTTTCTTGATATATTTCTGGATAAAATTTATTCATAAAATCACACTTTCTAAATTTCATTATTAAATGATATCATAGGTTTATTATGATGTCAATTGTTCTATTTTGTTATTTTTAATATATATTTTATTAGAGGTGTATTATGCTTTTTGGTTTGTTAAATTTTATTATTTCTAATATGTCTTTTATGGGAAGTTATTCTAATGAAGTTTTTCCTCCTCCTTTATCTTTAGAAGAAGAAAATGATTGTATTATAAAAATGAAAAACGGTGATACTGACGCTAGGAACAAATTAATATTACACAATTTAAGATTAGTAGCTCATATTGTAAAGAAATTTGATACTAATGGTGATGATGTTGATGATTTAATTGGAATTGGTACTGTAGGTTTAATTAAAGGTATTGATACTTATTCTTTAGATAAAAAGGTTAAGCTTACTACTTATGCTGCTAAATGTGCTGAAAATGAAATACTAATGTATTTTAGAAGTAACAAAAAAAATATTAATAATATTAGTATTTATGATGGTATTAGTTGTGATAAAGAAGGTAATGAGATAACAGTATTAGATATTTTAAAGACTAAAGATCCTGATTATTTAGAAGATATCTATATAAAAGATAATATTGAATTATTAAAAGAGTATTTAAAAGTTTTAAGTCCAAGAGAAAGAAAGATAATTGACATGAGATATGGTTTTGGTAATAAGGATGAATTAACTCAAAAAGAGATTGCTAAGAAATTAGGTATATCTAGAAGTTATGTATCTAGAATTGAAAAAAGAGCTATTACTAAAATACTTAGGGAGTTTATAAAAAATAAAAAATATACTGACTAGATATATTTTTTATTTTGTGCTATACTTCAAACTAGGAGTGATAATATGAATAATAAAAAAACTATTTTGAATATTATGTATGTATGTATTATAATTATATCTTGTCTATTAATTTCTTTTTCATATCATTTAAAAATTTATTATTCATCATCTTATTTTGAACAATTACTTTATAATCTATTAAATACTACTACTTTAAAACTTACTTCTTTAGAAAAAGCCTATGTAGAAATACCTTCGCTTGCTATAATAATTTCTTGTTTATTATTAATACCTTTATTTTTTAGATTTAATTTTAAGATAAATATATTAAAAAAAGATATAAAGATATTTCCAATTAATATAAAAAAATATTCTATTATTGTTTTAATTATATCAGTAATGATTACTTGCTATCAGATTAGATTTCATACTTATTTATGGAATCAAATAAATGATACTCGTTTATATGATAGATATTATGTTAAGTATAATAAAAAAAATGTTAATTTCACAACTAAAAGAAATCTAATACATATATATGTTGAGTCTTTAGAAAATAGTAACTTTAGTACTAGTAATGGTGGGCTTCAAAAAAAAAGTTATATGCCTAATTTGGAGAAGTTGGCTTTAGATAATATTAATTTTTCTAATAATAATAAATTAGGTGGATTTAAAAGTATAAATGGTACTAATTGGACTATTGCAGGTATGGTAGCCCAAACTTCTGGAGTTCCTATATATATTAAAACTAAGAATAAGAATAATATTTTCTTGGAAGGTGCTACTTCTTTGGGTGATATATTATATGATAATGGCTATAGCAATTATTTAATGATAGGTTCTGATGCTAAATTTGGAGAAAGAGATGATTATTTTAAAAGACATGGTAATTATAAAATAATGGATTATAACTATGCTATAGATAATGGTATGATATTAAAGAATTACTATAAATGGTGGGGATTTGAAGATAGTTTATTATTTAGTTTTGCTAGGAATGAATTAGTAAAGATTAGTAATGATGATAAACCTTTTAATTTTACTATTTTAACTGCAGATACACATTTTTATGATGGTTATGTAGATAGTAGTTGTAAGAGTGTTTTTGATAGTCATTATGCTAATAGTTTTAATTGTGAAGATAGTATGCTATATAGTTTTATTAGTTGGGTAAAGGAACAAGATTTTTATAAAAATACTACTATTGTGGTTACTGGTGATCATTTAACTATGCAAGATGGTTTTTATAAATCTAGTAATAATTATACTAGGACTGTATTTAATATGTTTATTAATCCTATTAATAAGCCTGCAAATGATAAAAATAGAGAATTTACTTCTTTTGATATTTTTCCTACTACTTTAAGTAGTATAGGTGCTACTATAAAAGATGATAGACTTTCTTTGGGTACTAATTTATTTTCAGATAAAAAGACTCTATGCGAAGAAATTGGTTATAAGAAGTTTAGTCAAGAAATTAGTAAAAGATCTAATTATTATAATAAATATATATTAAAATAAAGAACTTATTTAAGTTCTTTATTCTTTTATATAATCACAATTTATACATTTTATTTCATTTTTTGTCTCTACTAGTATATCTTTACATTTTGGACATAGTTCTCCCGTTGGTTTATCCCAAGATGCTGTTTTACATTTTGGATAATTGTTACATCCATAAAAAGTTTTACCCTTTTTTGTAGTCTTTTCAACTATTTTTCCACCACAATGTGGACAAACCATTATTTCTAATATTTCTTTTTTTGTTTCATTTGGTTTAATATATTTACATTCTGGATAATTAGAACACGCTACAAATTTACCATATTTAGATTGTTTTATAACTAATGGGCTATTGCATTTTGGACATAATTCTCCTGTTTCTTCGGGAGCTTTTTTCTCCATATTCTTAAATGCTACTTCTACTTTTGGTTCAAATTCGTTATAAAATCTATCTAATAATTTATACCATACTAAATCTCCTTCAGCTATCTTATCTAAATCATCTTCCATCTCTTTGGTATATTTTACATTTATTATATCTTTAAAAAATTCTTGTAATCTATCTGTTATATCAAAACCTACTTCTGTTGGAATAAATTTTTTATCTACTACGTTTACATATGCTCTTTCTTTTAATATATCAATTGTTTTAGCATATGTAGATGGTCTTCCTATACCTAATTCTTCCATTTCTTTAATTAATTTTGATTCAGTATATCTTGCTGGTGGTTTTGTTTCATGTTCTGAATATTCTACTTTATTAGCTTCTAAACTATTTCCTTTTTCTATATTTGGAAGTATTTTATCGTTTGAGTCTTCATAATCAGAATATACTTTTAAATATCCATCAAATATTAATATTTGTCCTGTAGTTTTAAATCTATATTCATTATTATTCAATATTATCGTTGTTGCTTCAACCTTTGCATTTTTCATTAATGACGCTAAAGCACGATAATATATCATTCTATATAGTTTATACTCATCATTTGTTAAATATTCTTTAACACTTTCTGGGGTTCTGTTTATACTTGTTGGTCTAATTGCTTCGTGTGCATCTTGAACATTATCTTTACTTTTAGCCTTTTTTACATAACCAATATAATTATCTCCGTAGTTTTCTTTAATATATGCATAGGTTGTTTTTATAAATTCATCACTCATACGTATTGAATCTGTACGCATATAAGTAATAAGACCTACTGTTTCATCTTTTAAAGTAATTCCTTCATATAATTTTTGTGCTACAGACATTGTTTTTTTAGATGTAAAATTTAATTTATTTGATGCTTCTTGTTGCATTGTAGAAGTTGTAAATGGATATTTACTTTGTTTTTCTTTTTCTTTCTTATCAATATCTTCAATTATAAATACTTTATCTAATTCGTTTAGTATTTTTTCTGCTTCTTCAATTGTTTTTATTTCTATTTTTTTATTTTTATATGTATCTAATTTAGAATCGAAGTCATCAAAATAAGCATCTATTTCATAATACTTTTCTATATTAAATGCCTGTATTTCTCTTTCTCTATCTACTATTAATTTTAAAGCTACACTTTGAACACGACCAGCTGATTTTCCTTCTGTTTTGGATTGCATTAATTTACTTAATCTAAATCCTATTATTCTATCTAGTATTCTTCTTGTTTCTTGTGATTTAACTAAATTGTCATCTATATTTCTAGCATTATTAAAAGAATTTAATATTACATCTTTAGTAATTTCATTAAATACTATTCTTTTGTAGTCATTATCTTTTAATCCTAATGTATCGTATAGATGCCATGAAATTGCTTCTCCTTCACGATCTGGGTCGGTCGCTAGATAAACAAAATCAGAATCTTTTACCATTTTTTTTAAATCTGTTACTAATTTTTTCTTTCCTTTTATTAATTTATAATCTGGTTTAAAGTTATTATCTATATCTACTCCAAGTCCAAATTTTCCTGATGTTGAGAGGTCTCTTATATGTCCTAATGAAGACACTACTTTATATCCTCCACCTAAATATTTTTCAATTGTTTTACTTTTACTTGGAGATTCCACTATTACTAGTTTCTTTGACACGATATCCCTTCCCTTTCCATAGTTACCATTATATACTAAATTTAAGGGTAGTTGTCAAGAGATTTTATTTTTTTTGTAAAAAAAAGCCCATAAACTTATGTTTAAAGTCTTTGGGCATAAAAAAAATATTGGCAATGTCCTATTTTTGCTTTCGCTATCGTCGGCGTTAAAGTGCTTAACTTCTGTGTTCGAGATGGGTACAGGTGAGCCACTTTGCTATCTTCACCAATATCTTTATCGTTCTCTGAAAACAGGATAACGTTGGTCATCAAATTTTTTGGGATTAAACCCTCAATCTATTAGTACTAGTCCGCTCAATGTA
>JAFRIJ010000009.1 GCA_017432825.1 Bacilli bacterium
CCAAATCTAGATACTAAATGCAAAAAATTAAGTTATTTTTATAAACTTTAGTAAATTTTAAAAAATGAAAAAGCCTTATTTTATAAGACTTTAATCGATTATTAAATTATTACGAACTGGTTTTAAAATTTCCCCCTGAAGGAGCCGAAAGGCTCCGCTTTTTATTTAAATAAATAATTTATTTGTTATATATTTTTAGACTTAATTTACTCGTAAAATAGTAATATTGCGGTTTAATCAAATTATGAAAATATATGGTATAATAGGTGTAGGTTGGTGATATATATGAATTATGAAATAGTAAATGTTGATGAGAAAGATAAGGAAAAACTATATAGATTACTTCAATATGCTTTATATGATGGATCACAATACATTGATAATGATATTAATAAAGAATGTATTTTTGAATATAGATGGTTTGATAATTATTTTACTGATTCAGATAGAAATGCATACTTTATAAAAAATGGCGAAGAATATTTGGGTATGGTTTTAGTAAATGAAAATTTGAAATTTAATAACAAAGGTAAATGTATAGCCGAATTTTTAATAATGCCAAGATTTAGAAGAAATCATATTGGTAAAAAAGTTGCATATGATGTATTTGAAATGTTTAAAGGTGATTGGGAAGTTCAACCAATGGAGAATAATCCTATTGCATATTCGTTTTGGAAAAATATAATTAATGAATATACAAATGGAAATTATATAGTTAAAAATGATGGTATTGAAGATGTATTTATCTTTAATAATAATTAGTTTGGATGATTAAGGTATTAGGAGAATGAAAAAATTCTCTTTTTTCGTATGTAAATTGTATATAATTAGTAAATAAGAAAAATATAAATTATGCTTTCTTCAGAGTGGTTTGAGTGAACATTATAAAATTATAAATAATTAATATGTATTAAGAATTATATGTTATAATAATTATGTAATGAAGTTTTAGGAGTATGATAATATGAAAAAAAATCAAACAGGAAGATTAACCATACAACATAAAGAATCGCAAGGAGTAGTTGGAATATTTGGACAACAAGCTCAAGAACACGATTTAGAAGTGCAGAATAATTCGATAAAAGTTAAAAAGTTATTAGAAGCAGAATTTCCAATGTTTGAATTTAGATATAGAAGTGACTTAACAAAAAAAGAAATAAATGAGTCACTACAAAAGATAGATCCTGAATTAGGACAAACATTATTTGTTGAAAGTGCAAATATTAAACCAGATGGTGGTTTAATTGAAGTAAAAGATGATAATAATAAATGGCGAGTTGTTTTGGTTTCTGAAGCAAAGCATCAAGGAAAAGATATAGAAAATATAAGAGCGGGAGTTTTAGTTGGAAAAAACAACGATCAAGATTTAATGGTTGCTGGTAATGCTATTGAGCGATCTCATAAAAATATTTCAGAGATTGCAAATTTTATGTTAGGTGAGTCATACTTTCCATATGTTTTATTCTTAGAAGGTTCTAATTTTCTTACACATGATGTAGTAGTAACAAGACCTGATGGAAGAATGGTTACACTAAGTTATAATAACGGAGCACTAAACAGACTTGATAGACTAACTGCAGCGAACTTTGGGCTTCCTATTAATACAAATTTGTGTGAAAATAAATTTGTATCAATCAACAATTTAAATATAATGCTTCAAGCTGCATCGATTTATACACAACCAGATGGAGAACATTGGAGAGATGAGGATATGATTAAAGTTATGCTTGAGGTTTCAAGAACTTCTCTAAAAATGTTAGGGAAAGATTTATTTCAACAATTAAAAAACTTTAAACAAAAGTAAAATGATAACGAGGTGATAATAATGGCAATACATAATAAATCACATAGTAATTCTGCTTTGATGTCCATTAATAAAATGAATTCAAATAATATTAAAAGAAAGACTAGCATTGATTATAAAATTCCCGAAAAGACAAATTGTATTTTAATAAATAAAGACTGTTTAGATTTGCTACAAACACTTCCAGACGAGTCAGTACAACTAATATTGATTGATCCTCCATATAACTTAGATTTGGAAGTTTGGGATACATATGATAATTATATTGAGTGGGCTGCTAAATGGTTAGATGAGTCATACAGAGTCCTTTCTAAAAATGGGAATATGGTTATATTTGGTGGAACTCAATTTTTAGATGCTAGAAGTGGAGACTTAGTTGAAATTATTTATCATTGTAGACATAATACAATGTTTAGATTAGTTAATACAATAATTTGGTATTATAAAAATGGTATGTCTGCTCATCGTTATTTTGCAAATAGACATGAAGAAATTATTTGGCTAACAAAAACTGATAAGTATTATTTTGATTTAGATTCTGTTAGAGTTAAATATTCAGAAAAAGATTTGGAACTCGCATTGAGAGATAAAAGGTTAAATCCTGATAATGTTCGAAAAGGTAAAAATCCTACTAATGTTTGGGAAATTGGAAGATTAAATGGAAATTCTCTTGAAAGAGTTGGACATCCAACCCAAAAACCTTTGGAAATCATAAGGAGATTGGTTAAATCTTTATCTTATCCTGATTCAATTGTATTAGATTTCTTTGCAGGTAGTGGTACAACAGGGAGAGTGTGTATAGAAGAAAAAAGAAACTGTATATTATGTGATAATGATAAAAAATCGCAGGATTACTTTAAAAAACATATAAGTAACATGAAAGAAACAGATTTAAATAAACCGTTCATTATGAATGATTCCTTAGAAGATTTTTTTACTGAAGTAAATCTAAGAAAAAATTAAATTCTAGAGTTGTTTTGAGTAGTAAATTAACAAATAATAAAGAAATTTAACGAGTCATCAATATCGTGTAAAGCTAAAATATGGAACCTCTAAAGGAGCCTTATGACTCAGTTTTGTTTTATTGACATTAAATATTATTTATTATATAATTTATTTATGTTTAGGAGTTGATAATAATGTTTGTTTTAGATGGTTATTGTGGTGATTTATATCCTATTATAAAGTTAATAAAAATGGTTATAAATTTAATTAAATTTGCTGTTCCTATAGCTTTAATTGTGTTTATTACTATTGATCTTGTTAAGGCAGTTATTGCAAGTAATGAAGAAGATATGAAAAAAGCACGTAATGTTGCAGTAAAGAGAATTATATATGCTGTTGGTGTATTTTTAGTTTTTTCTGTTGTACAACTTGTTATGAGTATTATTGCTGAAGCAGGTGTTTCTGATTTAGCTGGTAATGAAATAGATGTACAAACTTGGAAAGCTTGTTGGGAGTGTAGAAACAAAAGTGATTGTGGTTTAGTAGAAACAGGTGGAAAGGGAGTTTGTTGTGTAATTCCAAATGATAAGGGTGAAAGATATAAATGGTATGCTTCTTCCAATAGTTGTCCTAGTGGTGGTTGGATTACTGATATGGAAAAATCTAAGTGTGTTGGTAATACAACTAATATTAAAGGTGTTTGTTGTTCAAAAGAAGAAAATGGAAGTGTTACTTATTCTTGGATAAATTCTAATGTTTGTCCTTCAGGAAGTGTAATTCAAAAGAATATTAATAAAAGTGCTTGTAATGGTACTTTATCATAAAAGATATATTTTATATCTTTTTTTGTTATATAAATATTTAGTTTGGTTATATTAATTGTAGGAGGTTAATATGACAGAGAAAGAATTGTTATATTTTGAAGATGCTATTGGGCATGAAAAGAATCTTATTTCTATATGTGAAGAGTCTATTAATATGTTAGAAGATGGGGAAGTAATATCTTTTTTGGAAAGTGAGAAAGAAAGACATAATGTGTTATTAAACAAATTAATGAATGTATTGGAGGATAAGGCTAATGAATGATAAATTAATATTAGATAATTATTTGTTGGTTTTAAAAAGTACTGTTGAGGTATTTGTTCATGGAACATTGGAAAGTTCTAATATAGATATAAGAGAGTGTTTAAAGGATGGTTTAGATACTATTATGACTTCACAAGCAGATACATATGATTTGATGACAAAGTATGGGTATTATTCAGTTAATAATGTTGATAGTAGTGAAGTAGTAAAAGTATTGAATAAAGTTACAAGTGAAAACTAGATTAATCTAGTTTTTTTGTTTTATGCTTGCAAAAAATATTTTTTTTGTTATAATATTTTTGTAAAGCAGTGATGAAGGAATGTTTTATAATTAATCATATAAGTGAGCTTGGTATAGTGTGAACAAGTTATGATGATATAGAATTCCTACCTTCTGAGTGAAATGTAAACATTTTCGGATAATTCCGTTATAAAAATTAAGTTAATAAAAGGATGGCACCGTCTTTTAGACTCCTTTAAAGTGCTATTCTTTTTTTGTTAGAAAGGATGATATTATGGAAGTTAAAGAAATTACTAATCGTGATGTTGATTTTGCTAAATGGTATACTGATGTTTGTATGAAGGCTGATTTGGTTGATTATTCATCTGTTAAGGGAAGTATGATTATTAGACCTTTGGGTTATGCTATATGGGAACAAATGCAAAGTGTTTTAGATAGGATGTTTAAAGAGTCTGGTCATGAGAATGTGCAGATGCCTATGTTTATTCCTGAATCGTTATTAAATGTTGAAAAAGATCATGTAGATGGTTTTGCTCCTGAGGTTGCTTGGGTTACATATGGTGGTAATGAAAAATTAGAGGAAAGAATGTGTGTTAGACCTACAAGTGAGGTTTTATTTTGTGAACATTATAAAAAGATAATTAACACGTATAGAGATTTGCCTAAGTTATATAATCAATGGTGTACTATAGTAAGATGGGAAAAAACTACTAGACCTTTTCTTCGAAGTAGAGAAATATTATGGCAAGAGGGTCATACTATGCATGCTACGGAAGAAGATGCTCGTGAAGAGACTTTGAGAATGTTTAATATATATAAAAAGTTTCAAGAGGAATATTTAGCTTTACCTGTTATTACTGGTAAAAAAACTGATAAAGAGAAATTTGCTGGTGCAGAAGAAAGCTATACTATAGAGGCTATGATGTATGATGGTTATGCTTTACAAAATGGTACTAGTCATTATTTTGGTAATCATTTTGCTAAAGCATTTGATATTAAATTTACTGATAAAGATAATACTTTAAAAACTCCTTATCAAACTAGTTGGGGAGTTACTACTAGAATGATTGGTTCTATTATAATGACTCATGGTGATAATAATGGTTTGGTTATTCCTCCTATGATAGCACCTTTTAAGGTTATAGTTATTCCTATTGGTAATGTAGATGATAAGTTATATGAATTAGAGGATTCTTTAAAGCAAGCTGGTATTACCTATAAAGTGGATAATTCTAATAAAACGCCTGGTTTTAAATTTGCTGATGCTGAGGTTAAGGGTTATCCTATACGTATTGAATTAGGTGCTAGAGATTTAGCTAATAATAAAGTTACTTTAGTTAGAAGAGATACTTTAGAAAAGATTGAAGTTTCTTATGAAGAGATAGTTGATAAAGTTAATAAATTGCTAGATGTTATTCAAAAGGATATGTTTAATAAGGCTAAAGCAAGAAGAGATAGTATGATTTACGAAGCTAGTAATTATGAAGAAATTACTGAAATTGCTAATAATAAATCTGGTTTTATTAAAATTAATTGGTGTGGTAATACGGAGTGTGAAGATAAGTTAAAGAATGATTTTGGTATTAAGTCTCGTTGCTTAATAGAAGATGAAAAAGTTAGTGGTCCTTGTTCTGTTTGTGGTAAGGAAGCTAAGACTAGATTATATATTGGTAGACAGTATTAATAAAATGAACATGATTATGTTCATTTTTGATGATATGTTAGGGATGTGATTTTATGAGTAAAGTTATTGTTGTTGGTGGTGGTGCTTCTGGTATGGTATCAGCGATTGTTGCTGCAAGAAATGGTAGTTCTGTTACTATATTAGAAAAAAATAATTCTTTAGGTAAAAAAATACTCGTTACTGGTAATGGTAAGTGTAATTATTTTAATGATGATTTTTCTATTAATCATTATTATAGTAATAATATAGATATTTTAGATAGGATTATTAATGATGATAATAAGAAAAGGGTATTAGATTTTTTTCTATCCATTGGTGTTATTCCTGATATTAAGAATGGATATTATTATCCATATTCTAATCAAGCTATTAGTATTGTTAATGCATTAAATATTGAGATAAAGAGATTGGGTATTAATGTTATAACTAATTGTTATGTTAATGATATTAAATATGTTAATGAGAGCTATATAGTTAATGATAAATATAGTTGTGATAAGTTAATTATTTCTTCTGGTAGTTATTCTTATTATAATTATGATGATGTTAATAGTTATAAGTTAGTTAGTAAACTTGGATTTGATATTATTAATCCTATGCCTGCATTGGTTCAATTAGTTATTAATAATAAGATTACTAAGGAATGGGCTGGTGTTAGGGTATATAGTAAAGTTAAGTTATATGAAGATAATAAATTTGTTAAGGAAGAAGAGGGGGAGGTATTATTTACTAATTATGGAGTTAGTGGTATTTGTATTATGCAATTATCAGGAATTATTGCTAGAGGATTAAATGATCATAAATACTCTTTGGTATTTAATTTTATTCCAAATATATGTGATGATGATGTAGTTAATTTTTTAGATAAATATAATAGTAGATGTCCTAATAGAAAAGTTATTGAAATATATGATAGTTTAATTAATTATAAATTAGGTAATATTTTAGTAGGTAATTATGGAAATAAATATTATAATGAATTAACTTTAGAAGAAAAGAATATTATTTTTAATAATTTAATTAATTATAAAATAAATATAGATGATACTAAAGGATATAAAGAAAGTCAGGTCTGTTCTGGTGGAGTTAAATTAGATAGTATAAATATTAATAGTATGGAATCTATATCTAATCCTGGATTATATGTTATAGGAGAATTACTTGATGTTAATGGTGATTGTGGTGGATATAATTTAGGTTTTGCTTGGCTTTCAGGAATTATTGCAGGTGATAATTGTGATTAGGATTAGGCAAGTAAAGATTTTAGCAAGTACTTATTCCTATGAAAAATTAGTGAATAAATGTGCTTCTATATTAAATGTATCTAAGGATAGTTTTATTAGTTTTAATATATTTAAGAAGTCTATTGATGCTAGAAAGAAGCCTAATATATATTATAGTTTTATTGTGGATATTTATCTTAAGAATGAAGATATAATTTTTAAAAATAATAAAAATAAAGATGTTGTATTTGTTAATGAAGAAGATTTGATTTATAAGTTTATTCCTAGTGGTGATATTAAATTAAAAAATAGACCTATTATTGTTGGATGTGGTCCTTGTGGATTAATAGCAGGGTATATGTTAGCAAGTTATGGATATAGACCTATTATTATTGAACAAGGTATGGATGTTGATACTAGAGATAAAGATATAATAGATTTTTGGAAGAATAATAAATTGAATAATAGATCAAATGTACAATTTGGTGAAGGTGGAGCTGGGACGTTTTCTGATGGTAAGTTGAATACTTTAGTTAAGGATAAGAATAATTATCAGAGGAAAGTATTTGAAATATTTGTAGAAAATGGTGCTTCTAAAGAGATATTATATGAAAATAATCCTCATATTGGTACTGATGTTCTTAAGAATATGGTTAAAAATATAAGAAATAAGATTATTTCTATGGGTGGAGATGTTAAATTTAATACTAAATTAACTGATATTGGTATTGTAAATAATAAATTAAATTATATAGTTATCAATAATAATGAAAAAATAGATTGTAATGTATTAGTTCTTGCTATTGGTCATAGTGCTAGGGATACTTTTAAATTATTATATGATAGGGGAATCAATATGGAATCTAAACCTTTTGCAGTTGGTATTAGAATAGAACATCCTCAAGATATGATTAATAAAAATCAATATGGTACTAATGAATTAGGAAGCGCTAGTTATAAGCTTACATATAGAACTAAGAGTGGTAGAGGTGTATATTCATTTTGTATGTGTCCTGGCGGGTATGTAGTTAATGCTAGTAGTGATAATAATATGTTATGTATTAATGGAATGAGTAATTATAATAGAGATAGTGGTAATGCTAATAGTGCTATTATTGTTACAGTTAATTCTGATGATTATGGTAAGGAATTATTTGATGGTGTTAGGTTTCAAGAAAAGCTTGAAAGAAATGCTTATAATGTTGGTAAGGGGTATATTCCTATTTCTTTATATAAAGATTATAAGAATAATTGTATTTCTAAATCTTTTGGTAATTATTTGCCTAAGATTATGGGTAGTTATAATTTCGGTAATATTAACGAAATATTTCCTAATTATATAAATGATTCTTTAATTGAAGGAATTGAATATTTTGGTACTAAGATAAATAATTATAATAGAGATGATGCTATTATAGAGGGAGTTGAATCTAGGACTAGTTCTCCTATTAGGGTTATTAGAGATAGTAATTGTGAGTCTAATATATCTGGTATTTATCCTGCTGGTGAAGGATGTGGGTATGCTGGAGGTATTACTACTTCTTCTGTTGATGGTATTGCTGTTTTTGAGAAAATTGCTAGTAAATATAAATAGAAAACATATACTTAATTAGGTGATATAATGAATCGTTATAAGACACTTATGATAGTTATGTTTTTTTTATTTGTTTTTTGTTTTAGTAAGGTTAATGCTAATGTTAGACATTATTCGTTATTGGGTAGATGTTTTTATGTAGATCCAGGACATGGTGGTAGAGATAGTGGTGCTATATCATCTACTTTTATGGAGAAAGATATGAATATGATTCTTTCTAATAAATTGGCTTCAGAATTATTTAATAGGGGTGCTATGGTATTTTTAACTAGAGATGGTGATTATGATTTATCTCGTAGTACTATTAATAAAAAAAGAGATGATTTATATAGAAGAGTTAGGTTAATTAATAGTTCTAAATGTGATATGTATATTTCTATTCATATGAATGCTAGTCCTAGTAGTAAGTGGCAAGGAATACAGGTTTTTTATAGTAATATTTTAAAAGAGAACAAATTATTAGCGGCATTAATTACGGATAGTTTATCTAGTAATATGAAGAATGTTAGGGATTATAAGAAAGAAAATGGGTATTATATGTATTCTAAATTAAAGGTACCTGGTGTATTAATAGAGGCTGGTTTTATAAGTAATAGTAATGATAATTATAAGATTAGACAAAATGAATATCAGGATATTTTTGTAAAAAATGTTGTTAATGGTATAGAAAAGTATTTTAATAATTAAAAAAATAATGTATAATAATATAATGGAATAGGTAGGTGGATATATGGAAAAGGTTTATTTAAAATATGATGATGTTAGACCTTGTGTAGAGTGTGATTATGGTTTTGTTAGTAAAATACTATATATGGGTTTTTTATATCCTTATTTTAAGGGAGATTTATCTTTCTTTGGTATTATTTTAGCTTTACAGGTTTCTGTATGTTTACTTTTATGTATTATATTTAGTATGCCTATTATTGTTAAGTTATTATTATGTGTTATTATGATAGTTATTATTAATTTTTTATTTGCATGTAATTATAATTTGCTTGTTATAGAGAAATTACTTAAGGAAGGATATTATCCTTTAGATTATAATTCATCTCAAAAATTAATAAAAAAAGGAATATATTTTAAATTACAATAAATAATAATAAGGTGGTGTGGCTATGGAAAAGCAGTTTAAGTCTTTAGATGAACAAATAAGTATATTAAAAGAAAAAGGTCTAATTATTGAAGATGAAGAATTTGCAAAGGAAATATTACTTCGTGAAAACTATTTCTTTATAAATGGATATAGAACTTTACTTATGAATTCTTATCAAGATAAGACTTTTATATTAGGTGCTACTTTTAAAGAATTATATTCTATCTTTTTGTTTGATAGGTATATTAGAAATATTTTATTTAAGAATTTAATGGTAATAGAGAATCAACTTAAATCTGTAGTTTCTTATCAGTTATCTAGAAAATATGGATATAGAGATAAAGATTATTTAAATGTAAAGAATTTTACAAAAGAGAAATTTAAAAATAGAAGAGTAAAAGATATTATTGAAAAGATGAAGAGGCAAGTTAGAAATAATGGGGCTCATCATATGGCGACACAGCATTATATAACTAATTATGGATATATTCCTATGTGGGTTATGGTTAAAGTATTATCTTTTGGAATAGTTTGTGAATTATATTCTATTTTAAAGAATGAAGATCAGGTAAGTGTTGCCGATATGTTTGGTGTTAATACTAATTATATGGAAAGTTTTTTACCTATACTATCTAATTATAGAAATTTATGTGCTCATGAGGATATTGTTTATGATCATAGAACAGAGAAGGGTATTGTTAATACTCCTTATCATCAGAAACTACATATTCCTATTATGGATGATGAATATATATATGGTAAGAATGATATTTTCTCTGTATTTATAATATTTAAGTATTTACTTAGAAAAGATGATTTTAGAATGATGATGAGAGAAGTTAATTATGAAATAGATAGATTAGATGGTGTTATTAATTCTGTTCCAATTAATAAGATATTAGATAGAATGGGAATTCCAGATAATTATATGGATTTAGTTGATATGTAGGGAGTGTGTAATTTATGAATAAAAATAATAGTGGAGTTATAATTGTTTTATCAATGTTAATATCATTTATTTGTGGTGGAATTGGGGCTTTTATTTTAGTTAATTATAATGATAGTAATAGAGTTATTGTTACTAATACTGGTTCTACTATTAGGTTAAGTGAAGAAAATAGTATATCAGAATCTGTTAAGAAAGTTTTTGATTCTGTAGTAGTTGTAGAGGGATTAAAGAATAAGCAGTTAATATCTACTGGTACTGGTTTCGTGTATAAGCAAACTGATAAGAAAGCGTATGTTATGACTAATCATCATGTTGTAAATGGTAGTGATTCTGTTAAACTTATTTTGTCTAATAATCAAGAAATAGATGCAGTAGTTGTTGGTAGTGAAGCTTATTCTGATATTGCTGTATTGAGTGTTGATGCTAAGAAAATTTTATCTGTTGCTGTATTGGGAGATAGTTCTAAGACTTTGGTTGGAGATACTGTATTTACAGTTGGTTCTCCTGAGGGCGTTTCTTATGCTGGTACTGTTACTAAGGGAATATTATCTGGAAAAGATAGATTAGTAGCGGTTGCATTATCTAATTCTGCTTCTTCTGATTATTATATGAAAGTATTGCAGACAGATGCTGCTATAAATCCAGGTAATAGTGGAGGTCCTATATGTAATTCTAATGGTGAAGTTATTGGAATTACTAATATGAAATTAGTTGATAGTTCTGTTGAAGGAATGGGGTTTGCAATTCCTATTGAGGATGCTTTATATTATAGTGCTATACTAGAAAAAGGTAATAATATTGAAAGACCTTATGTTGGTATTGGGATGTTAGATATTGGTGATTCTTTCTATCTATGGCAGAATGGTATAACTATTCCTGATAAGGTTACTAGTGGCGTTGTTATTTCTACTGTTAGTGATAATTCTCCTGCTAAGGCAGCTGGATTAAAGAAGGGAGATATTATTGTTAAATTAGGTGATAGTGATATTAAGTCTTTAGCAGAATTTAGATATGAATTATATAAATATAAAGTTGGGGATGAAGTTAAGGTTAAATTTATTAGAAATGGTAAAAATAATGAGACAACTATAAAATTAGCTAAAAATAATAATTAAAAGAGACTATGTCTCTTTTTTTAGAGGAGATTAGATTTTTTTTGGGAATAATATTATTAGGTGATAAAGATGAAGTTTAAAGATATTCCAAAAGAAGAAAGACCTAGAGAGAGACTTGTTATGTATGGTGCATCAAGTTTATCAAATGAAGAATTATTAATGATTATATTAAAAACAGGAACTAAGGATTATTCTGTTAAAGATGTTAGTTTAAATATACTTAATTTATGTGATGGTATTAATAAATTAAAGGATATTACTATAAATAAACTAACTATGATTAAGGGAATAGGTAAGATTAAAGCTATTGAATTAGTAGCAGTTATAGAGCTTGCTAAGAGAATGTATGAATCTACTTCTATTAAAGATGTTATTTGTTGTACTAATCCTCTTAATATTATTAATTATTTTAATTATTTATTTAAAAATAAAAAGCAAGAGGAATTTTATGTTATATATTTAGATAATAAAAAGAAATACTTAGATAAAAAGAAATTATTTGTTGGGAGTATTAATTATTCTGTTAGTCATCCTAGAGAAATATTTAAAGAAGCGTATTTGTTATCAGCGTCATTTATAGTATGTATACATAATCATCCTAGTGGAGATGCTAGTCCTAGTAAAGAAGATATGATATTAACTAAGAGACTTAAAGATATTGGAGAATTACATGGTATTTATTTGGTTGATCATATAATAATTGGAAACAATAATTATTATAGTTTTTATGAGGATAATAATATAGTTACACATAATAAGTAATATAATTCATATTATTTATTGTAGGTGATGTTAATGAAAAATATTGTTAAGATTATTGGGTTGTTTGTTTTAATAGTATTTAGTTTTTTTTATAGTGATAAAGTTGCTTCTGTTATATCTTCTAAAGATTCTTTAATGGTCAAGATTGATAATGCTGCTGCTAATTATGATGTTAAATCTATTTCTGGTATTATTAAGGATAATACTATAATTCCTGGTATTAGGGGAAGAAAAGTAAATATAAATAATTCTTATAAAAAGATGAGGGAATATGGAGAATTTAACGATGATTTAATTGTATACGATTATATTAATCCTAGTAATAGTTTAGAGGATAATAAAGATAAATTTATAATAAGTGGTAATGATACAAAGAACATGGTTAGTATTATTTTTATATTGGATAATGTTAAATATATTGATAAATTAGATAGTGTTGTTAAGAATAAAGGTATAGTTATTAATTATTTTGTTTCTTCTAATTTTTTAATTAGTAATTCTACATATATTACTAATTTAAATAATGTGGAAATATATAATTATGGGGATGATGGTAAATATTATCCTGATAATTTATTGTTTTATAATAATTTAATTACTAGGATTACTAATAATAAAGCTATATATTGTTTAAGTTTAGATTATGATAGTGATGTTTTGTCTTTGTGTAGTAAAAATAATTTATATACTGTTGTACCTAATATTATTAAATCTGATCCTTATATTGGTGTAAAAAATAGTGTTAAAAGTGGTAGTATTATATTATTTGAGTTAAATAATAATTCTATTACTGAATTATCTATTATTATTGATTATATTAAAGGTAAGGGTTTAGATATAGTTGGTTTATCTAATTTATTAAGTGAATAGTAGAGAGGTTATACTTTCCTCTTTTAGTATAAAAATCTTGCTTTTTATTATTATTTTTGATATCATATTTATAGAATAAGGTGTGATAAAATGAAGAAGCTAAGAGAATTAAAATATACTTATGTTGTAGTAATTATTTTTATGTTAGTAGTATGTGTTATTGGTTCTACTTATGCTTATTTAACTAGTACTGCAAATTCTTCTAATGATGTAGGTACTGGATCTACGGGATATAATGTTAGTATGAGAATAACTCCTATATATAGTGATTTCGCTTTAATTCCTATGGATGATAATGATGCATTAAAAGCTATAGGTAATGAATGTAAAGATAAATATAATCATGGTGCTTGTAATTTATATAATATTAATGTATATGGTTATGATTCATCTATAAGTGCTATATCTGGTAAAATTAATACTAGTTTAGATGGTATTACTAATCTTAGTTATATGGTTTTAGAAGAAGTTGATTATAATATAGATAATGAGGATGATTGTGTTAGTATAGATTCATCTAATTATTGTGTTGGTAAAGTACAAACACATGTTGTTCCTGATACTGATATGTCTTTAGGTGATAATTATAATGTTTTTGGTTTAGATAGTAAGAATTTACTTTTAGCTATATGGGTTACTAATTTAAATGAAAATCAGAATTCTTTTGATATTGGTAATTATAATTCTGTTGTTACTGTATTTCTTGGTGGAGATGGTGGACAAGTTAGTGGTAGTATAAATGGTACTTTAGAGAATTATAGTAATTTACAAGGTGGGGAATAAATATGAAGAATGGTATAATGTCTTTAAGATCTTTTATAATAATATTAATTCTAGTATTTTTTATTAGTATATTAGGGGCTACATTTGCATATTTTGCTGCTACACAAACTAGTAATGCTGGTGATATTACTGGTAATGCTGCTATGATTAATTTAACATTAAATGTTAATAAAATATTACCTCAAGAAAATGGTAAAATAGTTCCTCAATTACCTAATAGGGCTTTAGAGAATGCTATTAAGAATAATTGTGTAGATGATAATGATAATGTTGTTTGTCAGGTATATAAAATAAGTATAACTAATGGAAGTAGTGCTACTGTTATTGTTGATGGAAAAATGTCATTTTATGGTGATGATAATTTGACTGTTAATTTAAGTGATATTATTCCTCATATGAAATGGATGTTAATTTCTTCTTTTGATGAGAATAATATTTCTACTACTAATTTGGGCAGCGATTCAATTAAAAATGCTGACTCAAGTAATAGAAATTTTGTTTCTAATGTTTCTATTTCTCCTAGTGGAATTGAGAATTATTATGTTGTTGTTTGGCTTAATGAAGAAGGTAGTGAGCAGAGTGGACAGAATCAAACATTTAGAGGTAAAGTTTCTTTTATTGCGTCTAATGGTAGTGGAGTAACAGCAACTTTTTCATAATATTAAAATAATTGTTGATTTTTAGAAAATTAATTGATATACTATAATTAGTAGAAAGTATGGAGGATTATATATGGAAGATAGGAATAATGTGAATAAGAAAATTGGAATGCTAGTGGTTGGTATTGCAGTATTATTAGTTAGTGTTACTAGTGCAACATTTGCGTATTTTGCTTTATCAGTTAATAATGCTACTGCTGTTACTGGTACTACTGCTACAGCAAATTTAACTTTAAGCGTTGAAGAGCAAGCTTTAAAGACACCTAATACTGGTAAAATGGTACCTCAGTTAGGAGCAGCTATTGGTACTGCAATTAATAATACTAATAAATGTGTTGATGCAAATGGTAATATTGTTTGTAAAGTTTATAAGATAACAGTTACTAATACTTCATCTGCTGGTGCTTTAGTTAATGGTACTATTACTTTTACAAACTATTCTGGAACAACTAATTTAAGATGGAGAAGAATTGATAGTGCTACTACTGCTACAACTTCTACTGCTAGTACATCTTATGCACCTGCTGGTGTAACTGTTGTTATGAACGAAGAAGATGATTTAACTACTGGTAGTGAATGTGTTCCTTCTAATTCAGCAAAGAGAACAGGATGTACTGATGTTTCCTTGGCTGCAACTAGTGGAAGTGCAGATTATTATATAGTTGTTTGGGTACAAGAAACAAATAGTGATCAAACTACTGCTGATGCTGGTAAAACATTTAATGCAACTGTTAAATTTGAAGGTGCTAATGGTCAAGGTATTACTTCTACAATAACTTCTTAAGAGATATTTATATCTCTTTTTTTTACATAAAATAATAATTACTATTCATAATAAAAATAGGTGATGTTATGAATAGTAATTATACTTTTGGTGTTATAAAAAAATCATATAAGGAACTAATATATAAAATTATTACTGCTATATTTATTAGGGGATTATTATTAATTATTCCAGTTTTTTGGAGTAAGGTTGTTAATGGTATAAATGAAGGAAATACTAGGGAAGTTAATTATGTTATTGTTATAATTATTATTCTTAGTATTTTTTATTATGTATGGCAATATTTAAATCAAGTTAGTTGGTTTAAATTTTATGATAAGTTATCTATTCTATATACTTCTTTAATTGCGAAAAATAATTCTGATAATATTAAAAAGGTTACTTTTGGAGAATATACTAATGTTATTAATAATGATATAGATATATTGTGTAATTTTATTGGTAATGGAGTTTCTAGAATTATTCAAGTAATAGAAATATTTTTTATTTATTTTTATTTTTTATCACAAAATATATATATTTTTATCATATCTGTTATTATTTCTATTTTTATGATTTTATTGTTACTAATATCAGGTAAAGGTATTAAGGAAGAAAATATAAAGAGAAAGAGTTCTTTGGATAGAAAGACTGTTGTTAGTCATGAGATGTATGATAGTTTAAAATCTGGAAAATATGACGATGGTATGTTTAAAAAATTTTATAGTAGTCATATTAATTATTTGAAATCTAATAAGAGGTTTAATTTGCTATCTACGGCAATTATATATTTAGTATTAGGTATTATAGAGCTTACAAAATATGGAATTATTATATATTGTGTATATTTAATTTTTAATAATAGAATGGAAGTAGGGACTATTATTTTAATATATACTTATTTTGATAAGATTATTGCTAATTTTGAGGTTATTGGTACTATTAGTGCAGAATATCAGAGTTTTATTGTTTCTTTAAAGAGGTTAAATAAGCTTGGTAATGAGTAATGTATTGTTTTTTTCTTAAATATTTGGTATAATTACTCTAGTCTTTATACTTTATTTAAGAAAGGAGAAAAATGAGTAAAATTAAGATATTTAGTCTTGGTGGTTTGAACGAGAATGGCAAAAATATGTATGTAATAGAGATTGATAAAGATATTTTTGTTATGGATGCAGGACTAAAGTATGCTGATGAGCATATGCTTGGTATTGATTATATGATACCAGATGTTAAATATTTAAAAGAGAATCAAAAAAGAATTAAAGGGTTGTTTTTAACTCATGGTCATTTTGAAAATAATGGTGCATTACCTGATATATTAAAAGATTTTAATGGTATAAATATTTATGGATCTAAGTTTACTATTGATATTTTAAAGAGTGAATTTTCTAGTTTGTCTAATAATAATTTTATTGAACTTCAACCATATAAATCTTTAAATATTGGTGGTGTTAAAATATTTCCTGTTACTTTATCACATTCTATACCTGATAATTTTGGGTATGCTATATATACTAGTGATGGAGTTATATTTTATGCTTCTGATTTTGTTTTTGATGCTACGATGAGAGGACATTATCAGACTGATATAGGAAAGTTAGCTTATATTGGTAAGCAAGGTGTTTTGTGTTTAATGACGGAATCTATTTATGCTAATAGAGTTGGTCATACTGCACCTAATCATAGAATTAATAATTTAATTAGAGAAACTTTAAATAAGGCTGAAGGGAGAATTATTTTTAATGTTTTAAGTTCCCATTTATATAGAATACAAGAATTATTTAATGAAGTATCAAAGACTAATAGAAAAATTGTAATAATGGGAAAGAAACTTCAAAATGTTGTGAACTATTCTATAGAAAATAAGTTTTTATTTATTAATAAGAGTTTTATTGGAGATTTAACGAATATTAATGATCCTGATGTAGTTATTCTTAATTCTAATGAGAGAGGTAGTTCTTATTCTACTATTAATAAGATAGTTAATGGTTATGATAAATATATTAAATTAAAAAATACTGATACTATTTTTATTGCAACTCCTATATACGAGGGAAGAGAAAAATCTTTTTATAAGCTTTTAGATGATATCTCTAGATTAGATGTTGATGTAGTGTATTTGAATAAGGATTATTTATCACATCATGCATCATCTGAAGATTTGATGATGATGATGGATTTGATGCAACCTAAATATTATTTTCCAATTAAGGGAGAGTACAGACATCAAGTTGCTAATGCAGATTTAGCTTTGAAAGTTGGTATGAAACCGGAAAATATTATTCTTAAAGAAAATGGTTGTGTAGCTGAATTTGATAATGGAAAGTTAGTTGATAATTTTGAGAAAATACCTTCTGGCGAAATATCTATTGATGGGGATAATTCTGATGATATTGGAGAAGTAGTTCTTAAAGATAGAGAAATGTTGTCTTTAAATGGTATTATTGTTGTTGCTGCTACTTTGAATAAAAAGAATAAACAATTAATAGCGGGTCCAGAAATTCTTACTAGGGGATTTGTATATGTTAAAGATAGTGGTGAATTAATTGATACTATTAAGAAGATGTGTTCTGAGATAATTAAAGAAAATATTCATGATAATTATGTTGACTATTCTAAGATTAAGAATAGTATTAGAGATTCTTTAAGTAAGTATTTGAGTAATCATATGGGAAATAAACCAATGATTATTAGTGTTTTACAAGAAATATAAAAAAGATAGAAAACTAAAGTGATATAGTAAAAGTAGACATATCAAAAAGATAGAGTCTACTTTTTATTTACTAGTTTAAACAATTCTATCTTTTTAGTTAATATTTTAAAATCTGGTTATAATGTATGTTATAATTATTATGGTGATTGTATGTATGATGTTGTAATAGTCGGAGCAGGTCCTGCTGGTTTAGTAGCTGCGTATGAACTTATATCTAAGAATAATAAGTTAAAGATTATTGTTTTAGATAAGGGTAATACTGTTAAGGGAAGAGTATGTCCTATGAATAAGTTTGGTATTCCTTGTCAAAATTGTAATCCTTGTAATATTCTATCTGGTTATGGTGGTGCTGGAACTTTTTCTGATGGTAAACTTAATTATATTCATAGATTGGGTAAATCTAATTTAACTAAGTATATGTCAGAGTCTGAAGCTATAAAGTTAATAAATGAAACTGAAGAAATTTTTAATAGTTTTAATATGGATGCAGAAGTTTATCCAACTAATATGGATGAAGCTTTAGAAATTAAAAAGAAAGTTGCTATAGCAGGGGCTAAATTATTAATTATAAAACAGAAGCATTTAGGTTCTGATCATTTGCCAGAATATATTGAAGGTATTTGTGATAAATTAAAAAATAGTGGTGTTACTTTAGTAGATAGATGTGATGTTTTAGATGTTAAAACTATAGATGAAAGTAGTCATGAGATAATATGTAAATTAAAAGGGAAAGATAAGATTTATAAGGGTAAGTATGTAATAGTAGCACCTGGTAGGACAGGAGCTAAATGGGTCCAAGAATTTGCTGATAAGTACAAAATACCTTATTATTCTCAATCTATTGAGATTGGAGTTAGGGTTGAGGTTCGAAAGGATATTTTAGAGGATTTGACTAATGTTATATATGATCCTACTATTTTTATTAAGACTAGAACTTATGGTGATGAAATAAGAACTTTTTGTACTAATCCTGGTGGCTTTGTTACTAAAGAAAATTATTATGGTTATATATGTGTAAATGGACATGCTTTGAAAGAAGTTAAATCTAATAATTCTAATTTTGCTTTTATTTCTAAGGTTAATTTAACTGAGCCTGTTACTAATACTAGATTATATGGAGAATCTATTGCTAGAATTGCTAATGTTTTAGGAGATGGTAAGCCTATAATCCAAAGTCTTAAAGATTTAAAAAATGGTAGAAGGAGTGAATGGCATAGAATTAATAAAGGTTTTATTGAACCTACTTTAAAAGATTGTGTTGCTGGAGATTTAGCTTTAGTTATGCCTCATAGAATTATTACAAATATATTAGAAGGATTGGAAACATTAGATAAAATTATTC
Organism: Bacilli bacterium; assembly: GCA_017432825.1. GTDB lineage: Bacteria > Bacillota_I > Bacilli_A > RF39 > UBA660 > RUG11198. The sequence continues at coordinate 19,630 of JAFRIJ010000009.1, forward strand.
CTGGTGTTAATAATGATGATACTTTATTATATGGTCCTGAGATAAAATTCTTTTCTAATGAAATAGAAACAGATAATAATTTTAAATTAAATAATAATAATGTTTATTTTATTGGCGATGGTGCTGGTAAGGCTGGTAATATTGTTGCAGCTGCTGCAACTGGTTTGGTAGCAGCTAGAGATATTATAAAAAATATTCACTAAATTTAGTGAATTTTTTTTTTGAAGTATTGAAAAAATAGTTTTAATATTATATACTTGTATTTAGTATTGAGGTGTAGTTTTATGATTAAAGAGTCTAAAATAATGAATGCTTTTAATAAATTTGTAAAGAAATTTGATATGAATAAAGGTAATGTTAAAGCTTTATATTTTCATAGTTTAAAAATGATGGATTTATGTAAAAATATTGCTAGTGAATTAGGAATATTTAGTGATGAAGAAGTGTTAATATGTGGTATTATGGGGTTATTTCACGATGTTGGTATGTTTAGTAATAAAAGTAAGTTATGTCATTTTAATAATGATTCTAATGATTACAGTAAAAGAAGTGTAGAAATTATTTTTAATGAAGATAAGATTATGAGAGATATTACTGATGATACTAAGTATGACGATGTTATTAAGATTTCTATATATTGTCATAATAAAAATGGATTACCTAATGGACTAAATGATAGAATACTTAATTTTTGTAAGGTAATTAGAGACGCGCATACTATAGATAATTTTAGGTTAGTTATTAATTATCAATATATTGATATGAATATTGATAATTTTCCTAGTGATGTAGTATATAATTCTTTTAAACAATATTGTGTTATTAGTAATAAAATGGGTGATAATGATGCTGATAATGTATTAGAAATATTAAGTAGTATATTTGGTATTAATTATAAAAATAGTTTTGTATTATTAAAGGAAGAAGAAAGTGTTAATAAATTGATTTCTTCTTTAAAAATAAAAAATAAAGCTATTTATAAATTCTTTAGTCAAATTGGTGCAGTTCTTAATATGTATATTGATAGAAAAATAGTTGGATAATATTTTATTTTGTGGTATAATATTTTTTATCTGAAAAACGAGGAACAAGAGGAGTAATATATTATTTGTTTATAGAGAGCTAGTGTATGGTGGAAACTAGTAATAAAAATATATGAAGGTAGCTTGGGAGTTATATTTCTGAAATTAGTAGGATATATCGGTAGTGCGTTATAGCTTTGAGGTAATAATTATATTTATTATAAATTAAGGTGGTACCACGAACTTTTCGTCCTTATGTGATGAAGAGTTTTTTTATATAAAAATATGAAAGGATGATAATGATGCTAGAAAAAAAATATAATCATGAAGAAGTAGAAAAAGATAAATATGAAAAATGGTTAAGTAATAATTATTTTACTTGTGATGTTAATTCAGCTAAAAAACCGTATTGTATTGTTTTACCTCCTCCTAATGTTACGGGTGTATTACATTTAGGACATGCTTGGGATGTTGCGCTACAAGACATTATTATTAGATATAAGAAAATGGAAGGGTATGATACTCTATGGTTACCTGGTATGGATCATGCTGCTATAGCTACTGAAGCTAAGGTTGTAAAAAAATTAAAAGATGAAGGTATAGATAAGTATGAGTATGGTAGAGATAAATTTGTTAAAGCTTGTTGGGATTGGACTTATGAACATGGTGATATAATTAGAGAACAATGGGCTAAATTAGGAGTTTCTTTAGATTATTCTAAAGAAAGATTTACTCTTGATGATGTAGTTTCTAAGGCTGTTAAAAGGGTATTTGTTGATTATTATAATGAAGGATTAATTTATCGTGGTGAGAAAATAATAAATTGGGATCCTGTTGCTATGACTGCTTTATCTAATGAAGAAGTTATATATAGTGAAGAAAAAAGTGCTTTTTATCATATAAAATATAAGTTAGAAGATAGTGATGAATATTTAGATGTTGCTACTACTAGACCTGAAACTATATTTGGTGATACTGCTGTTGCAGTTAATCCTGATGATGATAGATATAAAAAATATGTTGGTAGGAATGTTGTTCTTCCTTTAGTTAATAAATTAATTCCAGTTATTACCGATTTACATGCTGATATAACTAAGGGTACTGGTGTTGTAAAAATTACTCCAGCACATGATCCTAATGATTTTGAAGTTGGTAATAGACATAATTTAGAGAGAATTGTTATTATGAATGATGATGCTACTATGAATGAAAATGCTTTTAAATATTGTGGTATGACTAGGGAAGAATGTAGAGAAGCTGTACTTAAAGATTTGAAAGCTAATGATTTATTGTTGAATATTGAACCAATTGTTCATGAAGTAGGTCATTCTGAAAGAACTGGTGTTATGGTTGAGCCTATGATAAAGAAGCAATGGTTTGTTAAAATGAGAGGTTTAGCAGATCATGTATTAGAGGTTCAAAAAGATAAAAATAAAAAAGTTAATTTTGTTCCTTCTAGATTTGAGAAGACTATGAATCATTGGATGGAAATAACTTATGATTGGTGTATTTCTAGGCAATTATGGTGGGGTCATAGGATTCCTGCTTGGTATCGTGGTGATGAAGTATATGTTGGAATGGATGAACCTAAAGGTGATGGTTGGATACAGGATAACGATGTGCTAGATACCTGGTTTTCCAGTGCTTTATGGCCATTTGTTACTTTAGGTTGGCCTGATAATACTAAATTATTAGAGAGATATTATCCAAATCAATGCTTGGTTACTGGATATGATATTATTCCTTTTTGGGTTAATAGAATGACTTTTCAAGGGGAAAAGTTAATGGGACAAAGGCCTTTTGAAGATTGTTTAATACATGGACTTATTAGAGATAAAGAAGGAAGAAAGTTTAGTAAAAGTTTAGGTAATGGTATTGATCCATTTGATATGATTGATAAGTACGGAGCAGATGCGTTAAGATATTATTTAGCAACTGATGTAGCACCTGGTACTGATATGAGATTTGATGAGGAAAAGATTAAATCTACTTGGAATTATATTAATAAAATATGGAATGCTAGTAGATTTGTTATTAGTAATATTAGTGATTTAAAAAATATTGAATTAAATAATTTAAAACCTGAAGATAAGTGGATTATTACTAAATATCAAAAGTGTGTTCATGAAGTAAAAAAGTTTATGGATAAGTATCAATTTAATAATGCTTCTTCATCTATTTATGAATTTGTTTGGAGTTATTTTTGTGATAATTATATAGAAATGGCTAAGTATTCAATTGATAGTGTTAGTACTAAATCTACTTTGTGTTATATATTGACAGGTATTCTTAAAATGTTACAACCTTTTATGCCTTATGTTACTGACGAAATATATTCTATGTTACCTGTAAAAGATTCTTCTGATATAATGATTTCTGATTATCCAGTATATAATAAGAAATTAGTATTTGAAATAGAAGAATACGCTGTTGATGACCAAATTGAATTTATTAAATCATTTAGAAATATTAAGGCAGAAAATAATATTACTAAAGATATGAAGGTTATGTTTGATACAACTGATGATAATGATTTAATTGTTAAAATGTTAAAAATTAAAGATAATATTGTTGAAAAACCTTTAGGTATTAAGGCTTATAGAGTATTTAGTAATAGGGTAAAAGCACAAATATTTTTTGAAAAAGTTGAAAGTGATGCGGAAAGATTATTAAGAGAAAAAGAAATAAAGGATTTAGAAGCTTCAATTTCTAGAAGAGAAAAACTTCTTTCTAATGATAATTATGTCAATAAAGCACCTAAGAATATTGTAGATATGGACAGAAAGAAATTAGAAGAAGAAAAGTTAAAATTAAAGGAATTAAAAAAGTAATATCGTTATGATATTACTTTTTTTTAATCAAATATGTTGAAACCTAAATCTAAGTCTACATCTCCAGTTATTCCATTAATTGTTCCACTTTCAGAAAATTGCCATAATGTATAATTTGTAGTTTGATAATTTGTTTCTGTATTTTGAGCGGTGCTATAACTATTGGATGAAATCCATTCTGCTAACCAAAGATTATAATTTTTAATTATATTATTTATATCTAAATAATTTTTTAACCAATTCCTATTGGCATATACTCCACATCCGTATCCATTGGATTTTATTATACTACAGAATTTATTTGTAATATTTGTTAAAGTTTCTTTACCAAGTGATATTCCTAATGAATCTTCTTCCATATCTAGATATACTGATGTTTTTAAATTTGGTTTATAATTTACAGAATTTAGTAATCTTATTATATGTGCTGCTTCGCTTACAGCAGATTCTGCATCATAGTTTAGATTTGCATCGTTATTATCTTTTTGAACTCTTTTAGCATAAGAGTATATGTATACTCCGTAAGGTATATTATATTTTTCACATTCTTCTACGTTTCTTATAAATTTTTTGTCATCTTGACTAGTCCAGTTATCTCCATATCCTGCTCTTATAATTACAAAGTCTATTTTTTTAGATGTAGTTTCCCAGTCTATGTTTCCTTGATATTGAGATACGTCTATTCCTTTATATATTTTTTTATCTGTATATCTTTTTAATTTAAACTTTTGATTGTCTCCATTATTACATGTATCTACATATATATTTGTGCTATTATTAGCGTTATTATCTGAAACTGTAATACATATATTATTTGCAATAGATTTTATAGATACATATCCATTTTTATCATCAATAAATTTCCATTTTTGTGTATTTATATTATTTTTTTTCCATAGATTTATGTTTGTTTTTGGAACTGTTCTATTATCTTCTATGTTTATTGATAGGTTTGTATTCATTGAACTTAGTATTTGAAACGTTCCATTATTTATGTAGTTTATTTTCCATATTTGGGCTTTATTACCATTGTTTTCCCAAAGCTGAATATTGGTACCATTAATTCTTTTAGCGCCATCAACATCTATGTTTTGTGAATTTTTTAGTTTTGTTTCTATAATGTAATAGCTTGTTGATATGGAATTTGATGTTTCGTTATATTCTGTTTCATTAAACTCAAATAATTGACTATTATTTTTATTATTATTTACTAAATTAATATTTGTACTATTAGTAGCATCAACATTATCTACATTTATATAGAGATTTTCGTCTTTTAGTTTAATACTATATTTATTCTTTTCAATATATTCTATTTCCCAATATGTTTCTTTTTCATCAAGTATTACATTATTATTTTTATAAGATAAGAATAAACTTGAATTTAATGCACTCCTTATTAAATATGATTTGTCTTTTTGCTTTTGGACATACCATTTTTGTGCATTATTATCATTATTTTCCCATAATTGAATGTTTGTGTTTATAAAACTTTTAGCGCCATCAACATCTATGTTTTGGTTTTTATTTAGTGATGTATTAATAATATAAGTTCCTGTTTCAATATCATTTTTATCTAGATTATTTAATATCCATTTTTGATTATCATTACCAGTATTATAATATAGTTCAACATTAGTACCATTAGTAGTTTTACTATTTTTAACTGTTAGATATAAATGATTTATTTTGGTAATAATACTATAATGATCGTTATCTATTTTTTTAATTATAAATTGTTGATTATCTTTATTATTACAATCAGATAGTTCTATATTGGAATAAATAGAGTAATTGGAATTTTTAACTATTAAACACTTTTTTGTGTTTAACTTGCTTTTTAATTGATAATATCCATTTTTATACTCTAGTTTCCACATTTGAGCTTTATTACCATTATTTTCCCATATTTGAATATTAGTACCATTAGTAGTTTTAGCTCCAGATACATCTAGATTTTTACTATCATCTAGGGTGGTACTTAAAATATAATTACCTGATTCAGTTATTTCTTCAGTATTTAAATCTTCTATAAAGTTCCATTTTTGAGCGTTGTGACCATTATCTTCCCAAAGTTGAATATTAGTACCATTAGTAGTTTTAGCTTGTGATACATCAATATTTACGTTATTATATTTGGCTGTTATTGTGAAATATCCGTTATTTAAATCTTTTATAGAAAATTGTTGATTATCTTTATCATTACATTCGTTTAATTCAATATTTGTATTATTTATATATTCATTATCTTTAATACTTAAACATTTGTTTTCATCTAGTTTGCTTTTAATTTGATAGTAGCCGTTATTAAGATATTTAATAATCCATTTTTGATTATTTTCATTGTTACTATCCCATAGATTAATATTAGTATTTGTTATATTAATTGATTTATTTTGATCTAATACGCTATGGATAGTATATGTTCCATCATTAATTGTTTTTTTTGTTGTTATTGTTTCTTTTAATATCCATTTTTGATTATTATTACCAGTATTATAATATAGTTCAACGTTAGTACCATTAGTAGTTTTACTATTTTTAACTGTTAGATATAAATGGTTTATTTTAGTTATAATACTATAATTATTATCTATTTTTTTAATAATAAATTGTTGATTATCTTTATTATTACAATCAGATAGTTCTATATTAGAATAGATAAAGTAGTTGGAGTTTTTAACAGTTAGGCATTTATTATATTTTAATTTACTTATAATATTATAATAACCATTATTTAAATATTTTACTGTCCATTTTTGAGCATTATGACCATTATTTTCCCATATTTGAATATTAGTACCATTAGTAGTTTTAGCTTCAGATACATCAAGATTTTTATTATTATCTAATAGAGTAGATATTATATAATTATTATCAGTAATTGTTTCTTCAGTATTTAAATCTTCTATAAAGTTCCATTTTTGAGCATTGTGACCATTATCTTCCCAAAGTTGAATATTAGTACCATTAGTAGTTTTAGCTTGTGATACATCAATAAACATATTTGTTTTTATTTTAGATGCTATGTTAAAATAGCCATTGTTTAGTTTAATAATAAACTGTTGATTATTAGAATTGTTACAGTCATTTAGTTCTATATTAGTTCCATTGGTTATTGTTTCTTCTTTTACTTCAAGGCATTTGTTTTCATCTAGTTTGCTTTTAATTTGATAATATCCACTTGTATATTTAACTATCCACTTTTGAGCGTTGTGACCATTATTTTCCCATATTTGAATATTAGTACCATTATCTGTTTTAGCTCCGGATACATCTATTAATTTATTTTGATCTAATACACTATGGATAGTATATGTTCCATCATTAATTGTTTTTGCTGCTTGAACAGAATATGTATTTATAAACATGCTTGTTATTATTATTAACCAAAATTTTACTGCTTTCATAATTCACCATCCTTATTTAGTATTATAACATATATTTAGATTAATAAACTAAAAAATAAATATATTCGCTTTTTGTTCGTATTGAAAAATGATTCTAGATATATTATAATTGTTTTTGTATTATTAGTAAGATTTTATTTATGTAGGTGATGATATGATTAATATATATGATTTTGATGGTACTATATATGATGGTGATTCAACTGTTGATTTTTTCTTGTTTTGTTTAAGAAAAAAACCTTATTTAATTATTATTTTTCCTTTTATATTTTTTTGGTTTATATTATATTATTTTAGTTTTATTTCTAAAACAAAAATGAAAGAAAAAGTTTATTATTTTTTAAGGTTTTTTTCAAATATAGATTTAGAAATTAAAGAGTTTTGGGAACTAAATTATAAAAAAATTAAAAAGTTTTATTTAGGTAAAAAACATAATAATGATGTAATTATTTCTGCTTCTCCATATTTTTTATTAAAACCTATTTGCGATAAATTAAAAGTTAAGAAATTGATTGCTAGTAATGTTAGTAAATTTACTGGAAAATATGATGGTGTTAATTGTAGTGGGGAAGAGAAGGTTATTAGATTAAATAAGGAATTTAATAATATTAATGTTAATGAAGTTTATAGTGATAGTTATAGTGATATTCCTATTTTTAAATTAGGTAAAAAGGCTTATTTAGTTAGAAAGAATGATATAGTATTATTGGATAATAAATTTTTAAAACATAAAAACAATAGTAGATTGGATAATTATTTATTTCCTATTTTATATATAATTAGTTTTATTTGTACTTCTTTATTTTTTTCATCTAAATATGATTTATTTTTATTTAAATTTTTAATTTTATTAAGTATATTATTTGGATTTTTGAGTTGGATAGTATTAAGAAAATTTTTAAAGAGAAAATTTAATAGAAAATATTATTTATTTTCTTTATTATTTTGTATATATTTACTATATTTGGAATATGATTATAGTTATACTGGTATTATTTATTGTTGTAATTTAATAAAAAAAACATTTGGTTTAATAGTAGATTATTCTATTTTAAAGATAATAATATGTTTTTGTTCTTTGCTTTGTTTAAGCTTTATTGTTTATTATCTTTTCTATAATATATTTTTATTTTCTAAGAATGAATTAAAAGATTTATCTTCATTGGAAAAGAAATTTTTACTTAGTTTTATTATAATAGGTTTTTTATTTATGTGTTTTTTATATAATAGAACATCTGCTTTTTATACTCCAATATATAGTGATGGTAAAGTTATTTCTTATGATGTATTATATACTACTGATTCTGGTTCTATTACTATTACGAATGCTTATGCTAATGTTGGAGCAGGGGAAAATGATTTAAGGCAATCTTTATTTGGTGTGTTTTCAATGCCTTTTTATTTGATGGCAAAGTTTATTTCATCTTTTTTGTTTTTTATTCCCAATAGTTATTATATAGTTATGGGTACTATACAATTAATACTGCTTGGATTAAGTATAATAATGATTGAAAAAATGATTAATTTAAAGAGTGATAAAGTATTAGTATATTTTTTTATTTGTTCTACTTATACTATTATTGTATTTTCTTTTGTTTTTGAACAGTATATTATTTCTTTGTTTTATCTAATATTAACTATCTATATTGGTTTATATGATAAAATGAAGGTTAATTATGCTTATTGTGGAGCAGTTGGAACTTTAATTACTTCTGGTATTATTTTTCCTTTGGTAGCTAAGATTAGGGGAGTTTATAGTTGGATTTTAGATTTAATTAAATGTTTTTTAGTTTATATGTTTTTTATGGTCTTGTCTGGACAGTATTTACAAATATTCTATTATAATAATACTTTTAAAACTTTGTTACGATTTTCTGGAAAAAATGTGTTGTTCGGTGATAGATTATTACAATTTTTATATTTTGTTCGTTCAATGTTTTTAGCACCTGCTACTAAGATTATTTTTTTTAATGAAGTTCATAGATATTGGTTGGAAAAAGTAAATATTGTTAGTTTTATTGGAATAGTAATTCTTCTATTGTGTTTAGTTAGTTTTATTATTAATAGAAGGAAGAAATTTGCTATTGTTTCATTTTTATGGATATTATTTTCATTTTTGATTTTATGTATATTTGGTTGGGGAACTAAGGAAAATGGGTTGATTCTTTATTCGTTATATTTCTTTTGGGCGTATTGTTCTTTAATTATAATGTTATTAGATAAAATTAAAAATAAAAGAATTAAATATGTGTTATATATAATTATAATAGTATTTATGTTATGTTCTAATATTAATGGACTAATTGATATAATTAAATTTGGAATTAAATATTATAGTGTATAAAAAATAATGTAATTAAATTACATTATTTTTTATGGTATTAATCCCCATCCGGTTACTACATATCTTCCTCGAGTTTTTTTTGCTCCTCCAGCTGGATTATTAATTAATCTATCTTCAATTATCATTGTGGCTGATGTTCCACCATCTAAGTTTGCAGCATTATATGCTCCGTATCTTTTTAATACTGTAATTACGTCTTTAAGTGTTGCTCCATTTATGTAGTTTTCTCCATCTATTGCTAAGAACATCATTACACCATCTTTTCTTTGAGCAATTGCCATTCTTGGTGAACTTCCCCATGGATCACCATGTATTTCTAATTCTTTACCATTTACAATTAAGAAAGGTGAGAATGTAAGGCCATCAACAACACCTTTTTCTATGGCTTCTTCACCAGTTGAATTTGCTAATAGTTTTAATTTTCCATCTTCTGTTATTCCTATAATATCTGTGCTATATCCGCTTGACCATAGAATTTTTTTATCTTTTATAACGTATCCTAATGGGATATCTGAACCCATTCCATTATCAACAAATCCACCTGCATTAATGCATACTTTCCCACCATATCGTTCACACATTGTTAGTATTCTTTCTCCATATCCACCTACATTAAATTGTCTTGTTGATATTAAGTGTACTTTAGTTGGATCGTATATGGCAACTAAATAGGCGTTAGATCCACCTATTTTAAATTCTAGTAATTTATATAAGTCATTGTCAGGGTCTCTTGTTAATAATTCTTTTTCATATTCATCCTTATATTTAGTTTTTTCTTTTGTATTAATAATAATATCATCTGTATTTACATCTTCATCGATAGTAACGAAGTAGTTATTACTCATCATTTTTTCTATTTTTTTATCACTAAAGAATACTTTTGCTAGCCACTGATGATTCATTGTATTCATGGCTGTTGATACATATAAATTTCTAAAATAATCATATGGGCCATACATAATGAAGAAACAATCTATAGCTAGTAAATCAATTATGATAAAGAATATTGTTCTTTTAAGTATTTTTTTTCTTTTTTTCTTTTTACTCATGATTACTCCATTCTAAATGGATCTTCTTGTGTTCCGGATCCTTCTTTTAATATATCTTTTTTAATTGTTATACATGGTATTATGTACTTTTCTTCTTCTACTTCAGATTCATCTACTGTAAAGTTTTTATTAACAATATACATAGTTGTTTTTTTCTTTGCAGTTGATGTGTAGTATTTGTCTAAATCGTTTAAGAATACGTTTCCAATACTTAGATTGGCAATTTTAGTATCAATTGTTTTTTTCATTATTTCTTTGTAATCATATTTAGTATCTTCATTATATAAATTATTATAATAATTAGAATTTATGATAATATCTTTATATGATAATTTATTTAAATAATTGTTATTTAAGTAGTGGGCTAGAGTATAGTTTTTTGTATCATTATGAAAGTATGTATTATTAGAGTATAAATATTCTATTTTGTTATTATTTTCTTCTAAGTAGTTTGCTAATGATAACTTTAATTCATTATTATCATCTTGATATACTTGCCATAAATCATTATCTAATTTTACATAAGAAGCAAAGTATTTGTTTTCATCTTCAATTATGTATGGAGAATTCTTTGTTCCTTTTCCTTTCTTTATTGTTGTGTCATCGTTTAATGTTAAAGTAAATTTGACTCCATATATTTCTGTTCCGTCATTGCTGTTTAGTTTTCCTTCATCATTTATATACCATATTTTATCTTCATTTGTATTTACAAGATATGTATAATAACCATTATTAATAAAACTATCTTTTCCACCTGTATTCATGTAATCAATTAATGATAGCGGAGTAATATAATTACTTTTATCTATATCACTACATGTAATATTATTGATATCTATAATATTATCTATACATGTTTTATTTTTTATTAAATATCTACTTATATCATTTAAATTACTTTGTAGTATTCCAGTATATTCCTCGTTTTTAATATTTAACCATTTTGTTATATAAGAATCAGTATATGATTTGTTTTTTCCATTTGCTAATAAGGTAATTGGTTTTTCACTAATTATTGTTATTTCATTATTTTTATTTACCTTTATTATTCTAAATAATAGGTTTGAATAAATTAAGTAATTTGTTTTTGCATCTTTATAGTAATAGTAATTATTACTTATTTGTTTTAGTTCTTTCTTATTATTTATTATTGTTTTTGCAAGATATTTTTCTTTTTTTATGTTTGTTGTTTTATTAGCATCAATATAAAAATATATAGTTCTTCCTCCATACCAAAAACAACACGTCATTATAAAGATAAAACTTATAAAACAAAATACTTTTTGACCACTTATTTTTACTTTTTTATTCTTCATACTGCATCAACATCCTAACTATTTTCTTTATTGATTATATCATTTAATATTATGTTTGACAAGAGTCTTAAAAACTATTTGTGAATTGAATTGATTAATTATTTTAAATATGCTAATATTAATTAAAAGAGGTGTGTTTATGAGTATTATTGATGTATTAATAATTGTTATTACGACGATGTTATTTGTCACTTTTTTTATCCCTATTGTAAGACAAATAGCATTTCATGTTGGGGCATTAGATATTCCTAATGCTAGAAAGGTACATACTAAGCCTATTCCAAGATTGGGTGGTCTTGGTATATATGCTGGTTTTTTACTTAGCTATATGCTATTTGGATTTGAATCAATTCAGATGAATGCAATTTTGATTGGTAGTATTATTATAGTAATAACCGGTATTATTGATGATATTAAACCTATACCTGCTAAATATAAATTTTTAGGTCAGATGGTTGCTGCTTTTATAATTCCTGTATATGGAGAAATAGTATTAAGAGATGTTAGTTTTTTTGGTATATATCTTAATTTTGGAATTTTTAGTTATCCTTTAACGATATTTTTTATACTTGGAGTTATTAATTGTATTAATTTGATTGATGGGTTAGATGGACTTGCTGGTGGTATAGCATCTATTTATTTTGCTACTATTGGTATAATTTCAATTATGTTAAAGAATTCTAGTGGTCTTGATGCATTACTTACTTTTGTAATGTTAGGTAGTACTTTGGGATTTTTGTTTCATAATTTTAATCCTGCATCTATTTTTATGGGAGACTCTGGAAGTATGTTTTTGGGATATATAATTGCTGTTATTGCATTACTTGGATATAAGAATATAACATTTACTTCATTTATTGTTCCTATATTTTTACTTGCTATTCCAATTATGGATACTTTATTTGCAATACTTAGAAGAATTGTAAATCACAAACCAATATCAGAACCAGATAAAAATCATTTGCATCATCAGTTTTTGAAACAGAATTTTTCTCAAAAGAGAACTGTATTATTAATATACGCTATTGATATTTTATTTGCGGCTGCCTCTATTGTTTATTTACTTGGTAATAGATATTTTGGTATGGTTGTGTATGGAATATTATTTATAATTGTTTTATTATTAATATTAAAAACAGATATTATTTTTGAAAGAAGCAAGAAAAAATAGTTTGGGGGTTTTTATGAAAAAAGAATTATTATCAGTTGTAGTTTCTTGTTATAATGAAGAAGAAGCTTTACCGTTGTTTTATAAAGAGATTAATAAGATTTCTAAAGAAATGAATTATTTAGATTTTGAATTTATTTTTGTTAATGATGGTAGTAAAGATAAAACTATAGAAGTTATTAAGAAACTACATAAGAAAGATAAAAGAGTAAGGTATGTTTCTTTTTCTAGAAATTTTGGGAAAGAAGCTGCTATGTATGCTGGTTTAGAAGCTAGTTTTGGTGATTATGTTACTTTAATGGATGCTGATTTGCAAGACCCTCCTAGTTTGTTAGAAGAGATGTATAATCTGATAAAAGATGAAGGATATGATTGTGTTGGAACTAGAAGAGTTACTCGCAAGGGTGAACCTCCTATTAGGAGCTTTTTTGCAAGAATGTTTTATAAAATAATAAATAAATTAAGTAGTATAGAAATGGTTGATGGTGCTAGAGATTATAGGCTTATGACTAGACAAATGGTGGATTCTATTATTAGTTTGAAAGAATATAATCGTTATTCTAAGGGATTATTTAGTTTTGTTGGCTTTAAAACTAAGTGGTTAGAGTATGAAAATATTGAAAGAGTAGCGGGTGAAACTAAATGGAGTTTTTGGAAACTGTTTATATATGCTATAGATGGTATATGTGCCTTTTCTACTAAACCTTTAGTTATATCTGCATTAATTGGACTAATGTTTTGTATTATTAGTTTTATTATGATTTTATTTATTATTGTTAAAACAGTATTATATGGTGATCCTGTTAATGGGTGGCCTAGTTTAGTTTGTATTATTTTTATGGTTAGCGGTATTCAGTTGTTTTGTATGGGTATAATGGGTGAATATTTAGCTAAGACTTATTTAGAAACTAAGAATAGACCTATATATATTGTTAAAGAGAGTAGTGAAAAGAGTGAAAAAGGTAATTAATTTATATAATAATTATAAAGAGGTAATAAATTATTTAATATTTGGATTTTTAACCACTATAATTAGTTTAATTGTATATTATGCTTTAACTTTAACTATAATAAATCCTAATAAAGCTATTGAATTACAAGTAGCAAATATTTTATCTTGGGTAGCAGGTGTTATTTTTGCTTATATTACTAATAGAAAATATGTTTTTAACAGTAAAAATAAGAATGTAAAAAAAGAATTAATTAGTTTTGTTAGTGCTAGAGTAGTGACTTTGTTATTAGATATGTTTATTATGGGATTATTTGTTTCAATATTAGGATTTAATGATAGAATAATGAAGATTATTTCTCAAATTATTGTGATTATAAGTAATTATATATTTAGTAAATTGTTTGTGTTTAAAAAAAGAAGTTAGTTAACTTCTTTTTATTATTATTGTATCTTTGCTGATGCCTCTATAATTGTTATTATCATCAAAATCATCTTCGTCATATGTAAATGCTGTTAATGTTATATCTGATGTTATTTCATCTACAATTGTGCTTCCTGTTAATTTTATTGATGATAAGATAGTGCTATCATTATATTCTTCGTCTGTTACGTGACTGTACCAAGCATTATCTTCTTGATGTATATCATCATATAGGTATACTTGTAGGTAGTTATATATATCCCATGTATCACTTGGATTTAGGATTGTTTTGTTTATAGTTCCTTCATTTTTTGTATCAAAATTTATGTTATATCCTATTTTGTAATTATCGATATTATCATATTTATTTTTATAATCGGTCCATAGATTTTTTATTTTTGTTCCTGGTATACTATCTTCATTTGTATAAAATATTTCTAATGAACATAAATCAACGTTTAATTCCCAGGATGTATTATATTCATTTGTTTTTTTTCTGTTTGTATAAGAATTATAATACATATATATTCCTAGTTTAATTGGATTATTATCTATATATTCTTCTTTTTTTTCTTCTATTTTGCTTTCTTTTTCTATTATATTATCTTCTTTATTAATTTCTTTATTATTTATATTACATGCTGTTAATAGTAAAAGTACTAATAGTAATAATAATGTTTTCTTTTTCATTTTAAAAACTCCTTTTATATTTTTATTGTAGCATATATTTTATATTTTTACTAATAAAAGGTTAACAATTGGAGAAAAATGTTTTTTAATTTATTTTAATGTGTTATTATACTTAATATAAAAAAAATAATAAAGAAGGTAACTGAATGAAAACGAGAGAATCTAATTATGAACTTATGCGAATTATTTCAATGTTTTTAATTATTATTTATCATACTATAGGATATGGTAATTTAATATATAATACAGATAATATTTATATGAAAGGGTTATTATATTTAATTAGATATACTGCAATAGTACATGTTAATTCTTTTGTTTTATTATCTGGTTATTTTCAATCAAAAAGTAAATTTAAATTATCTAAGTTATTGAATCTCGTTCTATGTACGTTGTTTTATGTTAATGTATTAAATCTTGTTTTGTATAAAATTGGTTATTTGCATGATGTTACAAAGTTTTCTTTGTTAACAAATATTTTGCCTTCATTAATTGGTAATTATTGGTTTATTTCTACTTATGTTTTGCTTTATATTTTAAGTGATTATTTAAATCTGGTTATTAATAGATTGAATAAAGATGAATACAAAAAATTATTAGTGGTTCTTTTTATTGTTGTTTCTATTATTCCTTTTGTTTTTGGACATAGTGTTTTTAATAATAGTGGTTTCTCACTTTATAATTTTGTATTTTTGTATTTTATTGGTGGATATTTAAGAAGATATCCATTAAAAGATAGTTATTATTTTAATAGATATAGTAAAACGGGCTATTTATTTTTCTTAATATTTATTTTTTTTATGATGGTTTTTATCTCTTTTTCGTTGTATGCGTTAACTAATGAACAATCATCTATTGAAGCAGTTGATTGGATTATTGATAGAATTAATGATGTTAGAAGAGGTCATTCCACTCCTTATGTTATTATTCAATCTATTTGTTATTTTGAAATTTTTGGTTTATTGTCTTTTAAAAGCAAGATTGTTAATTATTTATCTAGTTGTACTTTTGGGATATATTTGTTTCATGAACATAAATATATTAGACCAATTATCTATGTGTTATTAGGTGTTGATAGAGGTGGTTATTCTTTTAGTTTTTGGGTATTTAAGGATATATTAGTATGTGCTATTATTATATTTTTATTAGGTGTAATTATAGATTCGTTAAGAAAGATTATTTTTAAAATAATTGGTAAAACAAAATTATTGAAAAAAATAAAATGTCTACTAAAGAATATGTGTAGTAATTTATCTTATAAAGTAGAATGGTAAACTAAAAAATGAACGTATTTTTATAAATAAGGGACTTGATTTGTTCAAAAACTAGTGATATAATCTATTTTGTGAACATTGAATGTTTGCTTAGTAGAAAGAAGGATTTTAAATGAAAAAGAAAATATTAATTATATTAATGTTATTTGCATGCTTTTTTATGACTGGATGTAAAGGAAAAGATAGTATTGTTATCTATTCTTGTATGGAAGAAGAAAGGAATCAAGATTTAGTTAAGCAGCTTAAGGAAGAATTTCCTGATGTTGATATTAAGGTTCAACCTATGGCTACTGGTAATTTAGCTGCTAAAATTAAAACTGAAAAAACTAAATTTGAAGGGGATATTGTTATTGATTTGGAAACTGCACATATGGTAAATTTAGAGGAGTATTTTGCTGATATATCTGATATTGATACTAGTATTTATTTAGATGGTGTTAATACTTCAAACAATTATGTTACTTGGGTAAAATATACAATGAATTTAATTGTTGATAATAAATATTTAAATGAACATAAATTGGAAGCACCTTCTTCATATGAAGATTTATTAAAGAGTGAATATAAAAATATAATTGCTATGCCTGATCCAAAAACTTCTGGTAGTGGTTATGGTTTTTATCTTAACGCAGTAAATATTATGGGAGAAGATAAAGCTATAGAGTATTTTAAAAAATTAAAAA
This sequence comes from Bacilli bacterium, assembly GCA_017432825.1. Lineage (GTDB taxonomy): Bacteria > Bacillota_I > Bacilli_A > RF39 > UBA660 > RUG11198. The sequence goes on from JAFRIJ010000009.1 coordinate 36,790, forward strand.
ATAATTTGCGTGAATTTACTACTTCTGGTTCTGGGCCAACTAATTTATTGAAACAAGGAGAAATTGCTATTGCTTTAGGTATGACTTCTCAAGGAGTTGGTGCTATAAATGAAGGATATGATTTTAGTATTGTTTCATTAAAAACTGGTTCACCATATAATACTACTGCAGCAGGTATTATTAAAGGTAGAGAAGATAAGAAGAATGTTAAAAAAGTATTTCAATGGTTAATTGATGGCTTTGGAGTATATGATAAAGAGAATTATATGCCTGATGTTATTCTAAAGGATCAAAAAGTAAGTGTTAAAAATTATCCTACTAATTTAGTTGATGCTGATATGAAAGGTGTAGAAAGCATTTCTAGAAAAGAAGAATTAACTGAAAAGTGGGGAGAGGTTAATGGTTAATTTAGAGATTAAGAATTTAACAAAAAGATATAGGGATAAGGTTGTTTTAAATGATATTAGTTTTGATGTCAAGGATGGAGAGTTTCTCTCTATCCTTGGTCCCTCTGGATGTGGGAAAACAACTCTATTAAAAATATTAATTGGTATTGAAAAATGTAATGAGGGTGTAATATTAAAAAATAATAAGAATATTACTAATATTGATTCTTCAAAACGTGGTATGGGAATTGTTTTTCAAAATTATGCTTTGTTTCCTAATATGACTGTATTGGATAATGTAATGTATGCTTTAAATTTAAAGATTAAGAATAAAGATAAAGCTAGAAAAGAAAGTCTAAGGATATTAGAACTTGTAAATATGGAAGAGCATATTGATAAATATCCTCATGAGTTATCTGGTGGACAGCAGCAAAGGGTTGCTATAGCGAGAACTTTAACTTTAAATCCTGATATTATATTATTTGATGAACCTATGAGTGCGTTGGATGCTGATAATAGATTAAAACTTAGAAAAGAATTAAAGAATATTCAAAAGAAATTTAAAACTACTATGATTTATATTACACATGATCAGGAAGAAGCTTTTTCTTTGTCTGATAGAGTCATGGTTATGAATAATGGTAATATTGAGCAAATTGATATTCCAAATGTTATTTTTAATCATCCTAAAAATGAATATGTTAAGAATTTTGTTGCTAATCATTTAATTGAGAAAGTTTCTTCTATAGAAAAATGTACGGGAATTGATTTGTAATGAAAAAATGTAGTAAGTTAAGTATTTTAATTTTTGTTTTTCTATTTTTTTCAATTTTATATCCATTAATACTTATGTTATCTAAAGTAGAATGGAGTAATTTTGGATTATTAATATCTTCTAATGCTTTTAAAGAATCTTTATTTAATTCTGTATTTGTTTCTACTATTTCAACTATTATTTCTGTTTTAGTTGCTTATTTTCTTGCTTTTAGTTTAAATAGAGCATATATAGAACATAAAGCTGTTTTAAAAACGTTACTTACCTTACCAATGCTTATTCCATCTATTTCTCATGGATTAGGTTTAATTAATTTATTTGGAGCTAATGGTATTATTTCTAAATCTTTTGGTTTTAATATTATTGGTGAAGTTGGTATAATTATTGGTTCATTTTTATATTCTTTTCCTGTCGCATTTTTAATGCTTGATGATGGATTTCATTATATTGATAATAAGATGTATGATGTTGCTCATGTTTTGGGATTTAATAAATGGCAGACATTTAAGAAGGTTACTTTTTGTTATTTAAAAAAACCAATATTATCTTCAATTTTTGCTGTTTTTACGTTGGTTTTTACTGATTATGGTGTTCCATTATCTGTTGGTGGTAAATTTATTACGTTACCTGTATTTTTATATAAAGAGGTAATTGGATTACTTGATTTTTCTAAGGGAACTATGATAGGCTTATTCTTGTTAATACCTGCTTTTATATCATTTTTATTTGATAATTTTAGTAGAGATTATAGTAGTGGAGACTTTGAAGGTAATGATTATAAATTAGGTAATAATAAATTAAGAGATAGAATATGTACTATATTTGTATATGTTGTTTTAATATTCGTATGTATCATACTAGGTTCTTTTGTTTATTATGCTTTTATAGATAATGTAGTTGTTAATAAAGTTGTTTCTTTAAAACATTTTGATTATGTTTTTACTGATGGTATATCAAAGTATATATTTAATTCTTTATTGATTGCTATTGCTGTATCTATTGTAGGTACTATTATTTCTTATTTAATAGCGTATGTTACTTGTAGAATTAAGAAAATTGGAAGTAAGGTAATTCATTTGTTAACTATAGTATCTTTAGCTATACCTGGTATTGTATTGGGTTTATCTTATACGATTTCTTTTAATAGTAGTTTTATTTATAATACTTTTATAATATTAATTTTAGTTAATATTATACACTTTATGGCATCTCCTTATTTGATGGCATATAATGCTTTACAAAAAGTAAATCCAAATTATGAAGTAGTTGCTAAGACATGTAATATTCCTATTTACAAAATAGTTATTGATGTTATTGTTCCTTGTACTAAAAAAACTATTAGAGAAATGTTTTCATATTTTTTTGTTAATTCGATGGTAACAATTTCGGCTGTAACATTTTTGTTTAATACTAGCACTATGCCTCTATCTTTGATGATAAATAAGTATGAAGGTAATTTGATGCTAGGGGAAGCTGCAATAGTATCACTATTTATATTATTGTTTAATTTGATTGTTAAGGGTATTGTTTATTATATTAATAGAGTAGAACATAGAAGGAGTGAGAATCGTGAAATTAACGTATCATCAATTTGAAGTATTAACGTGTGTTGAAAAAAATAATAGTAAATTATCTCAAAGAAAGATAGCTGATCTAACTAGATTGTCTTTGGGAACTGTAAATAAAGTTATTTCTGAAATTATTAATTATGGTTTAATTGATAAGGATATGAATATTACTAATAAGGGGTATAAAGCTTTAGAGCCATATAGAGTTAAGAGAGCTATATTTTTAGCAGCGGGTTTTGGATCTAGATTAGTTCCTATTACTTTAAATACGCCTAAACCATTAGTTTTAGTAAATGGTAAAAAAATAATAGAAACTCTTTTAGATGCAGTTGTTGCTGCAGAGATAGAAGATATAGTAATTGTTACTGGTTATTTATCTGATCAATTTGAGATATTAAAGAAGAAATATCCTAATATTAGAATATTAGTTAATGAAAAATATAATGAAGCTAATAATATTTTATCTGCATATGTTGTAAAGGATTTGTTTGCTAATTCTTATGTGTTGGAATCTGATCTATATTTATACAATCCTAATTTAATTAGGAAGTATGAATATCAAAGTAATTTCTTGGGTAAATATGTTGATAGAACCGATGATTGGTGTTTAGAAACAAAGAATGGTATTATTACAAAAGAAAAAGTTGGAGGATATAATTGTTATCAAATGTATGGTATATCTTACTATACTGAAGAAGATGCTAAAAAAATGGCTGTAGATATAGATAATGTTTATAATATGCCTGGTGGAAAAGAAAAATATTGGGAACAGGTTATGTTAGATGTATGTAAAGATAATTATAAAATTGCAGTAAGAGAGTGCTATGAAGGAGATATAATAGAAATTGATACTTTTAATGAATTAAAAGCTATTGATAAAACATATGATGTTTAAAAAAGAAGTTTTTATAAACTTCTTTTTTAATCGTCTCCTAACTTCTTTTTTAGTTCAAAATAACTATTTCCAAGTAGTTCTATATTATAATAATTGCTTCTTTTTTTAAATTCTTCATTTAAGTATGATACTGATAATTCTTCAGCAAGTGTTTTTTTATCTGAAAATAGATTAGTACCTAAGCCTATTTTATCTCCTTCTATTTGTACTCCTAATGAAGCTAAGGCAGTTGGATATATATCTAATGTTGTTGAAATTCTATTTTTGTTATTTTTAGTATTAATTATTGAATTGATAAATACGTTATATACAGTTCTAGAATAATTATTTGGAACGTTGTAGAAACCTTCTTGCATTGTTAAATGATCACCAGTTATTATTATTGTTGTATTTGAATAAAAATCTTGGGATTGTATCCAGTTTATAAAGTCATAAATCATTATATCAGTACAGTTAAAAACATTTGCATATTGTTCTTTAAATTCTTTGGGACAACTTTTATCTAAGTATCCATCTGTAAAGTGTGTATCTGCTGTTAAAATGGTATAATTAAAAGGTTTGTTTTCTTTTGCTATTTTTATTAATTCTTCTTTTGCAAATGCAAATAGTTTTTTGTCTTCAAATCCCCACCATTCTTTATAATCGTTTGGTATTAATTTTTGTTCTATTGCCCAATAATAGTCATGAATTTGATAATTTCCATGATATTTAAAGTAATCTTTTCTTCCACCAAACATCGAATCAGAACCTAGAATTAAATAGTTATTGTATCCGTTTGATTGCAATATATCTCCAATTGTAAGTGCTCCTGGCAAAAATTCACCGTATCCTTTGTATTGATTCCCAACTGACAATTTAAGAGGTATTGCTGCTGTTTGAGCAACCATTCCTGCAATTGTCCATGTTGCACCTGTTGTTGCAAAACTTCCACCTAATAGTTCTGTATTACTAAAATTTATGTATTCTTCTGCAAACGTTTCTAGATGTGGAATATACGATTTTTCTGTTATTCCGCCTTTGCTTTTTGAAAAATTAGTGCTTTCTAGTGATTCAACAAAAATGAATATTAAATTTCTTTTTTTTGTTGGAAAATCTATATTTATTTTATTGGCATCAACATAATAGTTTTCAAATATTAATGTTTTTTCTTGTTGCTGTTTTAAATATTCAAAAACACCTAAATAATAGCATGCAAATATAATTGACATTATAAAAAATATTGCACAATAAATTCTTTCTTCTTTTTTACTTGGAGGAAATATAGTGTATTTCTTTCTTTTTTTATTAATTTCAAGTATAAAAAAGAATCTGTATTTTAATTTATTTATAGTTGTTTTAATTATTATTGTTAATAATATTGTTATTATTGTGCTTGTACTTACAATAATAATACCATTTATTATAGCACTAAAACTTGTTCCTTTTCCTTTTATAACTGTATATAGTAATTGCTCAAATCCAATGTTATTAAAGTTGTGTTTAATGTATATGGAAGTATAAATAATTATTAATGAAGTAATAAAATATATTTTTTTTAATATTTTAATTATCATTTTTTTCTTGTACCTCAATGGATATTTTTATATATTTTTTAATACATGTAATTATTATGGCTAATGCTATATTGATAATAATAGATAAAAGAACATATTTTACAAAATACATTGAATATATTTCAAGATTTGTTTCTATATATGTGTATGTATTGGAAAATAATCTAAATATAATCATACATAATGAGTTTGAAAATAAATTTAGTAATGTGTAGTAATAAATATAGTCTCTTTTTTTAAATTTATATTCCTTTAATAGCTTTTCTAAAGCAAATAATCCGATAATACTTGGAAAGAATATACCTATATAACCAAACATTTTTATACCCTCCGTATAGTAATTATAACATTTTTTGAAAATAATAAAATATATTTAACAAATTTGTTAACATAAGGGATTTTATCTATTAAAAAAATTAAATATATGATAAAATTATATAAAGACTTAAGGAGAGATGTTATTTATGGAAAAAAAGAATACTTTATTTAAAAATGCTATTTACAAATCTATACTTAGCCTTGTTAATATTGTTGTACCTATTATTATTGGACCATATATAGCCAGACTTCTTGATGTAAAGTTATATGGTATATATAATACTGCTTTGGCTAATTTTCAAATGTTTTTAGCGTTTGCGTCTTTTGGTGTATATAATTTTGGCGTTAGAGAAATTAGTAAAATAAGGAATGATAAAGAAAAGGTTTCTAAACTTTTTACTAATCTTTTTGTAATATCTTTAATATCAAATATTTTAGTTTTATTGATATATATATGTTTTATTCTTTTGACATCTAGTGGTACTGCAATGACGATATATTTTATTTTAATAATTCAGATATTAGCTAATGTTGTATATGTAGAATTTGTTAATGAAGCACTAGAAAATTATAAATTTATTACAATTAAATCTGTTATTGTAAAAATAATATATTTTGTATCACTTTTAGCTTTTGTAAAAAAACCATCAGATGTTAATTTGTATGCTATTATTGTTTCTTTAACTGTATTTTTAAACAATATAATAAGTTTCTTATATGCTAAAAAGAAAATAAAATTTAATTTTTCTAAAATAGAATTTAAGAAATATTTAAAACCTTTACTTGCTGTTTTAATTATAACTAATGTTGATTTATTGTATAGTCAGCTAGACAAGGTAATGCTAGGTAGGTATGTTAGTGAAGTATCAGTTACTCTTTATTTTATTCCTTATTATATTGTCTCTACTTTAGTATCGATACCATATGCTATTATAAATGTATCAATTCCAAGATTGTCTTATATAATTAAAAATGAAAGTAAAGAAATATATGAAGAAAAACTTAATAATTCTATTTCTTCATTATTATTTTTAATTGTTCCAATATGTTTTGGACTGGTGGCAGTTGCGAGAGAGGTTATAGTTTTATATGGTGGAGATAAATATATATCTGCTACTATTCCTTTAGTTATTATATGTATAGTTAGATTGTTTGTTAGTATGGAATCAGTAATGAATAATCTCGTGTTATATCCAAATGATAAGGAAAATAGAATTTTAAAAGTTTCTTTTGTCTGTGGACTAATTAATTTAATACTAAATTATTTGTTGGTTTTATTTAAGATTTTAAGTCCTGTTACTGCTATGATTACTACTGGTATAGCGGAAATAGTTATGTTTAGTTGGCATTATATATATACTAGGAATAAAATGAAAATTAATATTAAAATTTTTACTAAGCAAAATATTACTTATTTAGTATTGGGTGTTTTGTTTATCCCTATTTCATTTATAATCAAATGTATTAATTTGTCTTTTATTATCAAATTAGGCTTAATAGTTGTGATATGTAGTTTATTATATTTTATAGTTTTATATATAAAAAAAGATAATAATTTAATGTTTATACTAAGTAAATTTAAAAGAAAGGTATTGGGTGAATAATATGGACAAAATAATTGTTTCATCTGGTTATATGGGTAGTGGCAGTTCTGCTGTAACAGATTTGGTTTCTGAATTTAAGGATTGTCAAAATGAACATAAGAGCTATGAATATATTATGTTGCATTGTCCTAATGGTTTGTTTGATTTGGAAGATAAGCTTTTGCTAGGAAATAATGCATTAAGAAGTGATGAGGCTATTAGAAGTTTTGAAGAGCAGATGAAAAAATTATATGATAAAAAGTATTGGTGGGTAGGTAATTATAAAAAAATAATTGGTCCTAATTTTAAAAAAATAACGGATAAGTTTATTTCTAATATTCAGGAATTTAATTTTTCTTCATATTGGTATACTCATGAAGAGGTTAATAGTAAGATGTTTTTTAAACTAGTTTTAAGGAAACCAATTAAGATGTTGTTTAAAAACAAAAAATTTAATAAAATTTTAAAATATGATGATGGAATGAGAATATCTTTTGTTAAAGAAAATGATTTTTATAAGTATGCTCATGATTATATATATGAAATTGTTGAGGAGGTTTCAAAGGGTAATAAAAATGTTATTTTAGATCAATTCTTATTACCATTTAATTTATATAGAGTGGATAATTATTTTGATGATAAATTGAGAGTTATTGTTGTTGAAAGGGATCCAAGAGACGTTTTTATTTTAAATAAATATATTTATCCTGAAAAACAAATTGAAGTTCCTTTTCCTACTGATGTTGAAATGTTTTGTGAATTTTATAGAAAGATGCGTGAAAGTGAAAAAGAATGTAATTCTAATAAGATATTAAGAATTAAATTTGAAGATTTAATTTACAATTATGATAAAATGATTGAAGAAATTACTAGTTTCTTGGGTTTTAAAGCTGCTGATCATATAAATAAAAAAAGTAGATTTAATCCTGATATATCAATAAAAAATACACAACTTTTTAGGAAAAAAGAATATGCTGATGAAGTTAAAGTAATTGAAAAAGAGTTATCTAATTATTTATATGATTTTCCATATGAAATAGATAATGATGTTAAAGATACTATAGAATTTGAGTAGTGGTGAAAAATGAAGTTAAATAAAAATTATAAAAGAGAATTACAATTAACTATGTTAGATATGATTAATGATATTGATGCATTATGTAAAAAACATAATATTGAATATTACATTGCGTACGGTTCTTGTATAGGTGCAGTTAGGCATAAGGGGTTTATTCCGTGGGATGATGATTTTGATATTACAATGACTGATGATAACTATTTTAAATTTTTAGATATTTGTGAGAAGGAATTAGATAAAAATAAATATTATGTTCAAACCCCTGAAAAAGAAGAAAAGTATTATTTGTCTTTTGCTAAAATTAGAAACATTCAAACTACATTAATTGAGGAAAAAAATTCTGATATTGATATTACTTATGGTGTTTATATTGATGTTTTTCCTTTGGTTGGTGTTCCTGATAATAAGTTAAAAAAACAGTTATTAAAAATTAATAGAGCTTTTATGCTTTCTAGTAATATAAATGTTATTAATAATAAGATTTTAAAAACTATTTTTAATTTGTTATTAAGGATTTTTGGTAGGAAAAGAATATTAAAATATACTACTAAGAGATGTTTTAAGTATAAATGTAGTGAATGCAAGGAAATTGTATCTATTGCTGATGGTGATGGCTTTGAAAAAAATATTATTAATAAAGATGTTTTAGGAAAACCCAAGTATGTTCCTTTTGAGGATATATATTTACCAATACCAGAGGGTTATGATACTTATCTAACAAATATTTATGGTGATTATATGCAAATTCCTTCTAAAGAACAAATTAAGAAAAGTGAACATATTCCATATTTTATAGATTTAAATATGCCTTATAGTGAGTATAAAAAGAAAGGAAAATGATATGATTAAAATTAGTGTAATTGTTCCTGTATATAATGTTGAAAAATATCTTGTTAAATGTTTAGATAGTCTTGTTAATCAGACTCTGGATAACATAGAAATAATTGTAGTAAATGATGGTAGCCCTGATAATAGTCAAAAAATAATAGATAAATATGTGATGAAATATCCTAAACTGATTAAGGCTTACATTAAAGAAAATGGTGGGCAGGGATCTGCTAGAAATCTTGGATTAAAGCATGCTAAAGGTGAATATATATCTTTTGTTGATAGTGATGATTGGCTGGATGTTAATGCTCTTGAGGATATGTATAATTTAGCTAAAAAAAATGTTAGTGATGTTGTTATTTGTGATATGGTAGATCATTTTGAAGATCATGAATTGTATCATAATTGTACTAAGTATAATTCAGTATTTGAGGTAACACCTTCTGCTTGTAATAAAATATTTAAGAAAAGTGTTATTAGTAATTTGGAATTTATTCCTAAAGTTTGGTATGAGGATTTTAATTTTACAACTAAAGTTTTATTAAATACTGATAAAATATCATGTATTAGTAAGGGATATTATCATTGTAATTGTGGTCATGTTTCTACAATGAATAATAATAATTCTTTAAAAAATTTGGATATGATTGAGGTAATTGAAGATATAAAGAAGTATGCTAAAAAAAATAAAAAGTATGATGAAAATTTAATATCTTATTTAATATTTGAACATATTTTAGTAACTTCAATAAATCGAGTGGCTGTTCAAAATAATAAAGATAGAAATATGGTAATAAATAAATTTATTTGTTATTGCAGGGATAATATTAATAATTATAAAAAATACGATTTTTATAATAATATGTCAAGAAATAGGAAAATAATAGGGTTTTTGAATTACCATAAATTATGGAGATTATCAAAATTTATTTTAAAAGTTAAATCAATTATTAGTAGGTGATATTATGAATAGTAAGAAAAAAGTAAGTATTATAATTCCAGTGTATGGCGTTGAGAAATATATTGCAAAATGTTTAGATAGTTTAGTTAATCAGACGTTAGACGATATCGAAATAATTGTAGTAAATGATGGTAGTCCAGATAATAGTCAGAAAATAATAGATAAGTATGTGAAAAAATATCCAGATAAGGTTAAATCATATATTAAAGAAAATGGTGGACAGGGATCTGCTAGAAATTACGGAATAAAGTACGCTACTGGAGAATATGTTGGATACGTTGATTCTGATGATTATGTGGAAAAAGACATGTATAAGAAATTATATGATAAAGCTAAAGTAGATGACTTGGATATTGTAGTTTGTGGTAGTTATAATGTGGTAGAGGAAACAGAGAATAAAGTTGTTGATTTAGATAAAATTATTTTTGATGATAAAAAGCTAAATTCTTTTTTTGGTAGAATGGCTGTTTGGAATAAGATATATAAGAAAAAATTAGTAGAAAATATGAAATTTAGAAGTAAGGTATGGTATGAAGACTTAGACTTTACTGTAAATGTTTTGTCAAAGGCTAAAAAAGTTGATTATGTTAATGAACCTTTTTATGATTATTTAATTAGAGAAGGGTCTACTATGAATAATTCTAATATTGAAAGAAATTTAGAAATACTATTAGCGTTTGATGAAATAAAAGATAATAAAAAATATTCTGAAATAATTGAATTTTTGGCTGTAGATCATATATATATATCTGCTGTTGTTAGGGTTATTAATGCAGATGGTGATAAAATTATTAAAAAGGATACAATTAATAAGTTAATTAATTATGTTGATACTAATTTTGCTAATTATAAAAAGAATAAATATTTATATTTGCTTTCAAGGAATAGAAGAATTATTTACAATTTAATTAAGTTTAAACAATATTGGTTAATTAATTTAATATTTAAGGTGAAGGGAAGAGATAAGTAATGCTTGATAGTATTAAAAAGTATATAAAAGATTATTGGCTTTTGTTTATAATTGCTACACAACCGTTATTAGATATAATAGCTTATTTTACTTTTAATGAAAAAATTACAATTATTAGTTTTTTAGTTAGAACGTTATATTTAATTTTTATTGTAATCTATTCTTTTATTTCAACTAAAGAAAAGAAAAAGTATATTTTGTATATGCTTCCTGTTGTTTTATTTAGTATATTACATTTATTTAATAGTTATAGGTTGTTTGGATTTAATATTTTTAATGATATTAGATATTTAGTTTTGGTTATGCAATTGCCAATAATTACTATTTCTTTGTGCTTTTATTTGAAAGATAATAGAGAGCAATCTAAAAAAATTGAGAAAGGATTTATTATTTCTTTTGTTATTATTTTTATAAGTGTTATTCTTTCTTTCTTAACTAAAACAGGTAAAACGACATATGCTGATTATGGACTTAATGGTTGGTTTTCAAGTCCTAATACTCAGAGTATGATATTAAGTGTATTATGTCCTTATTGTTTATATTATTTTTCTAAGCAAAAGAATTGGATTTATTTACTTGGTATAAGTATGATTTTTATTTTACTATTTTTTAATGGTACTAAGGCATGTTATTTTACTTTAATTACTTTACTTTTAGTAAATACTTATATTTGTTTAACTAATAAATATAATAGAATTAATATATTTAAAGTAGTAGTTACAATATTGTTTTTTGTAGCTTCTATATTCTTTTATAATTTTTCTTTTGCTTCTACCAGACAATTTGATGTTGATAATAATAGTAAAAAGACTACTACTGTTATAGAAAATTGGGATGATGATTTTACTAAAGAAGAAATACTTGAAATATTATATAATATTGATTTATATAATAAGATGATAGAAGATTTTGGTGAAGAAAGAGTTTATCAATATATGAAGGGTAAAATTAATTCTTATAGGATGACTGATAATAGATATGTAAAGAAAACTTATGCTAAATTTATATTTGAAGATAGTGACTTTTTTACTAAATTAGTTGGATTTAATCATGGAATAATTGATGAATATGGTAGGGATTTAGAAAATGATTTAACGGCAATATTCTATTATTATGGATATATTGGATTCGCTTTGTATTGCTTGTTTTTACTATATTTTGTTTCTTTAGGTATAAGGATTTTTATTAAAAATCCTACTATAATATTAGGTTCTAAGTTTACTATGTTAACTTATAATATTTTACTTGTTATTTATGGTTCTGAATTTTCTGGAGCGTTACTTAGAAAGAGTAATGCAAATATATATTTAGCTATGATATTAGTTTTGTATTATACTTATATTACTAAGAGACTTAGTAAAAAGAAAATTGAAAAAAATAAGATTTCATTTTTGCTTTTACATTTAGGGTTTGGTGGTATAGAAAGTGCTACTATTAATACTGCTAATGGTTTAGTTTCCAAATATGATGTTGAGATAATATCTTTTTATAATTTAGATAAGAATCAAGCTGATAAGTTGGATGATAGAGTTACAGTTAGATATTTATGTAAGTATCAACCTAATAGAGATGTTTTTAAAGATTATTTAAGAAAGCATAATTTTATTAAGGCGTTTATTGAAGGATTAAAAGCAATTTTAATTTTAATACAAAAAAGGGTTTTAGTTATAAATGCTATTGTTGAATGTAATTCTCAATTTATTGTTTCTACGAGATATACTTTTAGTACTTTATTAAGTAGATATGGTACTAAAGATAATGTTAAAATTGCTCAAGAACATCATTATCATAATAATGATAAAAAATATATTAACGTTTTAACTAAAAAATATAAAAGAATAGATTATTTGTTTGCGTTAACAAAAACTTTAGAGAGTGATTATAAAAAGTTTTTGATTAATAATAAACATACTCAGGTGGTTTTAATGCCTAATATGTTGGGATATGTTCCTAATAAGTGTAGTGATTTAAATAATAAAAATATTATTACTGTTAGTAGATTTGATTATGGAAAAAGAAATGATGATATTATAAAAGCATTTTCTAAAATTAAAGATAAAAATAGTAAGTTATATTTAATTGGTGATGGTAAGGAATATGATAATTTGTCTAAACTTATTAAGGAATTAAAACTAAATGATAGAGTTATTCTTACGGGTTATAAAACTCATGATGAAATTGAAGAATATATGTTAAATTCTTGTTTGTTTTTAATGGCTTCTATTACTGAGGGGTTACCCATGGTTTTGTTAGAGGCTATGAGTTATGGAATTCCGTGTATTGCTTATGAGACAGAAAGTGGTGTATCTGATATTATTATCAATGATAATAATGGTTATGTTATTAAGAATAGAAATGAAGAAGAATATATTAATAATATTGATAAATTATTAGAGGATAATAATTTGAGAAAGAAAATGGGAAATAATGCAAGAAAAAGTATAAATAGTTTTACGAAAGATGAAATACTTAAAAGATGGTATAAAATATTAAAATAATTTGGGAGGAATTGTGAAAAGAAAGAAAAGAAAATTCAAAAGGTGGTTTAAAAATTTTTTGATAATTATTTCGCTAATTGGTTTAGGATTAGCTCTTTATATTTATATTGTTCCTAAAATAACTCCATTTTTTAATAAAAAAAATCATGTGGATGTTTTGGATGATGTAATAGAACATTATAATAAGTATGTAGTAACTAGTAAAAATACCTTTTTATATGATGATAAGTTTAATAAAATAGGTGAAATTAGTAAAGGTGTTGAATTAACTCTTGATGATTTAAAAAATAAAAAAAAATCTAAATATTTTAGGATATCTGATTTTGATAATAAGTATTATATAAAATACTCTGATGTTTCCAAAATTGATAACCTTAAGAATATTAGTGATCGTTACAAAAAATATATATTATTTAATGAGAATATTGTTACTAATGATAAAACTCCATTTTATGATGATATGGATAATTTAATTTATGAAATTGATAAATCATTTTCTTTTCCAATTATTATTAAGGATAATGATAAATATGGTATTGAATTTAATAATAGATTATTATATGTAAAAAAAGAAGATGTAAAATCTGTAGAATCTTCTAACAATACAGATAAAAGTAATAGTAGTGGAATTGGTGTTTTAAATTATCATGCTTTTTATGATGAAGGTGTTGAAGAAGAAAAAAATAATTGTGTTACGGAAATATGTCATTCTAAATCACAATTTAAAAATCATTTAGATTACTTTAAAGAAAACAATATTTTAACTTTGAGAATGAATGAGGTTGAGATGTATGTTGATGGTAAAATTAGATTACCTAAAAGTGTCTTAATTACTATAGATGATGGTGATAGAACTAAAATTGCTGTTGATATGTTAACTGAATATAAAATGTATGGTACAATATTTTTAATTACATCTTGGTTTGATACTAGTAGTTATTATACTACTGATTATGTTGAATTACATTCACATAGTGATAATATGCATAATCCTGGAGTTTGTCCTACAGGTCAGGGTGGAGGCATTCAATGTTTAAGTGAAGACAAAATTCAAGATGATTTGAAGGTCACAAGATCTAAATTAAATAATACTACTTACTTTTGTTATCCCTTTTATGAATACAATGAATATTCAATAGAGATGTTAAAAAAAGCTGGTTTTACGATGGCTTTTATTGGAGAGAGTAGTCATAGTGACAATTTAGTTCATGTTGGTAGTGATAAGTTTAGATTAAGAAGATTTGTTATTGTTACTTATACTACTTTGAATGATTTAGATAATTATTTTGGACAAATTAAATGAGGTGATTTTATGAAAGAGGTTATAAAAAAAGAAAAAGATGTGTTTTTAAAAAAATATAAAAAAACTATTTTATTCTTTGTATATGAGTTTATATTTTTGATTTTTATTGATTTTTTTAATCAATATTTGGTTTTGAGAAGTTTGAATCCATTTGATTATATTTCTAAAAAGATTATTATTTTTAATTTGGTTTGGATTTTTACCATATTGATAGTTTTATTTATGTTAAAGCCTAAAGTTAGAAAGATATTTTCATTAATAATTAATATTGTTTTATCTATACTTGGAATAGTTAATTTCTTTATGTATGCTTATTTTCATTCTATTTTTTCTTTTAAAGATATTCTTATGTCTGGTAATGGACTTGCTTTCATTAATTCAATTTTTAAATTTATTGATTTAAAACTTATTTTATTTGTTTTGATTTGTTTATTATTTATTATTTTAATATTTAAGACTAAGTCTAAAGAGTTATTTTCTTTTAAATTAAAACAATTATTGGTTATTTTGTTTATAATTGTAGTTTTGTTTGGATTAAGATTTTTTGTTGTAAAAAAAATAACTGGTATAAATGATGGATGGGATTCACGTGCTGTAATTTCAACTGATAGTAATTATTATACAAATTGGATTGAACCTACTAGAATTATTAGAATATGTGGTAGCTATGAATATTATTTAAAGGATTTTTATAATTCCTTTTTAAAGAAAGATAATGTTTTTGAAGCTAAACAGCAAGTTAAAAAATACATTGAAAAAAATTCTAATAAAAAAACTGATAATAAATATAATGGCGTTTTTAAAGATAAGAATCTTGTTTTTGTTATGATGGAGAGTGAAGATGATTGGATGGTTAATGAAAAAGTTACTCCAACAATGTATGAAATGATGCATCATGGGTTTAATTTTGTTAATCATTATTCTCCTGGATATGTTACTGGAGATACTGCTAATACTGAATTTATTGCTAATACGGGAATATACCCTAGTATTAATAAGCTATCTCCTAATTATGCTTATGTAAATAATACATATCCTTATTCAATTGCTAATATTTTTAAGAATAATGGGTATACTGTTAATTCATTTCATAGATCAAATGGATTTATATATAATAGAGCAAATATGCATATTAGTTTGGGATACGAAAAATATTTTAATTATAGTGAAATGGGAATTAGTGATGAGAATATAGATTTAGATCGTTATATTATAAAAAATGGTTATAAATATATTGTATCAAGTGATAAATTTATGAGTTTTATTATTACTTATAGTCCACATGATCCATATTCTTATGATAAAATTGAATGTTCTCTAAATATTGATGAAATAAAAAAATTATATCCTAATGTTACTAATGAAGAGGAATTATGTTCTTATTCTTCTTCTAGAGAAACTGATAATATGTTTAAATTATTACTTGAAAATTTGAAAAAAAATGATTTACTTGAAGATACAATTATAGTTGCATTTTCTGATCATAGAAACAAAGATATTTCTTTAAATGGTGAAGATGAGAAATTAAATAAGACTGTTTTCTTTATTTATGATTATTCTATGAAAGAAAATAAGATTGATACTATTACTAGTAGTGTTGATATTTTACCTACTGTATTAAATGTATTTGGGATTGATTCTAAATACGTTTACGCTGGTAATGATGCTTTAAATAATAAAGATGGTTATGTTATATTTAAGGATTATACTTATTATGATGGTAAAGATGTTAAACCATTAAGTAAGGATCTTTATGAAGTTGTTAATTATAGTTCTAATTTGTTAATTTCCGATTATTATAAAGAATAACAATTGGTTAAAATAATGTAATTATTATAAAAAAGGATTTCTAAATCCTTTTTTTTTACTTTTTTTTTTGATATAATAATTTTAAGAGGTAATATATATGAGAAAGTTATTTGATAAATTATATAATAAGAGTGCAGAATCATTTCATACAATTATGAAAAGTAATTTGAAAAAAGATAAAAAGATGTTTATAGTAACCGCTAATCCAGAAACATTTATGATGAGTGAAAACGATGATGAAATGAGAGAACTATTACTTGATAAAGAATCTATATTAGTACCAGATGGGATAGGAATAGTTAAAGCTGCTAGAAGTATTGGATATAATATAGAAGAAAGAATAACTGGTATAGATATAGCAAGTAAACTATTAGAATATGGTAATGAAGAGAAGAAATCTATATATTTATTTGGAGCTAAAGAAGAAGTAATTGATTCAATGAAAGATGTTTTAATGGATAAGTATTCTAATTTAAAAATTGTTGGTGCTGTTGATGGTTATGTTAAGGATAGAGATAAAGTATTTGAAGATATAAAGAAAACTAAACCAGATATTGTTTTAGTAGCTCTAGGTATTCCGTATCAAGAAAAATTAATATATAAACATATTAAAGATTTTAATAAAGGAATATTTGTAGGAGTTGGTGGCTCTTTTGATGTTATAAGTGGACATAAAAAGAGAGCTCCTAAGTTATTTATAAAATTAAATTTAGAATGGTTGTATAGAATAATAAAAGAGCCTAAGAGATTAAAAAGATTTTATGATAGTAATGTTAAGTTTTTATTTAAGGTAAAAAAATATAAAGATAAGTAGTAGGTGGTTTTGTGATTTTTAATTCACTTTCTTTTATATTATTTTTTCTTATTACTTTTATTATATATTATATTGTAAGTAAAAAATATAGATATATAGTTTTACTTATTGCTAGTTATGTTTTTTATGCATTTGCTGGTTTTAAATATATATTTTTATTATTATTTATTACTTTGTTGTCATATTTATTTGGTTTTTTAATCAATAAAATAAATGATAAAAAAAAGAAAAAAATATTATTATTTATATTTGTTATTATTAACATTATATGTTTAATTTATTTTAAGTATTTGGGATTTTTTGTTAATGTTTTTAATAAAATGTTTTTTTCTTCTTTTTCTATTGAAAAAATAGTAGTCCCACTTGGTATTTCTTTCTTTGTTTTACAAGCTATGACATATCCTATAGATGTTTATAGGGGAAGTGTATTTGTTGAAAAGAATTTTTTGCGTTTTGCTTTATTTGTTTCTTTTTTTCCACAAATTCTTTCGGGCCCTATAGAGAAATCTAAAATAATGCTTCCTCAATTTAGAAAAGAGCATAATTTTAATTATAAAAATATTTTTTATGGGTTTATAATCATGCTATATGGATATTTTCAAAAAATTGTTGTTGCCGATTTATTGGCTTGTGGAGTAAATAATGTTTTTGATAATTTAAAAGATTATAGTGGTATTCCTTTAATTATCGCTGTATTTTTATATTCTTTTCAAATATATTTTGATTTTTGCTCATATTCTAACATTGCTAGAGGATGTGCTAAGGTGTTTGGATTTGATTTAACTAATAATTTTAATAATCCTTATTTTGCTGATAGTATTAAAAATTTTTGGGGAAGATGGCATATTTCTTTATCAAGTTGGTTTAAAGAATATCTTTATTTTCCTTTAGGAGGAAATAGAAAGGGTAGTTTAAGAACTTATTTTAATATTATTGTTGTGTTTTTAATAAGTGGTTTATGGCATGGCGCTAATTATACTTATATTATTTGGGGATTGTTACATGGGTTATATCAAGTGATTGAAAGAGTTATTAATAAAAGAAGTAGGTATAAAATTATTAATGTTATTGTTACATATTTGTTAGTTGTTTTTGCTTGGATTTTTTTTAGAGCAAATACTATTAGTGATGTTGGGTATATTTTAATCAATATTTTTAAAGTTAATTTTGTTGATTTAAAATCTCAATTATTAAGTATTGGATTTGATATTTATGATTTAAAATTACTTTTTGTATCTATAATATTTATTTTTATTGTTGATTTAATAAAAGAAAAGAAAAATATTTTAAATGTTGTTTATAATTCACCATCATTTTTTAAGGTTGCTGTTGTTTTAGTTTTAGCTTTTTGGATTATTATTTTTGGACATTATGGTCCTGGATTTGATAATTCTCAATTTATTTATTTGGGTTATTAGGTGGATTTTATGAAGAGATTTTTTTATATTTTAATTACTATTTTGTTGTTTTTGTTTATTTTTGATAAATTAACTTTATTGTTTGTTAGAAAAGGTAATGGATATGGAACTGATGTTTTAGATTTTTATGCTCAAAAGAATAATTCTATTGATATTGTTTTTTTGGGGTCATCTCATACGTATTCTTCTTTTAATCCATATATTATTGAAGATAAAACAAATTTAAATGGTTATGATTTTGCAACTCAACAACAACCAATTTGGATTACTTATTTTTATTTAAAAGAATTACTTAAATATCAAGATCCTAAGTATGTTATTATTGATGTTCATATGCTTGTTTCTATGAATTCTGATTATGCTTATGAACAAGTTAATAGAGATGCTATTGATAAGATGAGATTTTCTTTAAATAAAATATCTATGATTAATAAGTGTGTAAAAAAGGATGAGAGAGCAGCATATTATTTTAATATTATTAAATATCATTCTAGATATAAGGAATTAAGTGATAATGATTATGATACTATTTTTAAAGGTAGAACGGTTAATAATAAAGGATATATTGCTTTAAAATATAAAAATAGGATTTTTGATTATGATGAAGTTGGTATAAATGATGATATAATGGAAATAGGTAAAAAAAGTGAAGTTTATTTAGATAAGATAATTAGATTATCTAAAAATAAAAATTATAAATTAATATTTGTTAAGACTCCTGCTATTTATAGTGAAGTTGAATATTCAAAACTTAATTATATTAATAAGTATTTAACTGATAGGGGAGAAATATTTATTGATTTTGTTAAAAAAAATGATGAATTAGATTTAGACTATAAAAAAGATTTTTATGATAGTGGTCATTTAGATAAAGAAGGCTCAGAAAAGTTTTCAAATTATTTTGTTAAATATTTAAAGGAGGTATAAAATATGATAAAAGTAATGACTATTTTTGGAACAAGGCCAGAGGCTATAAAGATGGCACCTTTGGTTAAAGAATTAGAGAATAGAAAGGAAATTGAAAGTATTGTTTGTGTTACTGCACAACATAGAGAAATGTTAGATCAGGTTTTAAATGTTTTTGATATAAAACCTGACTATGATTTAAATATTATGAAGCAGGGACAAACTTTGTCAGAAATAACATCTAGAGTTTTATTAGGACTTGAAGATGTTATAAAAAAGGAAAATCCTAATATTATTTTAGTTCATGGTGATACTACTACTACTTTTGCAGGAGCTTTAGCTGCATTTTATAATCAAGTGGATATAGGTCATGTTGAGGCTGGCCTTAGAACTTGGGATAAGTATTCACCATTTCCAGAAGAAATGAATAGACAAATGGTTGATAGATTGACAGATATGTTTTTTGCTCCAACTGAAGTAAGTAAAAATAATTTGTTAAATGAGGGTATTGATGAAAATAAAATATATGTAACTGGAAATACTGCTATTGATGCTATGAAAACTACTGTAAAAGATGAATATGATAATGAAGTGTTTGATTGGATTGGTAAGGATAGAATGATTTTATTAACTGCACATCGTAGAGAAAATTTAGGTGAACCAATGAGAAGAATATTTAAGGCTATTAAAAGGGTAGTTGATGAGTATGATGATATTAAAGTGGTTTATCCAATTCATTTGAATCCTAAGGTTAGAGAAGTTGCTTATGAAGTTTTTGAAGATATGGATAGAATTAAATTAATTGAGCCTTTAGAAGTAATTGATTTTCATAATTTTATTAATAAAAGTTATATAATATTAACTGATAGTGGTGGTATTCAAGAAGAAGCACCTTCTTTAGGAAAACCTGTTTTGGTTCTACGTGATACTACTGAGAGACCAGAGGGAATAACTGCTGGAACATTAAAATTAGTTGGTACAGATGAAGATGTTATATATAATGAAACAAAGAAATTATTAGAAGATAAAGATGAATATTTAAAAATGAGTAAAGCATCAAATCCTTATGGAGATGGTACTGCTAGCAAACAAATAGTTGATGCTATTATTGGTAAATATAAATAAAAATACGAGGTGAATGTATGAAAATATTAGTTTCAGGTGGATGTGGATATATTGGTAGTCACACTTGTGTTGAATTATTAAATAATGGTTATGAAGTGGTTGTTGTTGATAATTTATGTAATTCTAAAGAAAATGTTATCGATAAGATAAAGGAGATTACTGGTAAAAATGTTACTTTTTATAAAGGTGATGTTTGTGATAAAGAGATATTAAGAAAAATATTTAATGAAAATAAGATTGATGCTGTAATACATTTTGCTGGATTAAAAGCTGTTGGTGAGAGTGTTGAAAAACCTCTTATGTATTATAGAAATAATATAGATAGTACATTATCATTATGTGAGGTAATGAATGAATATAATTGTAAAAAAATTATATTTAGTAGTAGTGCTACTGTATATGGTGACCCTGCTAAACTTCCTATTACTGAAGATATGCCTGTTGGTAATACTACAAATCCTTATGGTAGTTCTAAATTATATATTGAAGGAATTTTAAAAGATTTATATATTTCAGATAATTCTTGGGGAATTACTTTACTTAGATATTTTAATCCGGTTGGAGCCCATCAGTCTGGATTAATTGGAGAGGATCCTAATGGAATACCTAATAATTTGATGCCATATATTGTTAAGGTTGCTACTGGAGAATTACCTTGTTTATCTATATTTGGTGATGATTATGATACTAAAGATGGTACTGGTGTTAGAGATTATATTCATGTTGTTGATTTGGCTAGAGGACATGTAAAAGCACTTGAAAAATTATTAAGTGTAAAGGGAATTAATATCTATAATTTAGGTACTGGAAATGGATATAGTGTATTAGAGATGGTTAATACTTTTTCTAAGGTTAATGGTGTGGATGTTAATTATAAAATAGTAGAAAGAAGAGCTGGAGATATAGCGTGTTGTTATGCTGATTGTTCTAAAGCTTTCAATGAATTAGGGTGGAGTGCTGAATTATCTTTAGATGATATGGTTAAATCTGCATATAATTTTGTTTTAAAAAATAAAAAATAATAGTTGTATAAAATATTACAACTTTTTTATGTTGCATTTTTTAATAAAGATTGTTATAATTGTATTATGGTATGATATGGAGGTTCTTTTTGATGAATAATAATGTAAAAAATGATAATGATAGAAAGAAAATAACATTTGTAGTTATTGCTATAATGGTTATAATGATTACTACTACTAGTTCAACCTATGCTTTTTTAGCTTTGAGTGCTAATTCTACAAATAATATAACAGGTACTGTTGCAACTGCTAGTTTGGTTTTTGGTACTACTTGTGGAAGTAATAGTGCGCCTACTTTGATTGCACCTGCTACTTCTACATATCAGAATACGCCTATGGTTCCACAATATGCTTATAATAATTCTAAAAATGTTTTACAGCTTGCATTTAATGGGCAAAGTGGTAAAGATAAATGTGTTGATTCTAATAACAATGCTATTTGTAGGGCATATACTATTACTGTAAAGAATTGTAGTACTGCTGCTGCTCATTTAACTGGTAAAATATCTTTTACTAATCCAACAACTAATTTAAAATGGAAAGTAATGACTAATGCTACAACTGTTGCTGTTACATCTGCTACTGATGCAAATATTAAGTCTGCTACTACAGCAGAACAAGTTTTTGTTGCTGATACTGGTTTAATTGCACCTAATGGTACTGCATCATATAGTATAATATTTTGGATTCAAGAAACTGGTAGTGCTCAAAATGATTCTGGTACTTGGTATGCAACAATTCAATTTGATTCTAGTGCTGGTGGTGGAATTACTTCTACAATTACAGGAGCTTAATTTAAGTATATCTATTTGATATACTTTTTTTTTCTTTTGTGATATACTTTATTTAAGGATAGTGATAAAATGTTTAAGTTAAATAATAAGGGATTTAGTTTAGTTGAGGTTTTAGCAGTTGTGGTAATATTAGGTGTTTTAGCAGTGGTAATGGTTCCTGCTGTTACTAATATTATTAATCAAAATAAGGAAGATAATTTGAATAATTTAAAAAAATCTATTTTGAGTGCTGCAAAGACATATATTTCTGATAATAGATATAATATTACATTAGATAATAGTACTTGTGATTCTACTAATACATCTAGAGGTATTTCTAAAATTGGTGATAATATACTAAATGATAATAAGTTATTTATTAGTAAAATATCTGATTATTTATCAAGTACTAAAATAATTAATCCAAAGGATAATAGTGAGTTAAATATAGAAAATAGTTATGTTATTATAAAATATGATTGTAATAGTAGAGATTATATATTTGATATTAAAGATAATTATTTGGTATGGAATTAGTAAATAGTTTGGAGGTTTTGTATGAATAAATATTTATATAAATTATATTGTTTTATGCAAGGTAGAAATGGTATAGATGATTTATATAAGTTTTGTTTTATTATTTTTATAATTATTTCTATTATTGATTTATTTATTAATAGTTTTATATTAAATATAATTGAGATATTATTATTAATAATTATGTTTTATAGATTTTTATCTAAAGATTTAGTAAATAGAAAGAGAGAAAATAATTTTTATTTAAAGTATAGAAAAATAATTATTAATAGAATTGGTATACTTAATAAAAGATGGAAAGATAGAAATAGTTATATTTATAGAAAGTGTCCTAAATGTAAGAATATACTAAGACTACCTTTAAAGAAAGGTAATCATATGTGTAAATGTCCTAAGTGTGGGAATAGATTTAAGGTTAGATGTTTTAGAAATGAAAAGATTAGAGTTGAAGTTATAAAAAATAAATAATTCTAAATACATATATAATTAATAAATTATAATAGGTGATAATATGTTTGATACTTATATTCATAAGAGAATAAATATAATTTTGCTTATTATAGTTTTTTTATTTATGTTAATTATTTGTAAGGTTTTTTATATACAGGTGATTGACTATAAGAAAATAAATAAACTTGCAAATGGGCTATGGAGTAGAAATTTACCAATTGAGGCAGATAGGGGCAATATTATTACTAGTGATGGGGTTAATGTTGCTAGTAATTTAACTACTGTTAGTTTGATATTTATACCTAATCAAATTAATAAGAATAAAATTAATGAAATTGCTAATAATATTGCTAATATATTAGGATGTGATGTTAATGCTATTTTAGAGCATTTAAATAAGAAATCTTCTATAGAAAGAGTTCATCCTGAGGGGAGAAGATTATCTTATGAAGAAGCTGATAAGATTGATTCTTTAGGTTATGATGGTGTTTATTTGGTAAAGGAATCTAAGAGGGTATATCCATATGATAAGCTTCTTTGTCATGTATTGGGATATGTTGGTATAGATAATCAGGGATTATCAGGCTTAGAATTAGAATATGATAATTATTTAATGGGAAGCGCTGGATCTATTCAATACTTTAGTGATGCTAAAGGGAATAGATTAAATAGAACAGAGGATTATGTACAACCTGCTAATGGTATGAATATTGAATTAACTGTAAACTATGAAATACAAACTTCTATGGAAAGAGAAATAGATAATGCTATGATTAAGTATAATGCAGATGGTGCTTGGGCTATAGCGATGAATCCAAATAGTGGGGAGATACTTGGTATGGTGTCTAGGCCTGGTTTTGATCCTAATAACTATAAAAAATATAGTATTGAAGAAATAAATAGAAATTTGGCTATATGGTCTACTTATGAACCTGGTAGTACTTTTAAAATTATTACACTTGCTTCTTCAATAGAAGAAGGAACTGTTGATTTAGAAAATGATACTTTTTTTGATGGAGGCTCTGTCAATGTTGATGGTGCTAGAATAAAGTGTTGGAAACATGGGGGACATGGATCACAAACTTTTTTAGAGGTTGTACAGAATTCTTGTAATCTTGGAGTAAATACAGGAACATATTCGTGTTTGTTGAAAAACTTGCAAATAATATAAAATACTCAACTAAACTAGAGGTTTGTTCTACATATAATTTAATATATAATGGAGTAAAATATTTAAATAATGAAGTGATTGATATGTCTAAAACTAATGTTATTTCTAATGTAGATAAAGAAGCATATAAGAGAAAGTCAAAACTATTAAATGTGGATACAAGTTGTTATGAGAATATTATTTATAATAAAAAAGATATTGCTATTAAATTGTTTAATGAATTTGATAAACAAATATTAAATATTAGTAATAATATTAAAAGAAATTATTTAATGAAAAATGTTGCTTATAAGTTAGATAAAAAGATAATTGAAGTACAAGTTAATCAGTTAGATATTCTAGTTTCCTTTTATAAAGCTATAAAACAATTTGATAATCTTAATAAACTATCTATTAGAAAAGGATATGAAAATTCTACTTTATGTTATTATATTAAAATTACAGATTTAAAAGAAATAGCATACTTAATTGAATTATGTAATAAACTTTATAATTATTTAACTGAATCAAAAGTTGACCCAGTTGATAATTTATTTAATAAGTTATTAGTTAAAATTAATTCTATTGGATCAAATATTATTTCTCATTATACTAATAAAGGTCTTATGTTTAAAAACAGAAGAAATTTTACAATGATTTCTAAAAAGAAATATGGTATTTATATAAGATTACTAAATGTTGAAGATAATGATAATATACTTAGTGTTGTCGGAAGATCTAATTATGAGCCATTATGTAGATGTTTTAAAATTAATGAAGAAAAAGACATAGATATAATTATGCCATATATAATTAAAAGTTATGAAATATCAAAATATAACCCAGTAGATCTTAAAAATAATTTTATTGAATTATATTATAAATGATGATAAATTTGGTGGAATTGTTATATACACTTTTTTCTTTTTTTATTATTAAAAATTGTCTATTATTATTTTTAATGATATAATTTAAACAAATAAAACTTATTTATAGTTGAAATGTTGGTGAATGAAGAATGTCAATTATTGAATATGATTTAGAAAATGAAAAAGTGAAATACTTGATTGAAACAGATGAAAAACTTGGCAAATTAATTAAATTTATAAAACAAGCAAACATAATTATAGAAGAAGATGGATTTAAATGCATTGTTAAATATATAATCGGACAACAAATTAGTGATAAAGCAAGAGAAACAATATGGCAAAGGATTTGTAAAGAAATAGTTCCTTTAACTCCAGAAAAAGTATTAACAGTTTCTATTACAGATTTTAGAAATTATGGGTTATCCGAACGAAAGATAATATATATTAAATCTTTAGCACAGGCAATTGTAAATAAAGAAATAGAGTTTGATACTTTTCCTTTATTATCAAATGAAGAAATAATTAAAAAATTGACTAGTGTTAAGGGAATTGGTATGTGGACTGCTGAAATGTATTTAATTTTTTCTCTAGGAAGAGAAAATGTATTATCAAAAAGTGATGGCACAATAAGAAGGACAATACAGTGGATGTATAGTTTAGATAATCTACCTACAGAGATTGAACTAGACAATTATTTTAAAAATTGGAAAAATTATGCAACGATAGTTTCAACATTTTTATGGAAATCAATAGAATTAGGTTTAACTAAAGAGCCTTTTGATGAAATAATATAAAATTGGAGGTTGCAATATGGATAATAGTTTACATTGGATGAATTATTCAATCGAAATAGCAGATAAAGCGTCGAATAATAATTTGAAAATTGGAATTGTTTTAGTAGTAAATAATAATCAAATTTTTAGTACTTTTAATGATGAGTTTAATAGCTTGTCGTGGGCTGATGTGCTCTTAAAAAAAATAAAAGAAGTAAATATTAAAAAGGCAGAAGAATTGTATTTAACTATTAATAGTATTAATAATAATACATTTGAATTAAGCAAGTTATTAGCTAAAATACAAATAAAAAAAATATATATTGGTTTACCGGATCCATGCTTAAACCAGTATATTCAAAATGATCCAATATTGCAATTAAATAATATATATAGATATCCCGATATACTTCAACAAAAAATATTAAATCAAAATAGTATTTATTATAATAATAGTGTCCAAAGTATTAAACAAAATCAATACTATTCAAGTATTAGAATTAGTAAATTAGTAATTAGTAAGTTAAAAAATTACGGATTTGAAATAACTGGTGAAGAATTAAAACAAGTAAAAAGCACTAGTGCTCTAGCTCATTATTTAGAAAATAAATATAATCGTAATTTTAATTATTTTCTAAATTTAATTCAAGCAATATTGTCAGAAGCATTTAATGAAAAGTATTCATCATATAATTATTCTGATGATGCACGTTCGATTGATGTTAATTGGTGGAAAAATTTTATGTACGTTTATAGAAAAACTACAGATTTAAATTTTGAAAATTTAAATATAATTAATGTTGGAGTTGGAAGTGGTAATGAGGCTATAACTTTGTTTTCAAGTTGTAATAATATAACTTTTGTAGACATAGCAAAAAATGGCTTACAGATAATAAAAGCAAAAATCCCACAATCTATTATTCATGTATCACCAGCTGAAAAACTATCATCAATAATTAGTGATAGGTATGACTTGTATGTATCATTAAGAACTTTTAATTCTTCATTCTTTAGTACTAAAGATGCTCTTAAAGAAGCATATAGAGTTATTAAAGATAATGGAATACTAATTATTTCGGTAGCAAATGGATTTTTATGTTCTGAATCAAAGAAAATACTTCCTGGATTGATAATTCCTGGGACAGAATTCGTTGATATATATCGTGGCTTTTCTTTAGTAAAAATATTATATAAAGAATTGATTGACGTTGGGTTCGATGACATTAGAATTTACTCATCTAATTCTGAATTATATCTGACCGCAAAAGTTTATAAATAACAAAAAAATATGTTATACTATTTATATGAGGAGTAGATTTATGGAAAAGAAAATTACATTTGGTGAAAAAGTTTTACAATTTGATAATGATTTATCTAAAATAAAAATAGAATTACCAGAAGGATTCAAAATAATTAATCCTTTTAATGGTTCAAATAAAACTCAAATTAATGAAATAACTAAAAAATTTTATAATATGTATTATAATGATAATAATTCTAGAAGATTAATAATAGGCAGTTCACCTGCTAGAAGAGGAACAGCAGTTACAGGAATTCCATATGAAGATGCTGAGCATTTGCAAAATACAACTGGCATATATATAGATGATTTTTATATAAATAAATCGTCATCTAATTTTTTATATGATGTTATAGAAAAATATGGTGGTAGTGAAAAATTTTATTCAAAATTTTATATGAATTTTGTATGTCCACTTGGAATAGTTAGAATCAATTCAAAAGGTAATGAAGTAAATTGTAATTACTATGAGAGTAAAAAAGTTCAAAAACTATTATATCCATTTATGCTAGAATCCATAAAAAAACAAATAGATTTTGGATTAGATACTTCTGTAGCATATTGTATTGGTAGTGGTGAAAATTATACATTTTTAAATAAATTAAATGAAGAATACCATTTATTTAAAAAAATTATACCATTAGAACATCCAAGATTTATAATGCAATATAATTCTAGGCGAAAAGATGAATTTATAAAAAAATATCTTGATGCATTCAATATATAAAAAAGGAGATGAGTTTTTATGAAAACAAATAAAAAAATATTGGTTCATTTTGATACAAATGAAACTAAAGTATATGAACTAAAAACTGGTTCTATTAGTCTTTTACACGAAGAACAAATTTATTTTAATGAAACATTAGTACATGATGAAATGTTTAAAAAATTTGATAGATTTTTTGAAAAACTGGTTGATATAGTTGGTGAAATATCAAATAAAACAGTAAGATTGTATGCTACTGGAATTTTTGAGGAACTTTCAAAAGAAGAACAAATGCAACTAATTATTCATGTTTTTGTAAATTCCAATTTATATCTAAATATTTTGGATAAAGAATTAGAAAGATTTTATATGGAAAAAAGTAAAAAAATAGATAACTCTGAAAATGTTATTAATGGAATTATAAATCAAGAATTTAGAAAAGTTGTTATATGTGGAAGTTTCCAACAAAATATGAAAGAGATAAGCGAACTGATTGATAAATTTAATGAACATGGCATTGAAGTATTGAGTCCTTGGACAAAAAATGTTGTTCCAGAAACATTAGGTACGGATTTTATTTTATTAGAAGGGCAAGAATTAACAAATGTTAGAGATGCTTGGCGACATAAATATGACCACATGAATAAATTCAAAAAAGCCGATGCTATTATAGTATGTAATCCAAATGGAATAGTAGGAAAAGGAACAATGTTTGAATTTGGTTTTATGATTGCACATTATAAGCGAATTATATTTACCGAAGAACCTACAAATATATCAATAGTGTTTCCATATGAAGTAGGTATAAATTTTTAATCACATATAATATAATTTTTTAACTTAAGAATATAAATTCTTAAGTTTTTTCATATTTACGAGTATTTTTAATAAAATTAAATGGGAGGTATATATGAAAAAAATATTAAAAGAATTAAAATTAATAATCAATAAAGAGTTATATCAAAAAGGTAAAATAACATTTGAAGAATTCAAGTTAGCAAACGAAAAAATAATGAAAGAACAAGAAAATGAATATTGTAAAAACTAGAAGTGAATTGTTACTTGGTAAAACCATTTTTGATATGAATTTAAATGTTGGTTATTATGCAAGAGTATCTACTGATAAAGATGATCAATTAAATAGTTTAGAAAATCAATCTAATTATTTTAAAGAAATGATAAATGAAAATAAGAATTGGAATTTAGTTGGAGAATATATTGATGAAGGTATAAGTGGAACTAGTATAAAAAATAGAGATAATTTTTTAAGAATGATTGAAGATTCTAAAACGGGAAAACTTGATTTAATAGTTACAAAAGAAATATCTAGGTTTTCTAGAAATGTAATTGATAGTATAAAATATACAGAAGAACTTCTTAATAATGGAACAGTTGTATTTTTTATAAGTGATAATATTAATACTATATATCCAGATAGTGAATTTAGGTTAACCTTAATGTCATCACTTGCTCAAGATGAAGTAAGAAAATTATCAGAAAGAGTTAAATTTGGAATTAAAAGAATGATTAAAGATGGGAAAGTAATTGGTGGTAATTTGACTGGATATTATAGAAAAGATGGGAAAATGATTATTAATGAAGAAGAAAGACCAATTATTGAAACTTTATTTAATTTATATGTGACTGGAAAATATTCATTTGAAAAAATAGCGGATATTTTATATAAGAAAGGATACAAAAATAAAAATGGTAAGCCATATTCTGGGACAACTTTAAAAAAATTTCTAACTAATCCTAGATATAAGGGATATTACACTGCTAATCTAACAAAAGTAGAAAGTTATAAGACACATAAAAAAATTAAAGTTCCAAAAGAAGAACATATAATTTATAAGACAGACTTGATCGAACCAATAATATCTGAAGAGTTATGGGATAAAGCTAATTTAATTTATGAAAAAAAACATAAAGCAAGAAATACTCATATAACTTCAAGCCAAATAATGATTGATGATTCTAGATATACATTTAAACTAATCTGTAGTGAACATAATGAAATATTTGTTAGATGTGCAGGATCAAATAGAAGAAATAATCCTACTTGGGTATGTAAGAAATATAAAAATGAAGGAGTACTTATTTGTGAATCTCCAATTATTAGAGAAAAAAAATTAGATGAATTAATGGAAAATATAATAAATAATTATATGAAAGAATATGTAAGAGATGTTTCTAATGAAATGATTAAACTTTATAGTGAAGTTTTAATTATATCAAATAATAAATTAAAAATAGATTTGGAAAATAAATTAAAAGAATTGATAAGTCATAAAGATAAATTGATTAATTTAAATCTATCTAAAATTATTTCAGATGATGATCTAAAAAATAAACTAAAAAAGAATGAATTAGAGATAAGTAAAATAAATAATGAGTTAAAAAATATAAAAGAAGATATTGATATATCATCAAATATTAATGATATAGAAAAAGAAATAAAAAATATTTTAAACGTTAAATATAATTTAAATGTTTTTATTAACTTATTATTAGATAAAATTATTGTTACAAAGTTAGATAATAGATATAAAATGAATCTCAAAATATATTTTAAAGATGGAAATATAAAAGAAGTTTTATTTGAAAATTAAATAATATGTCGAATTTATTTTTTTAGCCAGAAATCCCGCCCCCGAGAACCCAGGGTTTGTTGAATTAGGAAGAAGACTTGGTAAAGAAAAGTTATTTAGTTATATTAATAATTTTGGATTTGGTAGTAAAACTGGTATTGATTTAAATGGAGAAGGGTCTGGAATATTATTTAGTTTAGATAAGGTTGGTCCTGTTGAACTTGCTACTACTTCTTTTGGTCAAGGTGTTAGTGTTACTGCTTTGCAGCAAATTACCGCAGTTAGTGCAGCTATTAATGGTGGAAAATTATTTAAGCCATATATTGTTAAGAGAATTATGGATCCGGAAACTAATAATATAATTTTGGAAAATAAGAGTAATTTTGTTAGAAATGTTATTAGTGAAGATACTAGTAAGATGGTTAGATATGCTTTAGAGAGTGTTGTAGCACTTGGTACTGGTAGAAATGCATATGTTGAAAATTATAGAGTAGGTGGTAAAACTGGTACTGCTCAAAAGGTTAGTAATGGTAGATATATGGTTGGTAATTATATTACTTCTTTTATTGGTTTTTTACCTAGTGATAATCCACAAATTGTTATTTATGTTGCTATTGATAATCCTAAAGGAATTAGTGCTTATGGTGGTACAGTGTCTGCACCTATTTTTAAAAATATTGCAACTGATGCTATTCGAGCTTTAAATATTTCTAAACCAGAAATAGGTTTAGAGAAAGAATATAGATATTTTGATGTAAAGTTTGTTACTGTTAATGATGTTATTGGTTATAATGTTAGTGATGCTATAAAAATATTAAAAGATTTTAGTTTAGAATATTCTGGTAGTGGTAATAGTGTTATTTCTATGGCTCCTCCAGCTGGTAGTAGGGTTCCTGTTGGTTCTACTATAAGATTAATGTTAGGTTAGTTGTTATTTACTTTAATTTATTATAATGTTATAATTTAATTGGTGAATTAAATGACTGAAAAAAATGTGTATGAAGCTACTAAATATGGTGAAGCTTCAAATAATATTGAGGATTTAGGTGTTACTAAAGAGGAGATTAATGATATTAGGAATGCTATACTTAATGGTAGTACTGATGATAGTTTTTTGTTTTCTGTTGTTAGAAAAGTTATGATTGAAAAAGGTGAATTAGATAATGAAGAAAAACATAACAAGATTAGAAAATAATCTTCTTAATTATGAGTCTAAGTATTCTTTATCTGATGGGACTTTAATTAATAATCTTGGAGTAACTGATAAGGATAAGTTAGAAAAAATTGAAAGATCTGTTACTAGTTTTAGGTTAGCTAATTTATATTTAAATCCTGATCTATCTTTAGGTAAAGATATAAAGAAGTTTTCTGTGGAGCATTATTTGAATATTCATAAATATTTATTTGATGGTATTTATCCTTTTGCTGGTAAAATAAGGGATGAAGTAATAAAGAAATCATTTTCTTTTTGTTTGCCAGGATATATTTATAATAATTTGAAAGAGACTTTGTATAAAATGAATAAGTTTTCTAGAAATGTTCATGATAGAGAAAAACTTCTTGATTTTATAACCTATTTTTATTCTGAACTTGATGTTATTCATCCTTTTAGAGAAGGTAATGGTAGATGTGAAAGAGAATTTTTAAGACAGTATATTAGTTATATTTGTGAAAATAATAATTTAGATGATAATTATTATTTGGATTTTTCTTTAATTGAAGATAGAAATAGTTTTATTAATGCTATTGTTAATGCTGATATATGTAAAGAGAGTGATTCTTTAAGAAGTATTTTTGATAATATATTGGTTAGTGATAAAAAATATACTAAATAGTTAACTTTACAAAATAATTTGTAAAGTTTTTCTTATAGTGGGAATTATTTATAATATTTATGATATAATTTTAGTAGTGAAGGAGTGAGTAGATATGTTAACTTTAACTAAGTCTTTATTTGCTTTAATGATAGGTTTTATTATATCTACTATATTTGGGGTTGGAATAATTCCTTTTTTAAAAAAAATAAGAGCAGGGCAGAGAATTAATGTTTATGTTGATGCTCACGCTAAGAAGAGTGGAACGCCTACTATGGGGGGAGTTATTTTTATTGTTCCATGTTTAATTACTGTTTTACTTCTTTTGCTTACTGGTAAAATGGATTATTCTGTTAATTTATTTATTATACTATTTGTAATGGTTAGTTATTCTATTATAGGTTTTTTAGATGATTATATTAGTTTGAAGCATGATACTAATAAGGGTCTTACACAAATACAAAAATTGTTTTTACAATTTATTGTTGCTTTAGTTTTTTATATTTTGTTTAGACATTTTGGAGATGGGGATTCTGTTTTAAGGATTACGTTTTTTAATTTTAGTTGGAATTTAAAATGGTTTTATGGTTTATTTATATTGTTTTTATTAGTGGGTACGTCTAATGCTGTTAATTTGACAGATGGTTTAGATGGTCTTGCAGGTGGCTTGTCTGCAATAGCCTTTTTAGCTTATGGCTTGATTGCATGGGGTAGTTATTGGATTAGTGGGTATCAGGATATTGGTATTTTCTGTTTTATTTTAGTAGGTTGTATTATGGGATTTTTAGTATTTAATTCTAATCCTGCTAAAATATTTATGGGAGATACTGGTAGTTTGTCATTGGGAGCTACTTTAGCTACTGTGGCAATACTTACATCTCATGAATTTTCTTTAGCAGTAATAGGTGGGATATTTGTTATTGAAACACTATCAGTTATTATACAAATATTCTCAGTAGTTGTATTTAAAAAAAGGGTATTTTTAATGAGCCCAATCCATCATCATTTTGAGAGACTTGGATGGAGTGAAAGAGATATTGTTAAATTATTTTGGATTGGAGGATTTATTCTTGCTTTGCTAGCACTTATATATGGTGTTTGGTTATAATAATTGGAGGGGTTATGAAGAGGGTTGATTTATTATTATTATTAGGAGTGGTATTAATAACTTTATTTGGTCTTATTATGATATATTCATCATCATATGTTTGGGCAGAATACAAATTTAATAATCCATATAAATTTGTTATTACTCAAGGTATATTTTTAGTTATTAGTTATATTATAATGGTTATAGTAATTAATATAGATTATATAAAGTATTTAGATAAAGCAAACATTATTTTTGGTGTTTGCTTTTTACTTTTAATATTGGTTTTAATTCCTGGTATTGGTAGTGTTAGAAATGGATCTAGAAGTTGGTTTGGTATTGGGGGATTTGGTATTCAACCTAGTGAATTTGCAAAGCTAGGTATGATTATTTTTACTTCTAAATATTTAAGTTATAATGAGAAGGGTTTAAAAAATATAATTAACGGAGTTTTTCCTATTTTAATTATATTAATATTATTATTTGGTTTAATTATGTTACAGCCTGATTTTGGTACAGGTGTTGTTCTTGTTATATCTATTGTTGGTATGTTGTTTGTTAGTGGTGTTAATATGTCTTTTTTTATAAAGATTGGTATTCTTGGTTTAGTTGGTGTTGTTATTCTTATAATTATAGCTCCTTATAGAATGGAAAGAATTATTTCATTTATTAATCCTTGGTCTGATCCTTTGGGTAGTGGTTTTCAAATTATTCAGAGTTTATATGCTATAGGGCCTGGGGGGTTACTGGGAATGGGATTAGGGAATAGTATTCAGAAACATTTCTATTTGCCGGAACCACAGACTGATTTTATTTTTTCTATTATTAGTGAAGAATTTGGATTTTTAGGTATTTTAATTGTGAGTTCTTTGTTTTTATTAATTATATATAGAGGTTTTAGAATTAGTAAAAAGTGTAGTGATAGATTTGGTAAATATTTAGCGTTTGGTATTACATTTCAATTGTCTTTTCAAACATTACTTAATTTAATGGTTGTTGTTGGGTTAATTCCTGTTACTGGAGTTACTTTACCATTTCTTAGTTATGGAGGTTCTAGTTTAGTTATTACAATGCTTAGTATTAGTATTCTATTAAATATTAGTAAGTATAATTATGAATAGTAAAAAGACCTTTTGAGGTCTTTTTTATGGTACATTATTTCCTTTTGCTTTTTGCTTTAGGAGTTATTTTTTCTAATATAGTTTCTTTTTCTTCTTCTTTTAATACTTTTTTATAAAATAGTGCTGCTAAGATACTTCCTAGGATTGGGGCTAATATAAATACCCATACTTGTTTTAAAGCTTCTTTTCCTTGTAATAGTGCAGGAGCTAAGCTTCTTGCAGGGTTTACAGATGTTCCTGTGAATGGAATGCCAATTAGATGGATTAATACTAATGTTAATCCTATTATTAATCCTGCTATAGTGCTATGTTCTTTTTTCTTAGTTACTGTTAGTATTACCATTACAAAGAAGAATGTAAGAATTGTTTCTATTATTAGTGCTATAGGGATAGTTACTTTTGTATCATTTGGAAGCATTCCTCCATATGCGTTAGCTCCTAATGTTTTAAAGCTTCCTAAACATAGTGCTAATATTAGTGATCCAGCTAAAGCTCCTAATATTTGAGAAATAATATATGCTATACAATCTTTTTTATCAATTCTTTTATCTATATATGTTGCTATTGTTACAGCAGGATTAATATGACATCCTGATATGTTTCCAATGGAATATGCCATAGCAACAATAACTAATCCAAATGATAGTGATGTAGCTATTATTCCTCCTGGTGTAGAGCATCCTATTACTGATGCAACTCCACATGCAAAGAATGTTAAAGCAAATGTACCAACAAATTCAGATATGTATTTTTTCATAATACCTCCTTTATTTGATTATATGACTAATAATGAAAAAAAACAAGTTATTACTTGTTTTATAGTTTAAAATCGTTATAATCATCGTCAGACATATCTTTTTTGTCATAAAATAATTTTTCTTCGTATTTATATATTTTGGCTATTATGTTTGTGGGAAACATTTTAATTAGTTTGTTATATTCTGCTATATTTCTGTTATAGTATTCTCTATTAACATCTAATTTTTCATCTATTTCTTCTAGTCTTTTGCTTATGTTTTTTATTTCTTCGGATTTATTTAATTCATCTTTATATTTTTCTTTTATAACTGTAAATTCTGTAGCGGCTTCAATTAATTTTCTATCTAAATCAAAATTAGATATTTTTAAATTTCTTAATTTAACTATTTCTTCAAACATATTTTTATCTAACTTTTCACTTATTTTATCGTTTCCTTTTATTAATGATACACTTTTATTTATGTTATCATATTTATTTCTTAAGTTATCATCAATTATTGATTCAACTTCATTAATTCTAGTTAGATATTCTTGTATTTTGTTATACATATTTATATATAATGCTACTATTATACATAAGACAAGAACAATTAATATAATTATTATCATTAAAGTATTCATTATATCACTTCCATTTTAATTATAGCAAAAGATATTTTTTTTGTAAATTAATTATTTGTTTTAATCCTATAGAAATTTATGCTTGGATGATTAAATAATCTAAAGTTAATGTTATTTACTCCTATACCATTAGATATATATATATTTGTATTATTTATTATATAATGAGGATTGTAGTAGTTTTTTGCACCTTTTGGTAGTAATACGTTTTTTATTAAAGGTATATTTATTGAGCCATTAATAGAATGTCCTGATAATATTAAATCTATATTTTTATTTGTAAAGTCTTTAATATAATCTGGTTCATGAATTAAAATTATTTTATAAGAATCTTTATCTGTTTTTTCTAATAGTTTTTTAATATTTTCTTTGTTATAGGATAGGGAATTTATTCCTATTAAAGATAATTTATCGTTATTAGAATTATATATTATTGTTTCTTCGTTGTTTAATAATATAAAATTACTTTGGATATAAATGTTTTTTAATTCATCTATTTCTTTATCATTATCACCAATTATAGCATAGTTACCATATGTTGAATTAATTTTTGATAATTCTTTTATTAAAAAGTTTATATCTTTGTTATTTAAGTCGTAGTGTTTATCTAATAAATCTCCAGTAAATAAAACTATATCAGGTTTTATTTTATTTATTTCATTAATTAATTGTTTAACCCTTTTATTTGTTATTATTTTTTTATAGTGTATGTCACTAAAGTGAACTATTTTTAGCCCGTTATAACTATTTTTAATATTGTTTGTAGTTAAAGGTATTTCGTTTGTAATTAAGCCAATAGTTCCAATAAATCTTGAATATACTAATGTGGATAATAATAGTGTTAGTATTGTAATTATGCTTATTAATAACTTCTTCATTATACTATTTTACTTAATAGGTATATACCAAGGGTTAAACTATTGTGGAAAGCATGCGCTGTAATTGTTGAGAAGATATTATCTGTTTTTTGATAGCATTTAGCAAATGTATATCCTACAGCACTATATGGTATTATAAATAATAATTCTTGATAATTATTTATAGATGATATTACGTGCATTAAACCAAATAATAATCCGGATAGTAGGGGATAGAATAATTTATGATTTGTTATATCTTTAATACTTCTTCTAAATATTATTTCTTCTGTTATAGGGGCATATATTAATGATTCAAATATCATAAATAATGGTGCTTTATCTATTAATTCTCTTACTGCTTCTTCATTTTGTGATAAGCCATTTTTAGTTAGTATTAGTATTATATAATTTGATGAAATCATTATTACTAATCCTATTAGCCAGTATTTTATTGATGTTTTTAGATTGTTTTTTAGTTTTTTATTAAAATAATTTTTAAAATCTTTAGTTATATCTTTTTTATATATTAGGATATATATAATTATTAATATAATATCTGTTATTAATAGATATAATATTTTTTGTAATAATGATAGTTTATTTAAATCAATATTAAATAATAATACTGGTATTATTTGAAATATTAATAGTAGTATTATTAATCCTGTAGTTTTTAATATATATAATAATTTTTTTTCTAATTTATCCATAAGACACCTCGTAATAATTATATCATTTTTTTATTTATTTTGGTTAATTATTATTTCTTTAATATAAAAATGTGTAAATTATGTTAAAATTATTATGGTGATTGGTATGAAGATAGAGTGTGTTAAGGTTGGGTTTCTTAAATGTAATTGTTATTTATTAATTAAGAATAATAATTGTTTAGTTATAGATCCTGGAGATGAAGCAGATAAGATTATTAATATGATAGGTAATAGAAATGTTGTGGGAGTGCTTATTACACATAATCATTTTGATCATGTTGGTTGTGTTAAGGATCTTTGTGATAAATATAATATAAAATCATATGATTATTATAATTTGTTAGAGGGATTGAATAAGCTTGGTGATTTTTCTTTTTATGTTATTCATACTTTGGGTCATTATAAGGATTGTTGTACTTATTATTTTAAGGATGAGAAAGTGATGTTTACGGGAGACTTTTTATTTAAAGGTGGAATAGGTAGATGTGATTTATCTGGTGGAGATTATAATTTGATGTTAGATAGTATTGATAGGATTAAAAAGTATGATGATGATATTATTATTTATCCTGGGCATGGCGATAGTAGTGTTTTAGGTATTGAAAAGAAGGATAATAATTATTTTAAATAGTTTGTGTAAAGTTTAGGAAATAGTCTTTTATTAATAAAAAAAATATATTATAATGAATTTAGAAGGTGATTATATGAAGTTAAATGTTGGCGTAATATTTGGTGGTAAGAGTTTGGAACACGAAATGAGTATTATTTCTGCTGTACAGGCTATGAACAATATTGATACTGATAAATATGATATTACTCCTATTTTTATTACTAAAGAGAATATTTGGTATACAGGTGGTGCTTTAAGATATATTGATACTTTTAAAGATATAGATTTACTTAAAAGATATACTAAGAGTGTTAATTTAATCAATAAAAATGGTAGGTTTGTATTAGTTAGTACAGGCTTGATAAGAAAAGAAATTACTGAAATTCATTTAGTTCTTCCTGTTATGCATGGTGCTCTTGGAGAAGATGGCTCTATACAAGGATTTTTAAATTTAATAGGGATTCCATATGTAGGAAGTAATATTTTTTCAACTACTGTAAGTCAAGATAAGGCATTTGTTAAACAAATTTTAGCATCTAATAATATTCCTGTTATTAAGTTTGTTTGGTTTGGAGAAAGATTTTATCGTAATAAGAAGTCTGAGTTATTTAAACAATTATCGGAATTGTCTTATCCATTAATATTGAAACCTGCTAGTTTGGGTAGTAGTCTAGGTATTAAGGTAATTAATCAAAAAGAAGAGATTGATTCAACTATAGATAAGAGTTTTGATATGGATACTAAGCTTATTATTGAAGAGAAGATAGATAACTTTGTTCAATATGATTGTGCTGTATTACTAACTCCTGATGGTAATATTGTTAGTGAAATTGAAGAAATTGTTACTAATAATGAGGTTAGAACCTATAATGATAAGTTTGTTTATGAAGATACAGATGAATCTAGTATTAAGAGAACGTTACCTGCTAAGATTAGTGAAAAGTTAAGAAAAGAAATTGAATTATATAGTTTAACTGTATTTAAAATTCTTAACATGAGAGGAACTGCTAGAGTAGAATTTTTATATGATAAGAGTAATCAGAAGTTATATGTTAATGAAGTTAATAGTATTCCTTTCTGTTTTGCACATCATTTGTGGGAAGCTAAGCATATTTCTTATAAGGAATTATTAAATATTTTACTTAAGGATGCTATAGATAATGAGATTAAATTACAAAATATGACACTTGTTATGGATAGTGGTATTATTGG
This sequence comes from Bacilli bacterium, assembly GCA_017432825.1. Taxonomy (GTDB): domain Bacteria; phylum Bacillota_I; class Bacilli_A; order RF39; family UBA660; genus RUG11198. Next base: position 76,546 of record JAFRIJ010000009.1, read on the forward strand.
TAAAATGACTAATAGAACTATTAAGGAGATGAAATAATGTATGGCTATATAAAGGGAAAAGTAGTTCTTATTGATAGTAGTTATATTGTTATTGATAATAATGGTATTGGTTATTTAATATATGTACCAAATCCTTATTCTTATCAATTAGATCATGAGTATAAAGTATATATTTATACTAAAGTTAGTGAGGATGAATTTACTTTATATGGATTTAAAGATAGTGAGCAAAAGGAATTGTTTTTAAAATTAATTGATGTTAAAGGATTAGGACCTAAGATGGCTCTTCCTATTTTGGCTACTGGTACTATTGATGCTATTTTTGATGCTATAGAAAATGAAAATGTTAATTATTTGAAGAAATTTCCTAAGATAGGGGATAAGGTTGCTCGTCAGATGATTCTTGATCTTAAAGGGAAACTTACTTCTATTAATACTGGTATATTTGCTCGTGAAGATTATTCTAGAGAACTTATGGATGTGCTTGTTGGCTTAGGATATAAACAAATAGATATTAAAAGAATTATTAAGAAAGTTGATAATACTAAATCACTTGAAGATCAGGTTAAGGATGCTTTAAAATTATTATTAAAATAAAAATACATTTTGAATGTATTTTTTTTATATTATTTGTGATATAATCTTCTTAGAATAGGAGGTTAGCTATGAGTGATAATTATGATAGTATTCTTAAAGAGAAAAAAGTATATGAAGATTATACTCCTACACATCCTGTGTTTAAGAAGTTTATGTTATTAGCAATTTTTCTTTCTTTAGTTATTATTGTTGTTAGTTATGTTGTTTATTATAATACTTTTTTGAATGGGGAAACTGTTTTTGTAAATAATGTCGTAAGACTTATAGATAATTATTCTATTATTTTAAATGGTGCTGATAATTATGAAGTTAATAATAATTATATTTTTAATGGAGATATTCTATTAGATAATAATAAGTATAAGTATAAGTATTCTTTTATTAAAGATGGTGGTAAATTAAAGAGAACTTTTTATAATGATAATAATAGTGTTTCATTTTATTATGATGGAGATTCTAATTATATTAAGTTATCTAATTATGATAAATATATTTCTCTTGATAATGAGTTATTTTCTTTTGACTTGTATAGGGATGAATATGATAGATTTAATAATAATATATTTAATTATTTAAAGTATATATTATTTGATGATTCTATTATAAGTATTTATAATAGATTGTATTCTATTGATAATAGAGATATTGTTATTAGTGATATTAGAAATAATTTTATTTCTTTTGTTGGTGATAGTGAATATAGTAAGAAGTTTTATTTTTATAATGGTAGACCTTCTGTTAAATTTGATATTGAATTAAATAGTAAAGATATAAATAATATTTTATCTAATGGAAATAATAATTTGGTTGTTAAGGATGAATATAATGTAATTATTTCTTGTATAAATGATGCTGTTACTAATGATATAAAGAATATTAATATTATTATTAATAATAAAACTAAAGACAAAAGATACGTTATATATTATGATGGTAAGGATATTATTTTTACTGATAGTGATGGTGTTAAGTATAAATATAGTTTGACTGGTAATAGTAAAAGATTTAATTTAAAGATATATAAAGATGATATATTATATAGTGCTTTAGAAGGGGAAGTTGATAATGATAAGTATATTTATAATTATCAATTTATTGATAAATTAGAAAGATATACTTTAGAGGTTACTAATAATAATAATAAGTATGAATATAAATTTATTTCTAATGTAGATAATAAAACTAATAATATAGTGATTAGTGGAGAATACTCTAAGGATAGTGCTATTTCTAGTGATGAATTAGATGTAGTTACATATAGAGATACTTTAGATAAATATAGAAATATTATTAGCAATAGTTTAATTAAGTTTTTAAAATAAAAAAGAATAGTTGTAGCTATTCTTTTATTTTATACTTATTTACTTTGATTGTAATTTGATCCACTTATTTGGTTTTGTCCTAATCTTACTAATCTTTTAGTGATTTCACCACCAACTGATCCGTTTGCTCTTGAAGTAGCATCTGGTCCAAGATTAACACCAAATTCGTTAGCTATTTCATATTTCATTCTTTCGATAGCTTGTTTAGCACCAGGTACTAACATTTTGTTACTCATTTTGTTTTGGTTATTCATTATATGTTCACCTCCTACATTTATAGGGTGTGAACATTTGGTAATTTAATACTAAATTTTTAATGGTAATTTTTTCTAAAAATTATATTTGCTTTTTTCATTATTTATGTCTATTGTTTCCATGTTGTTTATAGCATCTTCAATTAATATTTCGTAGTTAAATTTAGTTTCATATTCTATACATTTTTCTAGTTTGGGATTAATTACTGGGTGTTTTGGTAAAAAGATTGTACAACAATCTTCATATGGTAATATAGATGTTTCGTAGGTATCTATTTTTTTAGCTATATCTATTATTTCTAATTTATCTAAGCACGCTACTGGTCTTATTACTGGTATGTTTGTTACGTTATTAATTACACGCATGCTATTTAATGTTTGGCTTGCTACTTGTCCTATTGATTCGCCATTAATTAAGACTAAATAATTATATTTATTCATTATTTTTTCAGATATTCTATACATCATTCTTCTCATTATTGTTATCATATAATCTGGATTTATGTTTTTATAAATATTTTCTTGAATATTGGTAAAATTAATAATATGTAATTTAATATTAGATTCATAATTACTTAGCTTTTTCACTAGTTCTTTAACTTTATTTTTAGCCATTTCAGAAGTATGTGGAGGAGATTCAAAATATAGACAATCTATTTTTATTCCTCTTTTCATTGCAAGATATCCTGCTACAGGTGAATCTATTCCTCCTGATAACATTAGTAGTCCTTTGCCAGCTACTCCTACAGGATATCCACCAGATCCTTTTATTTCTTCATTGTATATGTATGTATCGTTATCTCTAATTTCTACTTTAATTAGTAATTCAGGATTATGAACATCAACTTTAATATTAGGAATATTTTTAAGTATTAATCCTCCTAATTCTTTATTAAATTCCATACTTTTGATAGGAAAATTTTTATTACTTCTTTTTGTTTCTATTTTAAATGTGTTAAAATTTTTTTCTTTAGTTATTTTTAATACTTCTTTTTTAATATTATCAATATTATTATCTGTTTTATTAGCAATTACTATACTATGAATACCAAATATTTTTGATAATTTATTTATTATTATTTCAAAATCTTCTTCATTTAGTACTTCTATAAACATTCTAACTCTGTTTTTGGTTATTTTTATATTATAATTTTTTAAAGAGTTTTTTATATTTGTATCTAATAAATTTATGAATTGGTTTCTATTTGCTTTTTTGGTAGTTAATTCACCATATTTAATTAATATTATTTTGTTCATAATGCACTTCCTTTTTGTTTATTATAGATAATTGTTAATTAGTTGTCAATTGTATAATTGCTATAAGAATAGTATTTGTTTTAAAATATTGACAAATAGTTAATTTTTTAGTATAATACATGGCTAATTAAAGGGGGTTAGTGTTATGGCTATGAATTATGTATGGCGTGATGATAAGGAAAAGCTTATGTTTGATAAAGCGAGTAGTTTTGTTGATGCTGCTATTTTGGATATTGCCAAAAAGAGACGTCTAGGATTTAGTTATAGAAAAAATCAACATATGTATGCTAAAGATATTATGGAAGCGATAAGGAATAAAAACATATTACTTATACAAGCTGAGGTTGGTATTGGTAAGAGTTTTGGATATTTAATTCCAGTGTTTTCTTCTTTTAAAAATGTAGATTATTTTGAAAAGGTAATTATTTCAACTTCTACTATTGCTTTACAGAATCAATTATTAGGAGATATTGAGCGTCTTAATAAATTTTTAGGTATGAATTTGAAAGCTGAGATTGCTAAGGGAATTAACAACTATGTATGTATTAAGAATATGGAAGAATTAGCTAATAGTACTAGTGATAATAAAACTAAGGAATTACTTAGAAGTTTGGAAAAAGAGATATATGAAAAGAATACTACTGATAAAGCTTTTTTAAATGATATTCCTGATAGAATATGGAAAAAAATTCAAATGAAAAGTAGAGGAGAATGTAGTAATTGTGTATATTCTAGAAGATGTTTGTTTAAACATCATGTTAATGAAGTAGAAAAAGCAGATATAGTTATTACTAATCATTCTTATTTTACTAGTATGGTTAGAAAAGATAATAATTTTATTAGTAATGCTGATATGTATATATTTGATGAAGCTCATGATTTAGAGGATGCTATTAGAAGTATTAATGAAAAATCTATTCAACTTTATGATATTCAGCAAAGTATTCTATATTTTGAGAATAATGGTTATGTTTGTGGTAAATCTTTTTCGGATAAGGCAGAGAAGTTAATTGAGAGTATTAATGTTTTATTCCGTAGAATAATGCAAACTTCTAGTGGTATATATAAGAATGCTAATAATTCTCTAATTGTTGATATAACTGACTGTGATAAAATTCCTGTTTATGGTAATAAATTTGTAGGTAATATTAATTCTATTCTTAAAGAATTAGGTGGTATTATAAAAATACTATCTAATAATAGGAATGTTTGTTGTAATAAAGAGGCTAGTTCTGTATTGAAATATTTAAATTATTATTTTAATTTGTTTTTTGATATGAAAAAAGGTATAGCGGATTCTAATAATATTTATTGGGCAAATTTTTACAAAAATAATAAAATAAATTTGGGTTATGTAAAAAAAGAAGATGTTTTTACTACAAATAGTATATTTGGTAAGAATATTCCTGTTTTGTGTACTTCTGCTACAATGTTAGATTCTAAAGGAAGTTATAATACTTTTAAAAATAGTGTTTCTTTGGATAAATTTAGTTCAAAGGATAGAAGTGTTATTGATGGTAGAGCTTATTCTTCATCTTTTGACTATGAAAAAAATAGCATAGTTTATTATGATTCTACGGTTAGTAATCCTAATAATTATGATCAATATGTTTCTGATTTAGCTGATAGAATAATAGAATTAATTAGAATTACAGATGGAAGAAGTTTAATATTGTTTACTTCTAAAGCTACTATGAAAAGTGTTTATGATATTGTTGCAAAAGAAGATTTTGGCTTTAAATTATTAATGCAAGGACAATATGGAGTGGATAATTCTACTTTATGTAAAGAATTTGAAAAAGATGTTCATTCATGTTTGTTTTCTACTGGATTATGGGAAGGAATAGATGTTAAGGGTGAATCATTAAGTAATGTTATTATTACAAGATTACCATTTCCAGTTGTTGATGCGGTTACAGAAGCTAAGGCTTGTAAGTATTCTTCTAAAGATGCTTATGAGGAAGTATATGAAAATGCTATGTTAAAGAAGTTAGCTCAAGCTATGGGAAGATTAATTAGAAATAAAACGGATGTTGGTAGTATATGTATTCTTGATTCTAGAGTAGTTGAACATTTTGATGGTATTAAGAATTGCACTCCTTATGTAAGATTTACTGATAATATAAATGATATAATTAAGTTTTTTAATAAAAAAGTAAATAAATTAGTAAAAAAAATAGTGTAAAAAAGCAAGAAAAATGATGATTTTTTCTTGCTTTTTTGTTATAATAATTTATAGTAGAGGAGGATTAATATGAAAAGAATATTATTGTTTGTATTTATTATTGTTGTTAGTTTCTATTCTATTAAGTCTATTTCTGCTAAATTTGAACAGGGTTATACTACTGAAGATAATGTAGTTGATTATAATTTTGATTTAGATTTTTATATTGATTCTTATAGCGACGCTAGTGGCGTTAGTTCTATTGAAGAGTATGAAGTTATTAGTGTTAGTGCTAATAGTTATAGTATTTTTAATGTTGATGTTAAAAATGTTAGTAGTAATACTATGTATTATGGTATTTGGTATAAGAATTTAAGTGATATATATACTTCAATTGATGTTTCTAAATATGTATCTTTTGCTAATGATACTTTTGGTAGTTTGAATAGTAATGAAACTAAGACTACTACTATTGTTATTAGAAATAATGAAAATGTTAATGTTAAGGTTAAGATAGGTGTTGCTAGTAGTAATAGTAGTGTTAATGATATTGGTTATTATGATGGTAGAAAGTTGATTGAGGGTATTATTAGTAATCTTAAAAGTAATGCAGTTAATGAGCCTATTTTATCTGGAGATATGATTCCTGTTATTTATGATGAAGATAATCATTATTGGATAAAAGCTGATTATAGTAATAAGAATAATAATTGGTATGATTATTATAATAAAAAATGGGCTAATGTTGTTTTGGTTAAGGATGATGTTAGAGATAGTTATAGTAAATATGATGTTGGAACTAAGATAGATATGGATGATGTATTAGCTTTTTATGTTTGGATACCTAGATTTAAGTATTTAGTTTGGGATATTAATAGACAAACTGTAGATAGTAAGAATTATTCTTATAATGCTAAAGATAATGGTATAGGAATTATATTTGAAAGTGATGGAATTAATAGTGGTAATGTTATTTGTAATTATAATTCTTTATCATCTTTGGGATTATTAGATGAATGTAAATATATGGATAATAATATAGTTACTATAAATTCTTTAAATGGTGTATATTCTTCTTCTTGGTATACTCATCCTGCATTTATTAGAGGCGATAAGAATTTAAGTGGTTTTTGGATTGGTAAGTTTGAGACTACTGGTACTAAGGATAATCCAACTATTATTCCTGATAGTAAGGCTATGGTTGACAATTCTTTAGCGGATTATTTTAAAATATCTAAGAAATTTAACGATTATGGTATTGGTAAATTAGATGCTAGTATTGCTAGAAATTTAGAATGGGGTGCTGTTAGTTATCTTACTCATAGTGTATATGGTTTATGTGATGATAATGAGTGTAAGGATATAAATATTAATAATTCTTTTGATTATTATACTGGTAGATCATCTGGTTTTTATGTTGATGATGATGCTAGTATGTATGGTACGTATTCATATGATGGATATGGAACTATTAATGGGGAAAAGGACGATAAATATAATTATGGAGTTATGTCTAGTACTACTGGCAATATAAGTGGTGTGTATGATATGGCTGGTGGAGCTTCTGAATATGTTTTAGGTAATATTGGTAGTAATGATTTTAAAGTATTAGTAGGAGATAATTCTGGTGATTGGGCTGATGTTAATCTAGATAATTATTTTATTGATTTATATTCATCTTTTAGTAGTATTAATGATAGTTATTATAAATCTAGATTGGGTGATGCTACTAGTGAGGTGTCTATTAATGGATTTGTTTGGGGAAGTACTTTAAAATCCAATATAGAAGAAGATAGTCATTGGATTGTTAGGGGATTAGGTAATAATATATATGGATATGGTTATGTAGACGGTGGAGCTAGTAGTAATTATTCTTTTAGAAGTGTTATTTCATAAAAAAGATAATAAATATTATCTTTTTTTTGTTAATTTTAATAATATTTTGTTATTATGTAGTATAATGTATATAGTTGATAGATGGTGATATTATGAATATAGAAAATAGAATTAATGAACTTACTGATATACTTAATAAAGCTAATTATGATTATTATGTTTTAGATAATCCTACTATTACTGATCAGGAGTTTGATAAGTATTTAAGAGAGCTTATTAGTTTAGAAATGGAATATCCTAATTTAAAAAGGGAAGATTCTCCTACTAATAGGGTTGGAGGAGAAGCTATTGAGGGATTTAAGAAAGTTAGTCATAATATTCCTATGTTATCTATAGAGGATGTTTTTAATGAGGAAGAAATTATTAGCTTTGATAAGAGAATAAAAAAAGAGGGATTTGATCCTAGGTATGTTTGTGAATTAAAGATAGATGGTTTATCTGTTAGTTTATATTATGAAAAAGGTGTTCTTGTTAGAGCGGCTACTAGAGGTAATGGTACTGTTGGTGATGATATAACTAATAATGTTAAGACTATTAAAACTATTCCTTTAAAACTTAATAAAGATATTGATATAGAAGTTCGTGGGGAAATCTATATGAGTAAGAAAGTATTAGAAACATTAAATAATGAACGAGAAAAGAATGGTCTTACTAAATTACAAAATACTCGTAATGCTGCTTCTGGATCTATTAAGCTTTTAGATAGTAAAGAGGTTGCTAAGAGGAAGTTAGAGGCATGGATTTATCATTTGCCTAATCCTTTAGATTACGGTATTAAGACTCATATGGAAGCTTTAGAATTTATGCATGATTTGGGATTTAGAACTAATCCTAATAATAGATTAGTTGATTCTATTGATGGTATTCTTTCTTTTATAGATGAAATGGGTAATAAGAGAAGTAGTTTAGAGTATGATATAGATGGTGTTGTTGTAAAAGTAAATGATATTAATATGCAGCAGATGCTTGGTAGTACTAGTAAATATCCTAAGTGGTGTATTGCTTATAAATTTCCTGCAACTATTAATTATACTAAGTTAATTGATATTATATTTACTGTAGGTAGAACGGGGCAAATTACTCCTAATGCGGTGTTAGAACCAGTTATTGTACAAGGATCTACTATTAAGAGGGCTACTTTGCATAATGAAGATAATATTGTTAATAAAAATATTATGATTGGTGATATTGTTGAAATCTATAAGGCAGGGGATGTTATTCCTGCTGTGGGTAATCCTTTAATTGAAAGAAGAACTGGTAATGAGAAGCCTTTTGTTATGATTGATAAGTGTCCTATTTGTGGAACTAAGATTGTTAGAAAAGAAAGTGATGCGGATTATTTTTGTCCTAATGAAATGTGTCCTGCTAGAAATGTAGAATCTTTAATTCATTTTGCTAGTAAGGATGCTATGAATATAGAGGGTCTTGGAGATTCTATTATGGAGGATTTATATAATTATCATTATATTAAAGATATTAGTGATATTTATATATTAGATAGGTATAAGGATGAATTAGAGAGTTTAGAGGGTTATGGAGAAAAATCTGTTAAGAATTTATTTCTTAGTATTGATGAATCTAAGAATAATAATTTAGATAGGTTATTATTTGGTTTAGGTATTAAAAATGTTGGTAGTAAGACTGCTAAAGTATTAGCTAAGAAATTTAAGACTCTTGATAATATTATTAATACTGATGTTGATACTTTAATAAATATTCCTGATATAGGAGAAGTTATTGCACTTTCTATTATTAATTATTTTCATGATGATAATAATATTAAAGTTATTAATAAACTAAAGGAATATGGAGTTAATACTAATTATATAGATGATGGTAATTATGTTATGAATGATAATTTTGTAGATAAGATTTTTGTATTAACTGGTACTTTAAATAGTATTACTAGAAATGACGCTAGTAAATTAATTGAAGATAATGGTGGTAGGGTAACTAGTTCTGTTACTAAAAATACTAGTGTAGTTATTGTAGGAGATAATCCTGGTAGTAAATATGATAAAGCTATTAATTTGGGAATAGAGATATGGGATGAAGATAAGTTTTTAGAACTTATAAATAGAGGTGATTAGATGTTAAAATTGGTTTTAGTAAGACATGGTGAAAGTGTATGGAATTTAGAAAATAAGTTTACTGGTTGGACAGATGTTTCTTTATCAGAAAATGGTGTTAAGGAGGCACATGATGCTGGTAAGGTATTAAAAGATAAAGGCTTTTCTTTTGATATTGCTTATACTTCAGTATTAAAAAGAGCTAATGATACATTAGATATTATTCTTGATGAATTAGAAGAAAAAGATATTCCTATATATAAGAGTTGGAGATTAAATGAAAGGCATTATGGTGCATTACAAGGATTAAATAAAAAAGAAACTGCTTTAAAATATGGGGATGAACAAGTACATATTTGGAGAAGGAGTTATGATGTTAAACCACCTACATTAACAGAAGATGACGAAAGATATGTTGAAATGAAGAAAAAATATACAGAATATATTCCACATACTGAATGCTTAAAAGATACTATTGATAGGGTTATTCCATATTGGAATGATGAAATACTTCCTAATTTAAGAGATGGTAAAAGAGTTATTGTTGTAGCACATGGTAATAGTTTGAGAGGCCTTATTAAGTATTTAGATAATATTAGTGATGAAGATATTGTTAATTTAGAAATAGAAACTGGTAATCCTATTTGTTATGTATTAGATGATAATTTAAAACCTATAGAGCATTATTATTTAAAATAATAATGTTTTTTTATTTGTTTCATAATATTAAATAGGTGTTAATATGAAAAGGTATTTATTTTTATGTTTGGTTTCTTTTTTGTTTATTTTAATACTTATTTATTTATATGATAGAAGGGAACTTGTTATTAGTAGGGTTTATAAAGATAATAATATATATATAGAATATCCTTATTTTAATAATAAATATTTAGATAATTATATAAATGATTATATTGTTAATTATATAAGTAATACTTCTTATAAATATAATTATTATGTTAAATATAAGTATAGTATTGATGATAATAATATGCTTTTAACTATTAGTGATTATAAATATGTTGATAATATTTATAATATTAATAATAGTTGTTTTAATATTGATATAATAGATAAAACTATTTTTAGAGTTAGTTGTGTTAATAACTTGCAATAATTAGATTATTATTTTATAATTATATTGGTGATAGAATGAAGAGGCTTAATAATAAGGGATTTACTTTGGTAGAGTTAATAGCGGTTTTAGTTATATTAATTTCTGTTATGATGGTTACTATTCCAGCGGTAAATTCTTCTTTAGAAAAAAATAAAGATAAACAATTAGAAAGTACTAAAAAGTTATTAGAGAATGCTTCTGAATTTTATGTTACTAATAATAAGGATAGAATTGATTTTGATAATACTAGTTGTTATATTGATATAAATGATTTAGTTTATGAACAGTATGTAGATAAAGACGCTATAAAAAATCCTGATGGGGAAATATTAGAGGGTAATGTTGTTTTTTATATAAGTGATTATAGTTTTAGATATCAAGATAGTGTTGATGGTATAAGTAAGTGTTAGGAGTGGTAATTAATGAAGAAAATAAATAATAAGGGTTTTACTTTGGTAGAGTTACTTGCTGTATTAGTTATAATGATTGCTATAACGTCTATAGCGATTCCTACTATTAATTCTTCTTTGGAAAGAAGTAAAAATAATCAAAATGAAAAGAGAAAGAAAATATTAGAGAGTGCTGCTGAATTATATGTATCTGAGCATAAGAATAGTTTTGATGGTACTTGTATTAAAATAGGTACTTTGGTTAGTGAAGGTTATATTGATGAAGAGGCTTCAAAGGATGCTGATGGTAAAGCTTTTAATGGAGCTATAAGAGTTAATCTTGAAAATGGTGAATATAGTTATACTCCTTCTAAAGATATAGATGTTAATAATTGTAAGTAATGGTGGAATTATGAATGAAGATAAATTAAATAGGATAGAAGAATTAATGGATGAATTAAAGGTAATTAGTTATGATGAACATGATGTTATGTGTAATTCATCTTTTATTAAGATAAAATCTGGTGAGTATAGGTTAAATAATGGGAAATGTATAACTAGAGAGAGAGTTACTAAGAGAAGTAATGGTATGGATGCTGTGGTTATATTTGCTATTAATACTAATAATGAAATAATAATGGTTGTTCAACCTAGATTTTTTTTACCTACTGATAAGAAGGTAACTATAGAGATGCCTGCTGGATATATGGATAGTGATGAAGGAGTTATAGATGCAGGTAAGAGAGAACTTTTAGAAGAAACAGGATATTCTAGTGATAAATTTTATGTTGTGGATAAATATTATCCTTCTTTGGGATATAGTGGAGAATCTATTAGTATTCTTTTGGCATATGATTGTTTAAAAAAAAGTGATCAAGATTTAGATGAAGATGAATTTGTTAATTATTTTGAAGTGTCTTTAGATGAATTAGAGTATCTAATTAATAATAATTATATTATAGATGCTACTACTAAACTAGCATATTATGAAGGAATAAATTATTTAAAAAAGAATAATTTATTAGATGTTGTTGGAGGTAGTAATGTCTAGAAAGAGAAAGAAAAAAAAGATAAGTGTTATCTTTTTGTTTATATTGTTTTTTATTTTAATAGGGGGATTTATTTTGATGATTATGAATAATAATAAGAAAAAAACAGTTGAAAATAAAGCAAATATTAAAGAAGAAGAAGTAACTAAGGAGATGGAAAAAGCTCCAGATAATTCTTCTTCCTATGATTCTTTACCTGATGGTGAGTATGTAACTAGTAAGGGTTTTATCTTAAAAAAAGAAAATGGTATTAGTTATGTTGATGGTAATATGATTGTAAATAAGACTTATTCTTTACCTAAAACATTTGTTCCAATTAATCCATATAATGGTGATTCTACTTCTCCTTGGTGTATTAATTGTATTGATAAAGATGTAATGGAAGCTTTTAAAATAATGCAAAGTGATGCTAAAAGTTTGGGATTAAATATTTATATTTCTAGTGGTTATAGGGGATATGATAGGCAAGTTACTTTATATAATAATTATGTTGATAGAGATGGAGTAGAGGCTGCTGATAGGTATTCGGCTAGAGCAGGTCATTCAGAACATCAATCTGGTTTATGTTTTGATTTAAATAGTATTGATGATTCTTTTACTAATACTAATGAGGGAAAATGGGTTAATAATAATGCTCATTTATATGGATTTATTATTAGATTTCCTAAGGGACTAGAGGATGAAACTGGTTATCAATATGAGTCTTGGCATTTAAGATATGTTGGTAAAGAATTGGCTACTAAGTTATATAATGATGGTAATTGGCTTAGTTTAGAGGGTTATTATGGTTTAAGTAGTGTTTATTAAATAAAGACATTCTAGTGAATGTCTTTATTTTTTAGTTTGTTGAATTTGTCTAATATTGTTTTTTTTCTTTCTTCTTCTTCTTTTTTGTCTAGAGTATATATATTATTTTCATATTTTAATACATTACCTTCTTTTAGATTAGATGGTAATATGTCTAGTGAAATGTTTACTATTTCTTTGGTTTCTTTGTTCTCTAGAATAGCAATATTATTTTCAATTCTATCTACTATATATATCATTTTAACCTCCATTTGTATTTGTATTTATATTAGTTATTTTTATATCATAACCATTACTTGTTAATAGTATGGTTCCTTCTTCATCAGTTCTATATGTTTTAATATTATATTTATCTAGATTATCGGTTGTTTTTTGTGCTGGATGATTGTAGATATTATTTTTTCCTACTGATATTATAGCATATTTTGGGTTAACTTTTTTTAAAAATGATTCAGATGTTGAATACTGTGATCCATGATGGCCAACTTTTAATACATCTGCTTTAATATCTTTATTTAATATCTTTTTTTCTGTAGTATTTGTTGCGTCTCCTGTAAATAGGTAGGATGTTTTTTTATAAGTTAGTTTTAATACTATAGAAGCATTATTTAAGTCGTTTGAATCTGTTCCTGTATAAATTATTTTTATTGAAGCACTTCCTAATGTTAAAGTATTATTTATTTCAGGAATTTCAAAGGTTAAATTTTTTCTATCTATAGAGTCTAGTAAATCTTCAAATGTTTTTGTTGTTGTTATAACTTCTGGTATATATATTTTGTTTACATTAAAATTATTAATTACGTCATCTAATCCTCCAATATGATCTTCATGTGGATGGGTTCCAACTAGGTATTTAAAATCTTTTATTCCTAATTCTTGAAAGTATTTAACTAGTAATGGACCATCATTATTATTTCCCCCATCTATTAGCATATATTCATTGTTATTAGTAATAAGAATGCTGTCTGCTTGGCCTACATCTAAATAATAGATTTTTAAATTATCATTATCTTCAATGTTATTTTCTGCTAGAACGTTACCATATTCATCATACATTAAAGCAAATGTTTTATTTATTTCATTAAAATAATATCCATATAGAAATGCTACTAGCATTAATAATAAGATTAATGATATTTTTGTTTTATTCCTTCTTTTTCTTCTTCTTACCATTTTAATTCCTACCTTATTTTAATTAATTATAACAAATTATTAGTTAAATGTATATAATTAAATAAATTCTAAAATGTAAAAAATGTTGTAATATAAGGATTTGTGTGCTAGAATATTAGCTGTGGTGATGTAGATGGAGGGTAATTTTTTTAAAAAACTTAAGAATAAATTTGAAAAAGATAAGAATAATTATCCTCATATTAATGAGTTTTCTTTTAGTGGAGATGAATTAGAAGATTTAAGTAGAAAGAATAAAGAGGAAATTGATAAATTAAGAAATGGATATGTAAAAAAAGTTGTAATTAAAGAAGAAAAAGAGAGTAGTTTAGAGGAAGATATTAAAGATAATTTAGATAATAATATTAATGAAGGTATTATTTCTTCTGATAAAGAGATTGTTATTGATGATGTTGATAATGTTTCAAGTTATATTAATTTATCTGATGATAGAAGAGAAAATATTATGAAAAGATGGAATAGTATTGATATTATTAGATTGTCTAAGGATATTGATGAAGGAAAAGATATTTTGGAACATAATTATGTTATTACTTATGCTGACGATGCATTAAGTTATATATATAAAATTAGAGATGAGTATGATATTTTAATTGAATATTTAATTGGTTTTAATAATGAGAAGAGGGGAGTTATGAATAAGAATATCTTTTCTTCAAGATTAGATGATGAGTGGAAATTTCTTAATAGTTATATTAAAGTTTTAGAAAAAATTAAAGACGCTATAGATAAGTAATTTATAGCTCTTTTCTTGACTAATTAACAAATAGTTAGTATAATATATTTCACATGGGGTCGTATTTGGCTTCGACAGGAATAATGGAAACTAGATTGCAAGTCGGAAGGTAATTACGTTAAATTCCAATTAAATATAGCTGGAAACAACTATAATAACGCTGTAGCTTACGCTTAGTCCTTAGACTTACGTAACTCAGGTTCTACTATTTCTTTGTCTACGAGAAATAACTAGGACTTATAAAGTAGACTATACTATATTATTTTCTCTAATAATATAAAGAATTTTTAAGAGATAGTAAATATATGTATTTGTTAGTTAATTATATATTTATGAAAATGTCTAACTAACTAAACTTGTAGACATCAAGTGAAAGTTATTTTTGGACAGGGGTTCGATTCCCCTCGACTCCACCATTTGAATTTAATCCCTTATTTTATAAGGGTTTTTATATTTTATTTATTTGTCTTGTTAAGTTTGAGTTATAATATATTGTAAGTGAGGTGAATAGTATGGCTTTTTTTCCACCAATACCATTAATAAGGATGAGATATATAATTAAAAAATTAACGAAATGTAACGCTTTTTCTGAAGATACTGCTAAAACATTTTCTGAAGCTGGAATTATTAATCCTAATGGATTTAATAATATAAATGAAAGATTAATTAAAAAAAATATTTTGATTAAAACAAAAGATAATAAGTATTATTTAAATAAATAGTATTTTATATTCTTTTTTTATTTGTTGCTTTTTTTATAATGTAATGGTATACTTTTTTTGAGAGAAATATTACCCCATGGCCAAGTGGTAAGGCGGTGGACTCTGACTCCATGATCGTTAGTTCGAATCTAACTGGGGTAACCATAAATTTTGGAATCTTTATAGATTCTTTTTTATATTGAGAGGTTAATATGAAATTATTAGATGGAAGAATTGTTAAGAAAGATATTTTAGATGGATTAAAGGTAGAATTATCTATGGTTAAGAAGAAGTTATGCTTTGTTGTTATACAAATTGGTAGTGTTAGTGATATATATATTAATAGTAAAAGGAAATTGGCATTGGATTTAGATTATGATTTAATTCTTGTTAAATTGGACAGTGACGTTAATGATATAGATGTTATTAGTGTTATTGATAAATATAATAATGATGATAATGTTGATGGTATTATGATAGAACTTCCTATTCCAAGTAGATTAAATTATGATGTGATTAGAAATAGTATTAATCCTAATAAAGATATTGATGGGGTTACAGATATTAATATTGGTAAAGTAGTTACTAATAATGGGGGTATTTGTTCTTGTACTGCTAAAGCTGTTATTGATATTTTAAAATATTATGATATAGATGTTAGTGGTAAAAATGTGGTTATTATTGGTAGAAGTAATTTAGTTGGGAAACCGTTATATAATATGCTTGTTAATGAAGATGCTACGGTTACTGTGTGTCATTCTAAGACTAAAAATTTATCTTTTTATACTAAGAATGCTGATATTATTGTTGTTTGTGTTGGTATTAGTAATTTTTTAACTGGTGATATGGTTAAAGATGATTCTATTGTTGTTGATGTTGGGACTAATGTTATTGAAGGAAAGTTATGTGGTGATGTTGATTTTTCTAGTGTTAAGGATAAGGTTAGTTATATTACTCCTGTTCCTTATGGTGTTGGTCAGGTTACTACTTCTGTGCTTGGTGAAAATATTTATAAGTGTTATGTTAATAGAGAAATATAGTTTATTTATATATTTCTTTTTTTTTATGTTTCATAGTATATGGTAAAGGGGGATGATTATTTTTATTAGTGGTTTTATAAAAGAATATGGTAATACTATGCTATATACTGTTATTATGGCCGTTATATCTTATGTTGGTATTGTTATTAAGAAGTTTTTGGATGATACTTATAAGTATTTTGTAAAGAAAGAAACTATTAATATTGTATGTAAGGCAGTGGAACATTTATATGGTGAATGTAGTGGTGAAGAGAAATTAAATTATGCTATTTCTATTGCTAAAGAAATGTTTGCTGATAAAGGGATATCTATTGGTGATTTGGAACTTAGGATGATGATAGAATATTCTATTTGTGAAAAAGGGGGTGGAAATAGTGAGTGTTAATAATTATAACCCTGGGGTTCAACTTAGTAAGCATTTTAATTCTTCAGAATTTAAGTGTCCTCATTGTGGTAAGATTAAGTTATCTAAATATCTTATAAATAAATTAGAATTGTTATTTGATACAGTACATGCTAGTAAATGTATTATTTCTAGTGGTTATAGATGTAAGGATTATGATATTAGAGAAAATGGTTTTGCTGGTAGACATAGTGAGGGGTTAGCGTGTGATTGTATTTTTTATGATAAGTCTGGTAATATTATTCCTAGTAAAGTTATTTGTTGTGTTGCATATGATTTAGGTTTTAGTGGTATTGCTTATATTAATAAGAATTATACTCATTTGGATGTTAGAACTAATGGTGTTTATCGTGGTGATGAAACTAGAGGTAATGGTAACTATTGGACTAATCCTTATACTTATTTTGGTGTTAGTAAGAGTGAAGTAGAGAAATATACTGGTAAATCTAGTATTAAATATCAAGTATATGGAAATAGATGGTATTCTAATGTTATTAGTGGTACTAATGAATATGCTGGTGTTTTTGGTGTATCTGTTAAGAGAGTATATATAGATAAATTAAAGTATCGTGTTAAGAGTAATGGTAGGTGGCTTCCAGAGGTTGTTGGTAGAAGTGATTATGCGGGATATTCTAATGGTAGTAGTGTTACTGATGTTGCTATAAAAAATGCTGTTTATAGGGTTCATGTTAAAGGTGGTAATTGGTTAGGTTGGGTTAGTGGATATAATATTCATGATTATAATAATGGTTATGCTGGTAATGGTAAGGTAATTGATGCTTTGCAAATAAAATAAGATTTTTATCTTATTTTATTTTCTTTTATCTTTTTTTATGATAAAATGATTAAGATAGGAGGCTTGTTATGAAGGATGTATGGAAGGGGTTTAAAGGTGGTAGTTGGCTTAATAAAATAAATGTATCTAGTTTTATTATGTGTAATTATAAACCTTATGATGGTGATGAATCTTTTTTAGTAGGTACTAGTAATAAGACTAAGAGTGTTTGGAATAAATGTAGCAAGTTATTAAGAGAAGAATTAAAAAAGCATGTTTTAGATGTTGATGTTGATCATATGTCTGGAATAGATAATTTTGAACCTGGATATATAGATTATGATAATGAAGTTATTGTTGGATTACAGACTGATTCACCTTTAAAGAGAATGGTTAATCCTTATGGTGGTATTAGGATGGTTTATTCTGAATTAAATGCATATGGATATAAATTAAATCCTTTAGTTGATAAATATTTTAATGAATTTAGAAAAACACATAATCAGGGTGTATTTGATGCATATACTGATGATATTTTAAAAGCTAGGCATGTTGGTTTATTAACAGGTCTTCCTGATGCTTATGGAAGAGGAAGAATAATTGGTGATTATAGAAGAATTGCTTTATATGGTGTTGATTATTTATTAGAAAAGAAAAAAGATGATTTTAATAAGAAGATAGGTAAGATGAATGATAGTTTAATTCGTCTTAGAGAAGAAATTTCAATGCAATGTAGGGCATTGGAAGAAATAAAGAATATGGCTTCTAAATATGGATATGATATTTCAAAGCCTGCTAGTAATGCTAAGGAAGCTATTCAATGGACTTATTTTGGTTATTTGGCAGCAGTTAAGGAAAATAATGGCGCTGCTATGAGTTTAGGTAGAGTAGATGATTTTTTTGATATATATATTGAAAGAGATATAAAAAAGGGAGTGTTGACTGAGAAAGAAGCTCAAGAATTAATTGATCAGTTTGTTATTAAATTAAGAATTATGAGACATTTAAGAACTCCTGAATATGATGAGTTGTTTTCGGGAGATCCTACTTGGGTAACTTGTTCTATTGGTGGAATTAGTAATAATGGTGATAGTATGGTTACTAAGACTTCTTATAGATTACTTCATACTTTAACAAATTTAGATCCTGCACCTGAACCTAATATGACTGTTTTATGGAGTAAAAAATTACCTGAGAATTTTAAAAAGTATTGTGCTAAGATGAGTATTGATACTGATGCTATTCAGTATGAATCGGATGATTTAATGAGACCTATATATGGTGATGATTATGCTATAGCTTGTTGTGTTTCGGCAATGAGATTAGGTCGTGATATGCAATTTTTTGGAGCTAGATGTAATTTAGCTAAGTCTTTATTATATGCTATTAATGGTGGCGTTGATGAAATTGAGAAGATGTTAGTTATTAAGGATGTTCCCAAGTTGAATGATAGGGTTTTAGATTATGATAAGGTTAAAAAGAATTATTATAAGGTAATTGAGAAGGTTGCTTCTATATATAGTGATGCTATGAATATTATTCATTATATGCATGATAAATATGCATATGAAGCTTCTCAGATGGCTTTACATGATACTAATGTTCATAGGTATATGGCATATGGTGTTGCTGGTTTGTCTGTAGCGGTTGATTCTTTATCTGCTATCAAGTATGCTAAAGTTAAACCTATTAGAGATGAAGATGGTGTTGCTGTATCATTTGAAGTTAATGGAGATTTTCCAAAGTATGGTAATGATGATGATAGGGTTGATAATATTGCTAAGGATTTACTTAGAAAATTCTTTAAGGAGTTAAAGAAACATACATGTTATAGAAATGCAGAACCAACGTTATCTGTTCTTACTATTACTTCAAATGTTGTATATGGAGCTAAGACTGGCGCTACTCCTGATGGAAGACTTAAGGGAGAACCTTTTGCTCCGGGAGCTAATCCTATGCATGGAAGGGATGAAAATGGTGCTATAGCGTCTTTAAATTCTGTTAGTAAGTTAGAGTATGCTAAATGTTGTAAAGACGGAATTTCTAATACTTTTACTATTGTGCCTAATGCTTTAGGTATGAATAGAGATGAGCAAATATCTAATTTAATTGGTCTTATGGATGGTTATTTTAGGAGTGGAGCACATCATTTAAATGTTAATGTATTAAATAGAGAAACTTTAATTGATGCTATGAATAATCCAGATAAATATCCTTTACTTACTATTAGAGTATCTGGTTATGCAGTTAGATTTAATAGGCTTACAAGACATCAACAAGAAGAAGTTATATCAAGGACTTTCCATGAGAAAATGTAAGATAAGGGGTTCTATTAATAAGATAGAATCATCTGGTTTTGTTGATGGGCCTGGTATTAGAACTGTTGTATTTTTAAATGGTTGTAAATTAAGATGTAAATATTGTCAAAATCCTGAAACTTGGCAAATGAGAGAGTATAATTATACTCCTTCTACATTGGCTAAAATGATTCTTAAAAATAAAAATTATTTTGTAAGAAATAATGGTGGTGTTACTTTTTCAGGTGGTGAACCTTTGCTTCAAAGTGAATTTATTATTGAAGTATGTAAGATATTAAAAAAAGAACATATTCATGTTGCTATAGATACTGCTGGTGTTGGCAATGGTAATTATGAGGAAATACTAAAATATGTTGATTTGGTATTACTTGATGTTAAACATACTGATGTTTATAAATATAGAGATTTAACTGGTCATGAAATGGCTGATGTTCGTAATTTTATTAAAGAGTTAAATAAAAGTAATATAGATGTATGGATTAGACAGGTTGTTGTTCCTGGAATTACGGATACAGAAAAATATATTGATAGTTTAGTTTCTTATTTAAAAAGAATTAAAAATATAAAGAGAGTTGATTTTTTACCTTATCATAAGCTTGGTGATTATAAATATGTTGAATTAGGTATTGATAATCCATATAAAAATAAGGTTGCTATGGATAGGGTAAGATGTGAAAAATTATATAATAAATTTATAATAAAATATAATAAAATACTTGAATAATAATCAAGTATTTTTGTTTTAGGCATATATTTTATTGGGGTGATAATATATCTAAAATAAAATTAAAATTATTAGGTGTTTTAATTGCTTTTTTTCTTTCTTTTATTATACATAATTTATATGTAAAAATGCCTAATATAATTACTTCTATTATAGCGCCTGTTAATGAGAGTATTTGGGAACATTTAAAGATTTTATTTACTGGTATATTGATATCTGGAGTAATTCAAAAGATAATTGTTATTAAAAATAAATTAGATATTAGTAATGTTTGTATATCTAATTTTATTGGGGCTTTTTTATCTATGCCTATTTTTTTAATTATATATGTTCCTATATATAATGCAATTGGAAAAAAATTTGGACTTACTATTTTTGTAATGTTTTTAGTTATTGTTATAGCGGAATTAATTTCTTATTATATTATGAATAAAAAAGATTTATATTTAGAGAATTATGCTATATTGTTTACTGTAATGGTATATATTGTGTTTTTGATATTAACTTATTATCCTTTAAATAATGGTATATTTATTGATCCAATTAGTAATAAGAGTGGTATAAATATTGACAAATACTAGTAATTATAATAGAATAGCAAATATGTTTTTGGAGGGGATATTATGCAATATTTATTAAAGCAAATGAATAATGAAATTAATATTCAAAATGAAGAAATTAATAAGATTAAAGCTAAATATAATATGGATAATTCTTTATATTTTAGTGAATTAAAAGAATTTTATCGTTTAAGAAATGAAAGAGTTTTAATAGCTAGAATTAAGATTAATGATGAATCTAAGGAATATCATAAAACTTTAAATTCTTATGATAAGGTTTATAGTGAAATTATTTATGAAAGAGATGTAAATGAAGATATTTATAGTGTATTAATGGATTGGGATTTAAATTTTGAAGAGAGTGGAACTTATTATTTATATAAATTAATTAGATTATTATATGATGAAGTAGAATTATATAATTCTATTGATGAGGATAAATTTGAATATTGGGATTTGGATGATTTTTCAAATATTCATTATAAATTTATTAAGGGTAAGAGTGATAAGGTTATATATGAAATTATTAAATCTATTAATAATTGTCCTAGTACTTATGGAAAGAAGATTAGTAATTTGGTATATGATGCTGTTGATAGTGTAATGAATTATAGAACTTTTGATAAGAATCATTATTATTATAAAAAAATGAATCAAAAATAAATTGATTCATTTTTTATATTTATATGATGCGTTTATAAATGATTTAAATAATGGATGAGGTAATAGTGGCCTTGATTTAAATTCCGGATGAAATTGACACGCTATAAAGTGTGGATGTGTTGGTAATTCTATTATTTCTATTAGGTTAGATGTAGGATTAATTCCTGAAAATACTAGTCCTTTTTCTTCAAATAATTCTTTGTATTTATTGTTGAATTCATACCTATGTCTATGTCTTTCTAAGATATTTTCTCTTTTATATGCTTTATATGCAAGAGTATTTTTTGATATTTTACATTCATAATTTCCTAATCGTAATGTTCCACCCATATTTATTATTTCTTTTTGTTCTGCCATTAAGTCAATAATAGGGTTATTACATTTTGGATTAAATTCTGTTGAATTAGCATCTTCTAAATTGCATACATTTCTTGCAAATTCTATTGTTGCTATTTGCATTCCTAAACATAATCCTAAAAATGGTATATTATTTGTTCTAGCATAATTAGCTGCTTTTATCATTCCTTCTATTCCACGTTCTCCAAATCCTCCGGGTACTATTATTCCTTTGGAATTTTTAAATATTTCATCTAAATTGATATCGTTTTTTTCTAATTTTTCTGAATCTACCCAATTAATATTTATTTTTACGTTTATAGAATATCCAGCGTGTTTTAAGGCTTCTACTACTGATATGTAAGCATCATGTAATTCTACGTATTTACCTACTAGGGATATTTCTATTTCTTTTTTTAAATTATTTGTTGTATTGACTAATTTTTCCCATTCTGTGATATTTATCTTTTTTATAGGTAGGTTAAATTGATTTAATATTATGGTATCTATATTTTGTTCATGATATATTAGTGGAATAGAGTAGATGTTAGTTACGTCTGGTGATGATATTACATTAGATTGACTGATTGAACAGAACATAGATATTTTTTTCTTTATGTTATCATCTAACATAATAGGTGTTCTACATACTATTATATCTGGTTGTATTCCTACACCTCTTAGTTCTATTACAGAGTGTTGGGTTGGTTTGGTTTTTAATTCTCCACTTCCATAAATAGAAGGAACTAGAGTTGTGTGGACAAATAGGGTATTATTTATACCTAACTCTAATCTTATTTGTCTTAATGATTCTAGGAAGGATTCTGATTCTATATCTCCTATTGTTCCTCCTATTTCTGTAATAATAATGTCTGCTTTTGATGTTAAGGCAGCTTCTTTTATCTTTGCTTTTATTTCATTAGTTACGTGCGGTACTATTTGTACTGTTCCACCTAAAAAGTCACCACGACGTTCTTTTTCAATTACTGATGCGAAAACTTTACCCATTGTCATATTGGATGTGTAGTTTAGTTCTTCATCAATAAAACGTTCGTAGTGACCTAAGTCTAAATCTGTTTCTGTTCCATCGCTGGTTACAAAAACTTCACCATGTTGATAGGGTGACATTGTACCGGGATCTACATTAATGTAGGGATCAAACTTCTGCATGAATACTTTATATCCACGAGATTTTAATAATAATGCAATAGATGATGCTGTTATTCCTTTTCCAAGTCCTGATACAACACCACCTGTAACAAATACATATTTGGTCATAAATACCTCCTTTTACCAAATAAAAAAACTATAATGAGAGAACATTATAGGCTCTCTTAAATTATATCATAGTTATTTTATATTTAAAAGTGAAATCTATTTGTAGACTATTATTTGACATTTTTGTTAATTTGTAGTAAAATATCACGTCATTAGGGGGGATAATATGAAGAAAAAAATAGCAATGAAGAAAAAAGAAGTAATAAAGAAAAAAGAAGTGCTAGTATTAAAAATTAAACTTGCAGTTGCTGCAATTGCTTGTGCTGGTATGACTGTTACTGGTGCTATACTTACTGCTGCTAATAATAAAGATACTAAATCAACAACGGAGGTATCTACTGAATATACTGTTGATGAGTTAGCTAATACTATAAAAGAATTAGAAGATAATGGTATTTGTGTAGAACAATGTAATGATTTATCTTATGTTTATTATATTAAAAGTATTAATCCAGATAAGATAAAAGAGAATAATAGATTGGGTCTTACAAAGAATATGTTTGGTAATATGAAATATGATGTAATTTGTACTCCTTCTGAATTAAATAAATATATAAGTGATTATAAAGAAGTTACTTGGAATGATTTAATTGATGCTATTGGAGAAAATAAGTCTTTAGAGGGTAGAATTGGTGGTAAGCTTATTGAATTAATTAAGCATTTAAAATATAGTGGTGTTAATTATAATTTATATCCTTTATATTATAATTTAAAAAATATTAATTTAAGATATGTAGAATATGGATATAAAAAAGCATCTATATCTACTTTTAATTGTTTTAATAATGAAGTTTGTCTTAATGGAAAAGAAGTGTTAAAGGATATTGATCTTCATGTTTATTCTTTATGTAAAGAGTTGTTAGGACAAGGGTCACAAAGTGCGTTAATTGATAGTAATGGAAAGAAGATTTATTGTACGACAACATCTCCATTTTTAACAATAGATTCTAATGGTATTGTTGTTACTTCTGGAACTTTAGGGGAATCATTTAATGAATTAATTACAGATGTTTTAACTAGTAAAGCATTGAATAGAAAATTAAATTGTTTTAATAGAGAAGGATATTCTGGTTTGGATTTTTATTGCAATAATATTATTAATAGTTGTAATGGCAATTATTCTGATTATATAAATAATGGTATCCCTTATTTAGTAAAAATTATGGTAGATAATAAAATTAGTGAACCTTACTATTATATTCAAATTGCCGATAATGAATTATTCTGTTATAAAAGTAAATTAAATGGTGAAACTACTTCTTTTTCAAGAGGAATTGAAGAGTATTTATATAATTTAATTGATAACAAGATTAAAGATGGATGGGAAGAACATACTATTAATAGTTATATTGATGATTTAATTAATAAAAATAAAGATATTATGGATTATAGAATTATTCAAGGTAGAGAATGTTTTCATGCTCAGAATACTGATGGAGTAGATGAAATTATATATTTAGATGATATAATGGATAATGTATATAAACATAATGAATTATATGGTGTTAAGCAAAGATAAAGAGTTATTCTTTATCTTTTTTTTGCAAAAATCAACCTAAAGTTGACAAAGAATATAAAAATGTGTATAATATGTAGCCTTGTAAGAGGGGAAAAATTTAATATAGGGGGATTAATCATGAAAAAGCAAGAATTAAATAAAATGTTAATTAAAGATTCAGAATATTATAATTCTACTGCTACTTATGTTAGATTACTTAAGAGTAAGAAAATAAACACAATAGAAGAATTATTTAATACTAAATTAGATGATAGTTTCTTTATTGGATGTTCTTACATTACTAGGGCTCAATTATTGTGCTTAGTATCGGTATTAAGGTATAAATATTTTAATGAATCTTTATATGTTGAACCTTTTTTTGATAAAAGTATTAACATTAAAGAGAGTATGAGTAGTGCTTTAGTTTTTAGTACACCAAATAATGATAATGAATACCTTAATTTTGCGAGATTATTTGGTTGTCAAGCTGAGAGAGTTGCTCCTGTTTTTAGTGATTTTAAAAACTATGTAAGTTATTCAAATGTGTATGATAGAAACATTAGATTAATTGATTTTTTAAGATGGATTTCTAAGGATAGTAGGAGCTACTATAAATATTTCAAGACTTATTCTGATACTTATATTGATTCATATGATAGAAAGATTTTTTTAAATTATGAGGCACAAACATTGGAATATTTAAAAGCAAAGTTGGTAAAGCTTATGGATGCTAATGTTAATATAAATAGTAAGATTATGTTAGTAGAGAATCAAATTGATTCATTGACTAGAAAAAAAAGATAATTATATAGCTTTAGTTGGTTTTAAAGTGAATTATATAAATAAAGAACAATTACTTTCGTAATTGTTCTTTATTATTATCTTAATATTTTATTATAGTTAATCCAAGTTTCTTTATAATTTCTTAATTCTTTTGGAATTAATGTACCTACTGGATAATTATTATATAGTGCTATTCCTGTTAAATTAACTATTTTCATATTAGATCCTTCTTTTAGGGATTTTTATTTTATTAATTTTTTTGTTTTTCTTTTATTTTTTAAATGTCCAATTGTGTTATTAAATGTTCCTTCTATTGCTTCTAGTGGGACTCCTATTTTATATGCCTTTTTTATATCACTTGATAGTGTTTTTAGAGTGAAATTAATTAAATCTACATTATCTTGTTTTTTATTTGATAAAATATCATTAAAGTCTATAAAGTCTTCATTATTTTTTAATGATGATTTATTACAAAAGTATACTGTTATTCCTTGACCTTCAACAATTCCTATTTGAAAACTAGCATTATTATATTTTACTTTATAATAGCGTCCATATTCATTTAATTTTGGATAGATGTGATTTGCTTTTGCATATGTATCTATTCCTTTATAAAATAACCCTAGCTTTTCAATGTTTTCTTTTTCTGAACCTTTAAAAAAGTATAAATCTTCATCTGAGAATCCTTCTTTATCTTTTGTAAAATCAATTATCCATTCCATATAGCTTGTATTGGACATCATTATTTTGATTTTGGCGTTTTGTATTCTTTCTTCTTCAACATATTCTTTAAACCATTTGTCTATTATTTCTTTTTTTCTTTCATCTGTATTCATAGTAATACTCCTTTTGGTGCCCTATATTATATCATAATTATTAATTTTGTAAATAAAAACTCGAACTATTAGTTCGAGTAAATTTCACTATGGAGCAATTATGTATCTCGTTTGAGAAAAATTGCTCACTTTCAATATGTAAAAAAGGGATAAAGCTTAATTCGATAACATTATAACATATCTTTGCCTACAAAAACATCATATATTTCAGAATACCTAAATGCTTTTTTTGCATATGTCATGTCTGGTTCAATTATTTTTAATTCAACAAGTTGATCAATAATATTAGAAACTACATTTCGTGAAACACCAGATTGTTCTTCAACTTCCTTTTTTGTAAATATTATTTGCTTCATAATTACTGGCATTATTCTATAAACAGAATTACCGTTTATTTGTTTGATTTTTTCCATATCTTTTTTATAAATATTCTTTATAGAATTAATTTTTATAATATAATTATTACATTGCTCAATTACACATTGCAAAAAGAATTTAATATATCCAAGCATATTTCCCTTTCGACTCTCGTTTAAAAATTTATGATAACTAGGTTTGTATATTTCAATTACTTCTGATAAAAATAATATTGGTTCACTATTACTTAATAATGATAATTGAATCGGAATAAGTGTTCGTCCTAATCGCCCGTTACCATCCCTGTAGGCATGTATGGTTTCAAATTGAGAATGCGAAATAGCAAGATTGACAAAAATTGGATCGATAAATGCATCGTTCATATATTCTAATAAATTAGAAAGATAAAAAGGAATATCTTCTGGAATAGGAGGGATAAAAATTGCTGTCTCCAATGTAGACCCTTTTCCTCCTATCCAATTTTGAGTAGTTCTTATTTTTCCTGGTTCCTTTTCGCTGCCTCTAACACTATTTAATAGAATTTTATGCATATTATTAATTAGTTTTAAATCTATTTTATGGTTATCATTAAGATATTTAGTAGCATATTCAATAGAATCTTTTAGATTTTGTATTTCTTTATTATCATCCGTTTGAGGAAGGTATTTAAGATAAAATAATTCATCTTGTGAAATTTGGGTTCCCTCTATTTGGGTCGATTTTAAACTTTCACTTAATAATATTGAATCTAAAAAGTATCTTGAATCAAATTCCAGTGTATTAATTAAAGATTTATATTCACCATATTTTTCATTAGCTTCAGAAATCAATTTAAGTAAATCTTTATCAATATTATATTCTATAGGCAATTTTGATGGTTTAAATGGTTCCATATAAACACCTCTTTCTTTACCTAATTATATAACACGAAATTACTTTAGTCAATATAAAATGCACTAAAATTTAAAAAAACAGTGCATTTTGTGTAAAAAAACGTTACATTTTGTCAAAAATGGATATAAAATATGAATTAGTACATAGCAATGCACTTTTTTGATATTAAACAAAAAACGTCGACTAGTTCGACGATTTTTACAAATGGAGCGATAACTTTACTTATATTCGAAAAATTATACTCCCAAAGTTGTTTGATTAAATCAACTAAATAAATTATAGCAGATATAAAATTTATTACAATACTTTTTCTAAAATTAAATGTTATTCGTCATTTTCCTCTTTCGGAATAGGTTGTCCTGTTAATTGGTAATATCTTTTAGTTGCTTTTTCATCTTGTGCTAAATTAGCCATTGCTAGTACATAATTTGCATTAGTTTTAGAATCCATTGGAATTTTTGCTTCTATTGCTTTTCTAGTTAGTAGAGTTAAAGGTTCTCCGATTGCTTGTTTATAATTAAAACCTATTAATTGCATAATGGTAAGTGTTTCAACAGATAATATTTTTTCTAATTGTTCTATTTCAACTTTATTTGGAATAAATTCACTAAATATAGGTAAAATATTTTCTGTAATATATTTAATATCATCTTCTGTGATTTTTTGAGAAACTAACTCTTGTTCATAAGATTGAGCTATTCTTTGAATTTCAGCTTTGTCAGCTAATAAATCTGATATAATTTCTTCTAGTTCATTTATTGTTGCCTTATTATCTCTTTTTGCTTTAGCGGCTTTAATCTTATTTGAAATGATACTAGCACCATTTCTTGCCGCTACCTCGGCTAAATTTGCTGCCATTTGTGTAATAATTGGGTCATTCATAATATCAACTCCTTGATTTGTATTATATCATTTTTCATAAAATAAGTCTTTATTAATAGGCAAAATATTAGAAAATTTATTAGGAAAATACTAGAAGAAATATTAATACATTCTTGCGACATTTTCTTGCGACATTTCTTACGACAAACAAACTACATTATGAAAAACTTTTACTGAGAAACCTTTGTGAAATTCCAAGAAATTTTAATATACATTTAATAACTTTCTTACGACATTTTCTTGCAACATTTCTTACGGCATGGTATAATTAGATTACAAGAATCAGGAGGTAAAAATGATAGATGTAATTGAAGATGTAAGAAATGAATTTAAAGTTAAATTAACAGATAAGTTTGAAGAAGAAGTTATATCATTTTTGAATACTAATGGTGGTAATATTTACATTGGTGTTAATGATAAAGGTGATATTGTTGGAATAAATGGTAATATTGATTTATTACAAAGGACTATTAAGGATAGAATAAAAGATAATATAATGCCATCAACATTAGGATTATATGATGTTGTTGTATTGGAAGAAAATAATAAGAAATATATTAAAGTGATTATTGCTCGTGGTAGTGATGATCCATATTACATTAAAGGTATGGGAATGACACCAGATAGTTGCTTTATTAGAGTTGGTAGTTCAATACAAAGTATGCCCTATGATATGATTAATAATAGAGTTAATAAAAGAACAAGAACTTCATTAAGAAATATAGTATCACCTAAACAAGATTTAACTTTTAGTCAATTAAAAATATATTATGAAGAAAAAGGCTTTAATATTAATAATAATTTTTTAAAGCAATTAGACTTATATACTGATGATGGTAAATATAATTATAATGCTTATTTACTTGCTGACAATAATACAATATCTATTAGATTTGGTAAATACGAAGGCACTAACGCAGTTGATTTAATAGAAAATGAAGATTTTGGTAATTGTTCTATTGTTAAAGCAACAAAGAATATTTTAAATAAGATAGAAATAGAAAATAGGATATTTACAAAAATAGAATACCCTGAAAGAAAAGAAATTAAAATGTATGATTTTGCAGCAGTAAGAGAAGCAGTTGTTAATGCAATTGTACATAATGATTGGTCTAATGAATATGCTCCAAAGTTTGAAATGTTTAGTGATAGATTGGTAATATCATCAAATGGCGGTATTCAACCATCTACTACAAAAGAAGAATTTTTAGAAGGATATTCATTACCTAAAAATAAAGAACTAATGAAAGTATTTAATGATTTAGATTTAGTTGAACAAATGGGTACAGGTATAATAAGAATACTTCAAAGTTATGATAAAAAATCATTTGAATTTTTTCCAAACTTTATTAGGGTTACTTTTCCATTTAATAAAGATAAGTTTAGAGAAGAAACTGAAGAACTTACAGAATTAACTGAAACTCAAAAATCTATTATTAATTTAATGCTAGATTCACCAACTATTACACAAGAGACATTGTCAAAACTACTAGGTGTTAATATTAGAACTGTTCAAAGAAATATAAAGACACTTATAGAAATGGGATTAATTGAAAGAAGAGGTGCTACTAAAAAAGGTGAATGGATTGTAAAAAGATAGGATAAAATCTAGAATAATTAGCAATTATATAGTATAATTTTATTAGTTGATTTCTTGCCTGGGGGTGTTGTATGGAAGCAATTAATAGAGAGTTAAAAGATTATATTGAACAACAGATATTACCAATATATAAAAATAATGATTCTGGTCATGGCATTGAACACATTCAGTATGTTGTTAAAAGAAGTTTAAGATTTGCTAGTCAATTTCCAAATATAAATCTTGATATGGTATATGCCATTGCTTCTTTTCATGATATAGCACATCATATAGATAAAGATAACCATGAAGTATTATCTGCTAATCTATTTTATGAAAATGAAAAAATGAAAGCTTTCTTTGAAGATAAACAAAGAACAATTATAAAAGAAGCGATAGAAGATCATAGAGCATCATTAGAATATGAACCTAGAAGTGATTATGGTAAAATAATTTCATCAGCTGATAGAACAACTAGTATTGATTCTGTATTGCAAAGAACTCATTCTTATACTACTAAACATTACCCAGATTTAGATTTATTCCAAATGGTTGAGCGTTCTTATAATCATATGCTTAAAAAGTATGGTGGTAATGGTTATGCTAAAAATTACTGTTATGATGAAGAGTATGAACAATTTAAACGAGATGTTGAAACAATTTCAAAGAATAAATGGGAGTTTGCTAAAAAGTATTTGGAGGTAAACAGAATTATGGATTTAAAAGAGAAAGCAAAAATATTTGCAATAAATGCTCATATGGGGCAAATCAGAAAAAGTGAACCCGATAAACCTATGATAATACATCCTATTAGTGTAGGTATGCTATTAGAAGAATATGGCTATGATGAAGCAGTAGTAGCTGCAGGTTATTTGCACGATGTCGTAGAAGATACTAAATATACTATTGAAGATATAAAAAGAGAATTTGGTGATGAAGTTGCAAATTTAGTTATGGGTGCATCAGAACCAGATAAATCATTGTCTTGGGAAGAAAGAAAAGCACACACTATTGAAGAAACTAAAAAATTACCTTTAAGAAATAAGTTAGTTATTTGTGCGGATAAGATAAATAATTTAGAAGACTTAATGCTTAAATTTCAAAAAAGTGGAAATAGAGATTTTTCAGCGTTTAAGAGAGGCGAAGAACAGCAGAAATGGTATTATACAAGTGTATATGAAAGTTTAATTTATGGTGAAGATGAAAATTTACCTATATTTAAAAGACTTAAAAATGTATTAGATATTGTATTCGCTGAAAAAGAAGATTTATATTTAAGAGATACTATTTTTGATGATAATAGAGAATATTATGAAAAACTAAAAAAACTACATGCTCAAAAGGTGGAACTACAAAAATTAAAAGCATTATGTGCATTATCAAAACCATTTGTTATTGAATTTAGTGGTACACCTAGAACTGGTAAAACTACTACAATAAATAATCTATATGATTTCTTTAAAAAGGGTGGCTTTAATACTACTATAATTGAAGAATTTACCACATCTAGATATTATAAAGAAGTATTTAAACAAAAATATAAAGATGTAAGTTCTACTGAATCAAATATGGCAATAATAGAAGAAGTTACAAGACAATTAGAAGAGGCACTTAATTCTGGTAAAGAAATAATTCTAATTGATAGATCTATAAATGATAGACAGATTTGGAATTATAGAAGATATATTCGTGGTGATATGCCAGAAGAACTATACGTTGAATCAAGAGAGAAGTATAGTGAATTATCGAGAAAGTTAATAGATTTTCTAGTTATTACATATGCTGAGCCACTAATTTCATTAAAAAGAGATTATAACTCGAGTTTAGCACTGGAAAAAAGAAACTTTTTAAACATTGATAATTTAAATGAATATAATAGAAGTTTAAGGGATTTACAGGAATTATTTGAAACAAGTGTAGAAGATTCGATTTTACTAGATACAAGTTCAATGGGTATGGATGAAGTTTCTGTAGAAATCGCATCACAAATAATGCCTGCTATGAGAAAAAGATATATTAAAAGTTTTAAACAAAAATATAATTTAAAGTAATACAATCTAAAAAGGAAGAGCAACTCTTCCTTTTAAAATGATTTTAGCTTAAATGTCATTTATTCCAGCAAGTCTCATTTTGTTTTACTTCCTTTTGTTATGGTGGGAGTAATACCACCTTGCTTGCTTATTTCTAAAAAAATAAACGCCACACCAAATTAGTGCGACGATTTTATCTTTTGGAGCGGGTGATGGGAATCGAACCCACGTGGTCAGCTTGGAAGGCTGAAGTTCTACCATTAAACTACACCCGCATGAAAAATAAAAATTATTTTCCTTTTTTGAGCACGTATTAATTATATAAGATATTTAGTTAAAAATCAAGCTTTTTAGTAAATTTTATAGAAAAAAAATAAAATATAGTATATAATCATTACTAGGTGATATATATGTTTGAGAACTTAAGTGATAGATTACAAAATGTTATGCATAAGATAAAGGGATATGGAAGAATTACTGAAGATAATATATCAGAAATGATGAGAGAGATTAGGTTATCTCTTTTAGAAGCTGATGTTAATTATAAAGTCGTTAAGGAATTTACTAATAATGTTAAGGAAAAAGCTTTGGGTAGTGATGTTAATTCTAAATTATCTCCTGGTGAGGAATTTGTTAAAATTGTTAGAGATGAACTTACTGAGTTATTGGGAGGAGATTCTGTTCCTTTAGAGGTTGGGAAGAATCCTACTGTTTTAATGTTAGTTGGATTACAAGGATCTGGTAAGACTACTACTATTGGTAAGTTAGCTAATTTTTTGAGAAAGAATCATAAGAAGAAACCTCTTTTAGTAGCGTGTGATATATATAGACCTGCTGCTATAGATCAGTTAAAGACTATTGGTAAAGAGCTTAATATTGAGGTTTATTCTGAGGGGAAGAATAGTCCGGTAGAAATAAGTAAGAATGCTGTTAATTATGCTAAAGAAAATAATTATGATTATGTTTTAATAGATACTGCTGGTAGATTACAGATAGATGAAACTTTGATGGATGAACTTTCCAATATAGAAGATGCTATTAATCCTCATGAGGTGTTACTTGTTATAGATGCTATGATGGGACAGGATGCTATTAATGTTATAACTGGTTTTAATGATAAGTTAAAATTAACTGGTGTTATTTTAACTAAATTAGATGGTGATACTAGGGGTGGTGTTGCTTTATCTGTTAGGCATTTAACTAATATTCCAATTAAATTTATTGGTGTTAGTGAAAAAATGGATGGTTTGTCTGAATTCCATCCTGATAGAATGGCTTCTCGTATTATTGGTATGGGAGATGTTTTATCTTTAGTTGAAAAAGTTTCTAGTGAAATAGATGAGAAAGATGCTGAAAATTTAGTTAAGAAGATGAATAGGGGAACTTTTGATTTAGAAGATTTTCTTAGTCAATTAAAACAAATAAAGAAATTGGGCCCACTTGAAAATATTATTAAGTTACTTCCTGGCGCGAAAAAGATGGGACTTAATAATGTTAAGGTTGATCCTAAACAGATGGCTCATATAGAGGCAATTATTTTATCTATGACTCCATATGAGAGAGCACATCCTGAGGTGTTAAAAGCATCACGTAAACAGAGAATTGCTAAGGGATCTGGTATGAGTGTTGCTGATGTTAATAAGTTACTTACTCAGTTTGAAGAAATGAAGAAGATGATGAAGATGATGAAGAATGGAAATTTTAAATTACCTTTTTAATTTGTTTTTACATTTTATGACAAGTAGATTTCTTTTGAAATCTATTTTGTTTTTTTATTGAGAAAAGATGTTATAATAATATGAGGATAATAGAGGAGGAATGTTTATGGATAAATTATTAAATAAAAGAGTAATTATTTTATTTTTGTTATCTTTAACAGCACTTCTTTTATCTTTGATGTTATATATTATTATTAGTACTACAGGTATTATTTTATCTCCTAAGTTATCATGCAATTTTAGAGATAAGGTGTATTTAAAGGATTTTATTTTGAGTTTGGATGGTAGTTTAGAGAATAATCATAAGATTGATACTAATTATGTTGGTAAAAAGGAATTAAAGATTATTTATAAGAATAAGTATGGGTTTTATAAGGTTAAGAAATTTAATATTGAAATTAAAGATGTTACTAAACCTACTATTCTTGTTAATAATGAATATGTTGTTACAGAGGGTTTTAATAAGAAGTTAGAAGATGTTATATTATGTGCTGATGATTGGGATGATGATGTAGATTGTAAGATAGATGGTAGTTATAATATGGATGAGGTAGGGGTGTATCCGTTATCTATGAAGGCTACTGATAAGAGTAATAATACTTCTGTTAAGTATTTTAATTTAAGAGTTATTAAAGATAATAAAAAAATTGATAGTAACAATTCTTTGGAGTTTGTATCTTATAAGGATATTTATAAGAAATATAAAAATAATAATACATTAATTGGAATAGATATATCTAAATGGCAAGAAGAAGTTGATTTTAAAAAATTAAAAGATAATAATGTGGAATTTGTTATATTAAAGATTGGAGGACAATCTAATAAAGGAGAAAATATTACTATTGATCCATACTTTAAGAATAATATAGAGGGTGCTATAGATAATGGATTAAAGGTGGGTATATATTTTTATTCTCATGCTAGTAATGTTAAGGAAGCTAGGGAACAAGCAAAATTTGTTTTAGATAATATTAAGGATTATGATATTGAATTACCTATATCTTTTGATTGGGAGAATTGGAGTTCATTTAATTCTTATAATATTAGTTTAAATACTTTAAATAATATTGCTAAATCTTTTATGTTAGAAATAAATAATAGTGGTTATAAATCTAATTTATATTCTAGTGAATATTATTTAGAAAATATTTGGTTTAATAATGATTATAAGAATATTTGGTTAGCTAATTATGGAATAATTAAATATCAGGGTAAATACGATATGTGGCAATTATGTAGTGATGGTAAGGTTGATGGTATAAATACTTTTGTTGATATAGATGTATTATATTTAAATTAATAGTTAATTATATTGTTTAAATAATTAAGATATGTTATGTTTGTTCTGGTGATATTATGACAAAGTTTGATAAAGATTATTTGGAATTATGTAAGAAGATTTTAAATGAGGGATATGAGGTTAGAAATAGGACTGGTATTAATACTATTAAAGTTCCTAGTCATAATTTTGAGTTTGATTTGGAGAAAGAATTTCCTATTTTACAGAGTAAACAAACTTTTTATAAGAACGCTATTATAGAGATGCTATGGATATGGCAGATGCAATCTAATGATGTGAGACTTCTACATGATAGAGGAGTTCATATATGGGATGAGTGGATGGTTGATAAGGATGGTATTTATCGTATCTATGATAATAATAATGATTATTTTGATGCTAATAGAAAAGTTGTTGTTATGGATGCTTTGAGTGGTTCTGTTACAGATCCTGGTAATTTAACTTTTAGGTATGATAATAAGGGGAGAGTGATGAAAGCTAAGAGTTTAATTCCTGGTAAAAATATTATTGGTGCTAAATATTATGGTAAGGAATATGCTTATACTATTGGTACTGCTTATGGTTATATTGTTAATAGATATAAACATACTCAAAATTTAATTAATACTTTAAAGAAAAATAAAGAAGATAGGCGAATGGTTAAGAGTTTATGGCAAGATGAGTTTTTAAATACAGCTGTGCTTCCTTCTTGTGTTTGGTCTACGGAATGGGATGTGACTAGTGATAAATTAAATTTATCTGTTCATCAGAGAAGTTGTGATGTTCCTTTAGGGTTACCATTTAATGTTACACAATATGCTACTTTACTTAGTATGGTAGCACATGTTACTGATTTAATTCCTGGTAAGATTAATTATTCTATTAAAGATGCTCATATTTATGTTAATCAGATTGATGGTGTAAATGAACAAATTAATAGATGGAATTATTATAATGAAATTAATTCTTTGGCTTCTAGTTATCTTAGGGATAGATTTGATTATTTGGAGTTAATGTTAACTAATCCTTATTCTATATATTCTGAGGAAGAAAAAAATAAACTTATTTTTGAAAGAAATACTATTGATATGATTATTAATGGGTGTAAGCCTGAATTATGGTTAAATCCTCGAATAAGGGATTTCTTTAGCTTTGATAATTCTAGGGAATTAAAAGATATTAAAATTAAGAAATATAAACATATGGGAAAGATTGAATTTCCTATATCTCAATAAAGTAGTTTTCTACTTTATTTTTTTGTATAAATATTTTTTTTGTGTTCATAATATAGTTGAAAGGATGATATTATGGATGAGAATAATGAGATGTTAGAGTATATATATCAGAATGCAGATATGGGGGTTAAGAGTTGCACTAATTTAATAAAAATATTAAATAGTAAAGATAATAAGATAAAGAAGGTAGTTGAAGGAGAATTAAAAGGATATGAAAATTATCTTAAGAAGGCAGAAAAATTATTAAAAAAATATAAAATGGAACCTAAGAGTAAAGGAATTATTACTGATATGATGTCTAAAATGGGTATTAATATGGAAATGATGAAGGATAATAGTGATTCGAGGGTTGCTGATATGCTTACTAAGGGATTTACTGCTGGTAATGTGGATATATCTAAGAAGATAGATAGATATAAAGATGATTGTGAAAAAGATATATTAGATTTAGCTCGTGAGTTGTTAGAGTTTGGTAAAAAAAATATAGAGTTTTTAAAACCATATCTATGATGAATGTTTTAATAACTGGTGCTAGTAGTGGTATTGGTAAGTGTATGGCTTTATATTTGTTAGAACTTGGTTATAATTTATTTGTAGTATCTACTGATAAAAAAGATTTAAATAAGATATTTAATAGGTACAAGGATAGAGTATATTGTATAGAGATGGATTTATCTATTAGTGATAATTGTTATAAGTTATATGATTTACTTAAGGATAAGAATATTGATATTTTAATTAATAATGCTGGATTTGGAGATGCGGGTAATTTTAGTGAGACCGATTTAAATAAAGAGATGAATATGATTAATGTTAATATTAGAGCGTATCATATTTTAACTAAATTATTTTTGAGGGATATGATTAAGAATAATAGGGGCTATATTATGAATGTTGCTTCTATGGCGTCTTTTATGCCTGGTCCTTATATGGCTACATATTATGCTACTAAGTCTTATATTTTGAATTTGACATTAGCAATTTATAAGGAATTGGAAAAGGATAATTGTAATGTAAATATTTCTTTGTTTTGTCCTGGTCCTATTGATACTAATTTTTCTAATGTTGCTAATGTTAAATTTAATACTAATTTGATAGATTCTAATTATGCAGCTTGTTATGCTATAAATAATATGTTTAAGAAGAAATTAATTATTATTCCTCCTAATATGAAATTAAATTATATATTTACAAAGATTAGTCCATTATCTTTAGTATTATTAATTAATTCTAAAATGCAGAAGAGGGTTGTTAGATAATTCTATTAAGAATTATCTTTTTTATTGATTAATGGTATTGTTATTGATATAATTTTATTAGATGAGGTGTATTATGCAAGGTGAAGAATTTTTAAATAGATTATATAAAGATTTAAATTTAAGTAAAGAAGTACTGCATACTGCTAAAGGTAGTAAGGATAAGAATGAATCTGTAAAAAGGTATATGGATCGGTTAGAGAGAGTACATAATAAGGTATCTAATAGAGAATATGATTTAAATAGATTGAAGGATTTTTATCATAGAAAATATTGTATAAAAGAAGAAGATTTATCTTATTTTAATGATGATATTATAAAAAAACAAGAAGAGTCATTAGATAGATGGATTGATTATTTAATTTCTGACGGGGCTAAATATCCTATGTGGGCTAAGTATTGGGCATTTCAGGGAATGTTAAAAATAGGTAGTTTTGATATTAATAGTGGTATGTATCAAAAAAGAAGTAAAAAAACCATAGCACCATTTGTTGAAGTTGATCCTGAAATATTAGATAAGTGTATTGAACAGATTATGTTATATGTTGGTAGTAAAAAAGTAGATGATGATAGTTTAAAAAAAATAGTAGATTCTGGTAATTTTAGTAAGTTATATGTTACTTTACTATCTAGGAAGAAAGATGGTATTATTTCTAATAGTGATATGATAGATGGTGTATGGGTTAAATATAATTATGAGACTGAAAGTGAAGCAGAAAGAAAAATTATGGAAGGAAAAGTTCCTGAATATTTAAGATTATTTAATTCTTTACAAGGATATAATACAAAATGGTGTACTGCTGGTTCCGAATTAACTGCTAAGAATCAAATATGTGGAAATATTGAATATATGGGTGGAGACTTTTATGTTTATTGTACAAAAGATAAGAATAATGAATATAAAGTTCCTAGAATTGCAATTAGAATGGATAAAGAAAACGTTGGAGAAATTAGAGGTATAGCAGAAGGACAAAATATTGAAGATGGTTTAGAAGTTGTTGTTCAAGAGAAGTTAAAGGATTTTGAATTAAGTGATAAAGAACAAAAAAAATATATGAAGATTATTTTTGATGTAAAGAAATTATCTCAATTATATAAAAAATTTAAATTTAATATTAACTTTACTGAGGATGATATAAGATTTATTTATGAATTAGATGGTGAAATAGAAGGATTTGGTTGGGCTAGAGATCAAAGAATTAGAGAAATTAGGGATAAGAGAAATAAAAAAGATGATTTTTTATCTTTTAATAATGTTGATGATAGGATAAAATTTTCTAATATTTATCCTGATATTTTAAAGTATATTGATAAATCAATAGATAATTATAAGAAAATTGCTATGGAAGCTGTAAAATGTAGTGGATATGAATTAAAATATGTAGATAAGTCTACTGATGGATATAAAGAAATAGCTATGGAGGCTGTTAGGAGTAGGGCATTTGCTATTCAATATGTAGATAAGTCTACTGATGGATATAAAGAAATAGCTATGGAAGCTGTAAGTTGTGCTGGTGTTTCACTTCAGTATGTAGATAAGTCTACTGATGGTTATGAAGATATTGTTATGAAAGCTGTAACTATTGATGCTAATGCAATACAATATATTGATAAATCATTAAAATGTTATTATGATGTTGTAATGATGGCTGTTAAAACAGATGGAAATGCTATTAAATATGTAGATAATACTATAGATAATTATAAAAAGGTTGCTATGGAAGCTGTTAAACAGAATGGATTAGCAATTGAATTTGTAGATTATAAATTAGATTATTATAAAGATATAGCAATAGCAGCTGTAAGACAAAGAGT
Source organism: Bacilli bacterium (assembly GCA_017432825.1). Taxonomy (GTDB): domain Bacteria; phylum Bacillota_I; class Bacilli_A; order RF39; family UBA660; genus RUG11198. The sequence goes on from JAFRIJ010000009.1 coordinate 116,354, forward strand.
ACAAGCTATTATGTTTGTTAGTACTGTTACCAAATCTTATAAAGAAATAGCAATAGAAGCTATTAAGATTAACGGTCAAGTAATTCAGTATATATCAAAAAGAGTTAAAGGTTACAAAGAAATAATGTTATTTGCTGTAAGACGTGATGGATATTTAATTGAATTTGTAGATAGTACTATAGATAATTATGAAGAAATAGCAATAGAAGCTATAAAACAAAATCCAAATGTAATAAAACTTGTTAATAAGAAAATAAATGGATATGATAGATTAGTTTTATTAGCTGAAATATTATTAAATGAAAGAAAAAATAATAATAAAGTAAGATAATTTTTTAGTAAAAAAAGCACACTTTTTGTATAAAAAAGGTTGTGCTTTTTATTTATTTTTGATATAATTATTATGCATAAAATAGAATTGGGTTTTTTGCTTGCAATAAAATAGGAAAGGATAGTGATGTATATGTTTAATAAAAGAAAAATTATTGGTTTTATTGTCGGATTAATATTATTCTCTATTACTGTTACATCGTTATCTTATGCTTATTATTCATGGCAGAGTTCTAATACAGATATTACTTTTAATATAAATGATCAATATTTTTATTGTGAAACAGATATTAATTCTAGTATAAGCAATTTATCACCTGTTAATGATTATAAGGATGGAGTATTACATAAATTTAAGGTAAATAATGTTGCTAATAAAGATACAACATTTTCTATTACTATGAATATTTCTTCTATTGATGATGCTTTAAAACATGAATCATTTAAGTATAAATTAGTGGTTGATAAGACTAATGGGGCTAATAATTGTCAAGCTGGAGCTTCTGGATGTGAAGCAGTTGCTGAAGGTAATTTTAAAAATGTGCATATTGGTAATAATACTTTAGTGCCTTCTATTAATTTACCTAATAATAGTAGATATGAATATTATTTCTTTATATATATAGATGGAACTATGAGTAATCCTACTGCTATGCAAACATCATCTATGGTTGCTACTTTAGGAGTTTGTGATATTTATGTTACATTTGATACTACTGAGGGAGATACTACGGTTAGTCCTAAATATAAGAAAGTTATAGAAGGAGATAAGTATGGCACTCTTCCTACACCTGTAAGAAATAATGCTGTAGTTACATATAATTATAATGGAGCTACTGGTGGAAATAGTACTACAACTGATACAGTTAGTTTTACATTTGGTGGATGGTATAAAGAAACAGGATTTACTAATGTTGTTACTGCTAATACTGAAGTAACTTCTTCTGTTAACCATACTTTATATCCTAAGTGGACAGCTTCTAAAGTTATTACGTTACCAACTCCTACAAAAACAGGATTTACATTTGGTGGATGGTATAGTAATTCTGAATTGACTTCTAATGTTGGAAATGGTGGTAGTCAATATAGACCAAGTGCAAGTACAAATTTATATGCTAAGTGGAATCCTATTAGTTATAATATTAGCACAACTGCTAATGGTGGAACTATTACAGCTTCTAAAACTACTAATATAGCATTTGATTCTGTATTTAATGTTAAAGCTACAAAGACAGTAACTGTAACGGGAGATGCTAATGGTACAGGAGCTACTGTAGGTAGTGCTACAAGTAAAGCTCAAACATTTGCTGGTTGGACAAGTGCTAGTGGTTTAAATACAAGTACTGCAAAATATGGAAATAGTTCATCACCTACAACTGGATGGACAAATGCAAGTACAAATACTACTGCATATGCTACTACTTATTTTAAAAATCTAAGCACAACTGCTGGTGCTACAGTTAATTTAACTGCTAATTGGACGCCAGTTAAATTGGATAAATTACCTAGTGTTACGAAAAAAGGTTATACTTGTAATTGGAATACAGAAGAAGATGGAACTGGTACTAGTTATGATAGTGAAGCTACTAATTATACTCCGTCTGCTAATAGTGCTGCTGCAGTTACTTTATATGCACAGTGCACTCCAAATACATATAAAATAAATTTAAATAATCAGAGTGCAACAACAGCAGGAACTACTGCTGTATGGTATAAATTTGATACAGTAACTGAAGGATGTTATTATTATACAGATGCTAATTTAAGTACATGTTTAGCAAATTATACTATAACTAAACCTACTAAGACAGGTTACACATTCGGTGGATATTATTCTGCAACTAATGGTGGCGGAACTAATTATGTAAACACAAGTGGTGTATTTATAAATAATATTTATAAAAAGATACCTAGTGAAATAAATAGTAGTTATACTACAGAAATAACTTTATATGCAAAATGGAATGCAATATCATATACAATAGCATATGATATGAATAATGGAACAGACCCTAATCCAAAACCAGCAAGTGGAACATATAATTCAGTTGTATCAATTGGAACAACATCAATTCCAACTAAAACATTAACATTTAAAGGAAATGCAAATTCAGCAAGTGGATCAAATGCAACGAGTGGAAATGTAACAATAGGAAATGATACAACACAAGCACAAGGATGGGGTGGATGGTCATCAAGTAGTAGTGATGGTTTGGGTGAAAATGCCAAAACTGGAACAAGCTCAGGTAGCGTAAATACAGCATGGACAGGTTCTAAAACAACAAATAAATATTTTAAGAATTTAAGAGATACAAGTGGAACTGTAACATTAACTGCAAATTGGACTGCGGTAGCTGGAACATTACCAACAGTTACAAGAAGTGGATATACATGTGGATGGAATACATCTGATAATGCGACTTCAATTACATATACAAGTGGAGGAAGTTATCCAACAAGTGCAATAACAGAAGGTATGAATACAACAGTAAATTTATATGCAGTATGTAAGCAAAATGTAGTAACAATAAATATAAAAGAGAATGGTGGAAATGCATCTACAACGGGATATAAAGTAGAATTACATGCATATAGTAATTCAACATGTTCATCAACTGCAGCATATACAGCAACATCTGGAACAAATGGAGTAACAACATTTAATGGAGTAGCAGCAGGAGAATATTGTATATATTCAGGAAAGAATAGTAGTGCAAAAACAACAGTAGCAAATAGCAATCAAAGAGTAACACTATCAAATGGAACGACAGCAGGAGGAACAGCAAGTAAGAATATAAATTATTATAAATTAACAGTAACAGCTGGAACAGGAATAGAATCAGTAACACCAGCAAGTGCATTATTCTATTTATCAAATGGACAATCAATAGCAATAGATGCAACAGTAAAGACGGGACATACATGGAGTACATGGACAAAGAGTAGTGGAACTGATCTAACAACATTTACAGCTGGAACAAAGAGTCAAAATATAGTAATGGGAGCAGGAGAAGCAACATTAACGGCAAGTGCAACTGTTAATATTTATCCTATTACATTAAATAATCAAAGTGCAACAACAGCAGGAACAGGAACAATATATGAAAAGTATGGAGTAGGATACTATACTAATAGTGCTGCTACAACACAAATGACAGCGAGTGCGAATGGAATAACAGTACCACAAAGAACTGGATATACATTCTTAGGATATTTTACAACGGCAGCAGGTGGAACAAAGGTTATTCAAGGATCTGGAGATACAAATCCAGGAAAAATAGTATCAGGAGTAAGTACAACATTATTTAATGATGATGGTAATTTATATGCACACTGGTCAAAAACAGTATCTAGTTTAACAAATACTGTAAGTCCAACAAGTTATGTATTTGATAATACAGCAAAATGTCCAACACCAACATCTAAGGATGGAAGTACGACATTAACAAATAATACAGATTATAGTGTAGCATGTTCAAATAATACAGCAGTGGGAAATGCAACAGTGACATTTACAGGAAAGAATGTTTATAATAGTACAACTAAAGCATTTTATACAGGAACAGAAACAGTAAATTTTGCAATAAACAATGCTAAATTAACATTTACAAAAGGAACTTGTGTTACACCAGCATCAAATCAAACGTTATATACAAAGAAGGGAGCAACAGGAGTATATACAGGAATACAGAATACAACAGCAGGAACAATACCTACAGCAAGTAAGACAGGATTTACGTTTAATGGATGGTATAGTGGAACAAGTGGAGGAAGTAAAGTATTAAATGCAGATGGATCGTTTACTGGAACTGCAGTAACAAATTATACAACAACTAATGCATGGTCAGTAGTAGCAGATCAGACATTACATGCAGAGTGTAGTGTAATTAGTTATAAAGTTAGTTTTTCTAGTAGTAATTCAACTGCATGTCCTTTAAATACAACTACTTATGATCAAAAAACTGTATCATATAATTCTGATATGCAAATTGATAATCCTAGTTGTTCAGGATATAGTTTTGCAGGATGGACTGCTACTAATTTAGATACAACTACTGCTAAACATGGAACAAGTGCAACTCCAACTACTTCATGGAACGGAACTACTAAAGTAACTTCAACTTATTTTAGAAATCTATCTACTACAAATAATGCAACAGTTACAATGACAGCTAATTGGACTGCTAATAACTATCAGAATACAAGTACAAATGTATATTATGTAACTTTGGATGACGCATTATCTAATGTTGCAAATAATCAAACTATAAAAGCTTTAAATAACGTAACTGAATCATCTAATGCAACACTTGCTTCTGGTAAAACGGGTGTTAAATTAGATTTAAATGGTAAAACTATTACTATGGGATCATATAAATTAACTAATAATGGCACATTAGATATATATAATAGCAGTTCTACTGCGGCTACATTGACAGGTAGTAGTGATTCGTCTTCAAATCCATTAATAGATAATTATGGAACTTTAACTACAAATGGAACTTCTTCAACTAGAGTATTAAATATTCAAAATACCGCTGCTTCAAGGTATGCAATAATAATAAGTAATCGTAGTGGTGGAAATGTAACACTTAACACTAATACAAATGTTAAGGCTTTAGGATCAGCGGGTAGTTCTGGAATTAGACATAGTATAACTACAAGGGGTACGTTAACTATATCTGGTGCTTCAATTATTTGTAACACAACTGGAAATATGAACGACTCAGCTATTTCAATTGATGATGCAAATGGAAGAGTAGTTATGAATTCCGGATCTATAACAGCAAATGGATATGCAATACATAATGGTAATGGAACAGGCACTACAACTCCGGCAATAGAAATAACAGGAGGAACAATTTCAGTTGATAAAGCATATGCATTATATAATCATACAACAGGAACAACTTCAATTACTGCTGGTACAGTAACATCAACATATGATTATGCAATATACAATAATAGTACTGGAACAATATCTATTACTGGTGGTACAATTAATGGTACTCAAGGTGGAATTAAGAATAATTCTACTGGAACAATTACATTAGGAACAAGTGGTGGGGGAGTAAGTACCACAAGTCCAGTAATTAATATGACTGGATCATCAACTGGAAATAAATATGGTATATATATAGCAAATGAATCTGCTACGTTCAATTTCTATGATGGTAAAGTTACATCTGCGGCCGGAACGGGATACACGTTAAATCTTTCTGCTGATAATATAGTAAATACTCCTACTGGATATTATGTAAAGAAAACTACTACAAATGGTGTGGAAACTGCTATATTAAGTAATCAATATACAATTACTTATAAAGATTGTGGTAATACAACATTTAGTGGAACACATGGAAATGGATATCCAACTTCATATATTTATGGAACTGGAGCAACATTAGATAGTCCAACTAAGACTGGTTATACATTTGGAGGATACTATGAGACAGGTACTTGTTCTGGTTCTGCTGTAACAAGTGTAAGTACAAGTGATACTGGTGATAAGACATTTTATGCAAAATGGAACGCTAATAAAGTAACTGTTACATTAAAGAAGGATGGAAGTAATTGTACATCATGTGATGGATATACAATAGGAGTAAGTACAAGTAATAGTACATATTCAGTAGTTTCTGGTGCATCAGGAACAACAACAACATCATCAACTATTGATTTAATAGGAGCGATGGTACCAGGAACAACATATTATCTATGGGTAGGAAAAGATGCAAACCATAAAACTACAACTGCATATAGCGGAGTATCATTTACAGGAGCAACTGCAGCAACAGCGACAGTAAATTTCTATACATTAACAATGACTGGTGATAATGTAAGTTCTTTAACATTAAATGGTACTTCAGTAACAAGTGGAAATAGTGTTGTTGTTTTAGGAGGAGCTAAACAAGCGATTAATGGTTCTATTGCTACTGGATTTGAATTTACAACATGGAGTAAAACAGCAGGAGCAGCAACATTTGATAGTGCAACAACATTAAGTACAAATGTAACTGTAGGTGCATCAAATACTTCAATTAAAGCAACTGCAGGAGCAGCTCCTACAAATAAAGTAACATTTACAATAAAGAAAGATGATAATAATTGTACAAATTGTAGTGGTTACGTCGTACATTTAAGTACAAGTAATACTAATGACACTGCTTCTTTTACGGGTACTACGACTAATTCATCCACTTTAGAAATAACGGGGGCAATGGTGCCAGGAACACATTACTATATTTGGGTAGCAAAAGATGCAAACCATAAAACAGCAGGTACAAATAACTCTAATATGTTATATAGCGGCTCAGCAATTGTTGGTGCAACAGTTGCATCTACAACAATAAACTTTTATACATTAACTGTTATGACAGTAAACACTTCAGTAACAGTAAATGGAAATTCCATATCAAATGGAAATAGTTTAGTTGCATTTAGTCAACCATCAATTAGCAGTGTTGTTGGACATGAAATAGTAGCAACTGCAAACACAGGATACGCTTTTTCTGGAACAGTATGGACTAGAGATACTGGTTCTGGATTTGGAAGCAACAACGCATCAAGCAGTTATAGTGCCTCTACAACATTAAAATTATATGGTGCTTCGACAATAACAGCTACTGCAAGCGCAGCAGCAAATACAAACAAAGTAACTGTTACATTAAAGAAAGATGGAAGTAATTGTACAACATGTAATGGATATACAATAGGAGTAAGTACAAGTAATAGTACATATACAGCAGTTTCTGGTGCGTCAGGAACAACGACAACATCATCAACTATTGATTTAACAGGACCAATGGTACCAGGAACAACATATTATCTATGGGTAGGAA
>JAFRIJ010000010.1 GCA_017432825.1 Bacilli bacterium
AGCAGCTGTCTGGAAACCACTCCGGGATTGGACAGCCCGATGATATTCTCTTTCTTTATAAATTCCAATGTTGTGCTCCTTTTCAAATGGCACAGCGGGTTTGCTGTTTTACTCAAAAATCGACGTTTTGCTCAGTTTTCAAAGAACATAAACTCTTTATAAAAGCCTTTCTTTCAAAAGACTTCCAATATAATACCAAAAAGAATGCGAAAAGTCAATACTTTTTTTGCTTTTTCTTCTTTTTTGAGGTATGTTTGTATTTTATCAAAACTTTATTCAATAGTCAAGATGTTTTTTTATTATTATATGCACTTTTTATAAAAAAGATAATAAAAAGAAATATTACATTTTTAATTTTTTATAACATTCATCAAAGGCATTTAAAAATGTAGATATTTCTTCTTCTTTTGTTAAATACGATAAACTTATTCTTATACTATGCATTGCTAAATCCTTATTTTTAGTTACTTCGTATACAGAATCTGACATTGTATTAATTGTAGAACATGCACTTTTCGTACCCAAATATATTTCTTTTTCATCTAAAGCATGTATAAATGTTTCTGGTTTTATATTATCTATACTTATATTTAGTATATGTGGTATAGATGATTCTGTACTGTTTATATGAATATCTTTATAAGTATTTAGTTTATCTTTTATTAATTTATTTAATTTGCTTACACGAATATAATTATCGTTAATATTAGGAATAATTAATTCTATTGCTTTCATACTAGATACTATTAATGGTAATGCTGGAGTTCCACTTCTATATATTGTTGTACTTTTTCCTCCATGTATTAGTGGTGATATTACTATGTTTTTATTTTTTATTAGTAATCCTATACCTTTTAATCCATATATTTTATGTAATGATATACTTGCTAAATCACTATCATTCATATCTATTTCTATTTTTCCTAGAGCTTGTGTATAATCTACATGGAAAAAACATTTAGGATAGCTTTTTAATATCTTCTTTATTTCACTAATGGGTTGTTTTATTCCTAGTTCACTATCAACTGCTGAAATCGATATTAGTAATGTATTATTGTTTTGTAATAATCTTTTTAGATCTTCTAAATCAATTTCACCATTATCTTTTAATTTTACATAGTCTATATTAAATCCTTTTGATTCTATATAATCTAGAGTGGTTTTAATTGAAGAATGTTCTAATTTAGTTGATATTATGTGTGTGCCTCTATTTTTATATTTGAAACATATTCCTTTAATAGCATGATTATTTGATTCTGATGCTCCAGATGTATATATTATTTCTTTGTTTTTTAGTTTTAATAATTCTTCTATTCTTTTTGTAGCATATTCTTCTAATTCTTTAGCTTCTATTCCTAATTTATGAAGAGAGTTGGAATTACCTGGATAGTCTAGACAAACTTTATTATATGTATCTAAAACTTTTTTATCTACTGGTGTTGTTGCGGAATAATCTAAATATATCATTATCTACCAAGTCCTATCTTTTTAACAACTTCTTCGTATTTTTTCTTGGCAATTTCTGTAGTTATTTCTTTTCCTTTATTAAGGATAATATCAATTTGATTATCTTTCATAATTTCGTTATATTTTTCTTGTATTTTTAATAATTCTTCTACTACTATATCTGCTACTTTTGTTTTAAATTCTCCATAATTTTTTCCTATGAATTCTTTTTCTGATTCCTCTATAGTTACTTTTTTGAAATAAGCATATATAGTTAATAAGTTTGATATTCCTGGTTTTTTTTCAGGATCATAGCATACTTTTGCTTCACTATCTGTAACTGCGCTCATTATTTTTTTACGAATTGTTTTTTCGTCATCTAACAAGTAAATAATTCCTTTAGGGTTAGTCTCTGACTTGCTCATTTTTTTAGTTGGATCTTGTAAATCCATTATTTTAGCTCCTGTTTTAGGAATTAATGGTTCTGGTATTTTGAATGTGTCTCCATATTTACCATTAAACCTAATAGCAATATCTCTTGCTAATTCTACATGTTGTTTTTGATCTATACCAACCGGTACATAATCAGCATCATATAGTAAGATATCACTTGCCATTAGTATAGGATAAGTAAATAATCCTACTGGAATGTTTTTAAATTTACTTGACTTATCTTTAAATTGTGTCATTCTAGATGCTTCCCCCATATAGGTATTACATTCTAGAATCCAAGCAAGGTTTGTATGATATAAATTATCTGATTGTATATATATTGTATTTTTTTCTGGATTAACGCCCGATGCTATATATAATGCTACATTTTTTTTAATTCTTTCATGTAATAGCTTTGCATCTTGGGGAACTGTTATTGCATGTAAGTCAGGAACAAATATAAATGATTCATATTCATCTTGATATTTAATTGTTTGACTTATTCCTCCTATCAAACTACCTATTGTTAATTCTCCACTTGGTTGTAAACCAGTTAATATTCTTTTCATTAGAATCACTTCTTTCATTTATAATTATAACAATTAATGCTTTTTTTTACAATAATTATTATTTTTTATTGCTAAAATACATGTTTTTCATATATAATTATATTAAAGATTATGTTAGAAGGAGGTTTAAACATAATTTAGCGCCAGACCTAATATAAGGTGACGAGGTTGTAGTTTATCGAAAATTCGGCGGATGCTACAAAATGGATATATACAAAAAACAAAATTAAAATTGTAACAAAAATATATCTATATGAAGGGATGTAAGTAATAATGTGTGGAATTGTTGGATATGTTGGTAAGAAGAATGCTATACCATATTTAATCCAAGGACTTAGAAAGCTAGAATACAGGGGATACGATTCTGCAGGTATTGCCTATTTAGATAATAATAAAATTGAAATAAAAAAAACAGTTGGAAGAATAAGTGATTTAGAAAAAATAGTTAATATAAATATTCCTACTAATATTGGAATTGGTCATACTAGATGGGCTACGCATGGAAAAGTTAATAATACTAATTCTCACCCACATCAAGTTGGTGATATTACTATTGTTCATAATGGTATTCTGGAGAACTATCAAGAATTAAAAAATGAATTATTAAAATTAGGATATAAATTTAAAACAGAAACAGATACGGAAGTTTTATGTGCTTATATAGATTATGAATATAAAAATAGTTCTACTAAAGATATGGTGGAAATATTTAATAATTGTTTTAAAGTATTTAAAGGAAGCTATGCTGTTACTATAATGGTTGCTTCTATTAGTGATAAGATATTTGTTATGAAGAAAGATAATCCTTTAGTTATTGGTATTGGAGAGTCTGAAAATTATATTGCATCAGATGTATCTGCTTTTATTTCTAATACATGTAAGTTTATATATTTAGAAGATATGCAAATTGGTATCGTTTCTTCTTCTGATGTATCTATATATCAAGAAAATAAATTGATTAATAATGATATAAAAACAATTAATATTGATGATGTAGGTAATGGTAAAGAAGAATATGAGCATTATATGTTAAAAGAAATATATGAGCAATCCAATTTAATAGAAAAGCTTAATAGTATTTATTTAAATAGTAATTTGGATGATTTTGATATTAGTAAATATACTAGTATTCATATTATTGGGTGTGGTACTGCTTACCATGCTGGATTAATTGGTAAATACTTAATGGAAAAATATAATGATTTTGAAATAAATGTTTATATTGCTTCTGAATATAGATATCAAAAAATATTTGTTAACGATAAGACTTTAGTTATTGCTGTATCGCAATCTGGAGAAACAGCTGACACTCTAGCTTGTTTAAAAAGAGTTAAAAAATGTGGATGTGATACATTAGGTATTGTTAATGTAAAGAATAGTACAATTGCTAGAATAGTTGATAGGGTTATATATACAATGGCAGGTCAAGAGATAGCGGTTGCTTCTACTAAAGCTTATACATCACAAATATATATATTTAGTTTGCTTGCTTTGAAGATTGGAATTAGTAAAGGTGTTATTAATAAGGAAGATATTACTTCTTATTATAATGAACTTCCTCAATTAATTAATAATGTTTTAAATATTAATTATGATAGAGTTGTTAAAAAAATATTTAATAATGAATATTTATTCTATTTAGGAAGGAATATTGATTATGTTTCAGTTATGGAAGGTTCTTTAAAGATTAAAGAAATAAGTTATATTCATAGTGAAGCTTATCAAGGTGGAGAATTGAAACATGGAACTATTTCTTTGATTGAGAAAGATTCTTGTGTAATATCTTTGGTTTCTAATGAAGAAACATCTGCTAAGATAATTAGTAATATTAAAGAAGTTAAAGCTAGAGGGGCTTATGTAATACTAATAATTAAGGATAGCTTAAATATTAATATAGACATTAATTGTTATGATCAGATGATTATAATTCCTAGTGTTCATGAATTAATACAACCTATATTAAATATTATTCCTTTGCAATTGATTGCTTATTATGTTGCTAAAAAACGTGGATGTGATATTGATAAACCTAGAAACTTAGCTAAAAGTGTAACTGTTGAATAAAAGAAATAGCCTATTTTATAGGCTATTTCTTAGTTTTTTTAATTGATCTATAAATTCTTTTGTATCTGGTTCTTTTTTATTTGTTTTATCTTCTTTATTTAATAGTTCTTTATAACTTATTACTGCATTTAGTTCTTCTTCTTGTTCATATTCTGTTAATTCTATTGGTTTATTATTTATTTCTTCCTTTAATTTTCTTGATACTTCTTCTAAATAATTAGTTTCATTTTGGGGAATAAATTCAGTAATATTTATTTCTTTATTATCAATAGTAATTGGTGATGTTATTTTATTCTCTTTTAAGACGTTTTTGGTATATGCTTTATTATCTTCAATTTTTCTTGGATACACTTCTTTATATAATTCAATTTTTCTATCATTTTTTTTGTTATTATAACTTTTCTTCTCTTTAGATATATTTTTTATGGGAATAGTATTTTCTTTATCTACTATTACTTTTTTTTCATAATTATTTTTTATTTCTAATATCTGTACTTTTTCTTTTAATGATGTTATTTTATGAATTAATATTAGACAAATAATTATCAATATAAAAAGTGCTACCGATACTATAATACTATAATAATCTGATGTAAAAATATAAAGCATATTACTTCACCTCATACTGTTAAAATTTAAAATGCTTGCAATATATATTGCTGCTGTTTCTACTCTTAATATTCTTTTTCCAAAGGAAACTGGATTAAAACTTAGTTCCTTTAATATTTCTTCTTCTTTGGGAGTTATTCCACCTTCTGGTCCTATTACTGCTATAATTTTAGCATATTTTTTATCTTGTTGTAAATAGTTATTAACTAAATTATCTTTAATTGTTGTACTTCCAAATATTTTTAAATCATAGTCATCAATAGCTAATTCTTTTATTGTTTTTATATTAGTTATTTCAGGAATAATATTTCTCTTCGATTGTTCAGATGCTTCTTTACATATTTCTTGCCAGCGTTCTTTTTTCTTATTATATTTTTTGTCATCTAATTTAACAATACTTCTTTCCATTTTTAATGGTATTATTTTAGATACTCCTAATTCAGTTAATTTTTGAATTATTAGATCAAATTTTTGTTCTTTAACTAATCCTATAGCAATTGTTATTTCTACATCTAATTCATTATTATCTGTTAATTCGTTAATTATTTCTACTTTATTACTAGATAAATCTACTATTTTACATATATATAATTTTTTCCCATATATACATTCTATTTTATCATCTATATTCATTCTCATAACATTTTTAATATGATGCATATCACTATCTTTTAATTCTAAATAGTTATCTTTTTTATCTACGCAAAAATATCTTTGCATACTATCACCTTCAGTACTTTTAAATTATACTATACTAATTATTTTAAAACAATAAAAAATAGATAGAAAATTCTATCTATTTAGATATTTTTTATATTTTTTAAATTCTGATGAATCATCTAGACTTGTTTTATTTAGTTCTTCCATTAATTTCTTTTGATCTCTAGATAATTTATCTGGTATTATAACGTTTGCTACAATGTATAAATCTCCTTTTTTCTTTGTTGATACATTAGGAATACCTTTGCCTTTTACTCTTAATTTATCATTAGTATTAGTTCCTGCTGGAATTGTTAAATTAATGTTTCCATAAGGTGTTGGTACTTCTTTTTTACATCCTAATGTAGCTTCTGGTATTGTTAAAGGTAGATTTATATATATATCGTCATCAACTCTTTCATAGAATTCATGTTCTTTGACAGTAAATTCTATATATAAGTCGCCAGGATTTCCACCATTAATTCCTGCTTCCCCTTTTCCTGCTACACGGAGTCTATTTTCTGTATCTATTCCTGCAGGTATATTTATTTCTATAGTTTTATTCTTTTTTACTTTTCCTTTTCCTTTACATGAGGTACATTTCTTCTCATATGTTACACCTGTACCATTGCAATAAGGACAAGTTGTTTTTGTTAAGAAGCTTCCAAACATTGTTCTTTGTTCACTAGTTATTGATCCTGAGCCTCTACATTCAGAACAAGTAGTTTCATTAAATCCACCTTTACCATGACATTCTTCGCAATTATCAATGACATCAATATTTATTTCTTTTTTTGTTCCAAAAATTGCTTCTTCAAAATCTATTGTCATTCTATAAAGAACATCATTTCCTTTTCTTGGACCGTTACTACTTCTTCTTGAACCAGATTGTCTAAAACTACTAAAGCCTCCTAAACCTCCTAGTATATCGTCAAAAATATCTGACATGTCTCCAAAATCAAAATTTCCAAAGCCACCAAATCCTCCAGCACCGCCAGCGCTATTGGCAAATGCTGCGTGTCCAAATTGGTCATATTGTTTTCTTTTTTCTGGATCAGATAAAACGGCATATGCTTCTTGACATTCTTTAAATTTTTCGGCTGCATTTTCTTCTTTAGAAACATCTGGGTGATATTTTTTAGCTAATTTTCTAAATGCTGATTTTATTTCATCTTCGGTTGCTGTTTTTGATACTCCAAGTACCTCATAATAATCTTTCTTGTCCATTCTTCCTCCTTATACAAACAAAGGTAAGTTCTAGATTACTAGAACTTACTAGTTTATAAATTATTTTTCTTCATAATCAGCATCTACAACATTATCGTCTTTTTTATCATCTTTAGATTCTTCAGAAGAAGTTTCTGTTTGATTGTTTTTAGCTGCTTCTTCATATACTTTTGAAGCAAAGGCATTAGCTTTTTCTAATAATTTATCTTTTGCTTCTTTTATTTTTTCAACATCTTCTTTTTCAATAGATTCTTTTGTTTTTTCTATTAATTTTTCTGCTTCTTTTTTGTCATCTTCACTTACTTTGTCTCCTAGATCTTTTATTGCTTTTTCTGTCATAAAGATAACTTGTTCAGCTTCATTTTTAGCATCTGCTAAATTTTTTTTCTTTTCATCTTCTTCTTTATTAGCTTCTGCTTCTTTTCTCATTTTTTCTATTTCTTCATCTGTTAATGTATTTGTTGCTGTTATTGTTATTGATTGTTCTTTATTAGTTCCTAAATCTTTAGCTTTAACATTAACTATTCCATTAGCATCTATATCAAAAGTAACTTCTATTTGTGGTACTCCTCTTGGTGCTGGTGGAATGTTTGTTAATTGAAAGTTACCTAACGTTTTATTATCTGCAGCCATTGGTCTTTCACCTTGTAATACGTGAATATCTACTGCTGGTTGGTTATCAGCTGCTGTTGAGAACACTTGACTCTTACTTGTTGGTATTGTTGTATTTCTTTCAATTAATACAGTCATTACTCCACCTAATGTTTCTATTCCAAGTGATAATGGTGTTACATCAAGTAATACTATATCATTAACATCTCCTGTTAATACTCCACCTTGAATAGCTGCTCCCATTGATACTACTTCATCTGGATTTACACCTTTTGATGGTTCTTTTCCTGTTTCTTTCTTTACTAATTCTTGAACCATTGGTATACGTGTTGAACCACCAACAAGAATTACTTTATCAATATCTGATTTAGATAATCCTGCATCTTTTAGAGCTTTTCTTACTGGTTCAGTTGTTGAATCAACTAAATCTGATATTAAAGATTCAAATTTTGCTCTTGTTATATCTGTTTCAAAGTTTACTGGTGCACCATCTACTTGAGCTATAAATGGTAAGCTAATGTTTGTTGAAGTCATGCCTGATAAATCTTTTTTAGCTTTTTCAGCAGCTTCTTTAATTCTTTGCATAGCCATTTTATCATCAGATAAATCTATTTTTTCTTCTTTCTTTATTTCATCAACTATATAATCAACTAGTCTATTATCAAAGTCATCTCCACCTAGTTTGTTATTTCCAGATGTTGCTAATACTTCAAATACACCATCACCTAATTCTAGAATAGATACATCGAATGTACCTCCTCCTAAATCATATACTAGTATTTTTTCATTACTATCTTGTTTGTCTAATCCATATGCTAAAGCTGCTGCTGTTGGTTCATTTATAATTCTTTCAACTTCTAATCCTGCTATTTTACCAGCATTTTTTGTTGCTTGTCTTTGGGAATCGTTAAAATATGCTGGAACTGTTATTACAGCCTTAGATACTTTTTCTCCTAAATATGCTTCTGCAGTTTTCTTTAAATCACCTAAAATCATTGCAGAAATTTCTTCAGGAGTGTATTCTTTTCCATTTGCTTTTACTTTTTTACTTGTTCCCATTAATCTTTTAATTGAACTGATAGTATCTGGATTTACCAACGCTTGACGTTTAGCCTTTTCTCCAACTATCATTTCTCCATTTTTAAATGATACTACTGATGGAGTTGTTCTTAATCCTTCTGGATTTGCTATAACTTTAGCCTCTCCACCTTCCCATATTGATACACAACTATTAGTTGTTCCTAAATCTATTCCTATTATTTTACTCATTTTTATCACCTTTCTCTTCATCTATTATAATTATTTTTTTATTTTTATTATCTTTTTTATTTACTTTATTTTTATCAGTCATTTTAGTATATAGATAATATGCTAATAATAGTATTAATATTACTGGTAATAACCAAATAAATAACTTAACTAATATTATTGCTACAAATATTGCTATTAGGCTATATACTATTTTTTTCACATCTTCTTTATTCATTATTCATTTACCTTTACCATAGCAGGTCTTATTACTCTATCTTTATACATATAACCTTTTTGTAACACTTCTAATACTACTCCAGCAGGTTTTTCCTCATTATGATCGGTTAATACTGCGTGATGGTATGTTGGATCAAATTCAACTCCATCAGCATTTATTGCTTTTACTTGAAATTTATCTAAAATATTTATTGTATTAGTATAAATTATTTTAAAACCTTCTAAGAATTTAGATACTTCATCTGTTAGGTCGTTATCGTCCATTTTTATAGCTCTTTCAAAATTATCTATGATTGGAAGTAGTTCTTTAATAAATTCTTCATCTTTATATTTTAGAATTCTATTTGTTTCTTCATCCTTTCTTTTTTTATAATTCTGAAGCTCTGCTTGATTTCTCAATAGCAATTCTTGTAATGAAGAAACTTTATTATTTAATTCTTCTATTTCCTTATTATTCTTATTAAATATTTGCTTATTTTTTTTAGGTTTGTTTTTGTTTTCTTCTACATGTTCTTTTTTTATTTCTTTTTCTTCTGTATTATTCATCATTTCCTCCAATATGTTCTTTGATATAATCTAATATACTAACTACTCTTTCATATTCCATTCTTTTTGGTCCTACTATTGCAATAGTTCCTTCTTCACCATTGTAGTTATATTTAGTTTTTATTACTGATACATCATCTGATATTTCAGAATCTTTACCAATATATATATTTATACCATTATTTTCTTCTTCTTTAATAGAATTTACATCATCAAATTTTGATAATAATTGTTTTACTTTATCAATATTAGAAAATTCTGGTTGTTTTAAGAAATTAGTTTTTCCTACAAAATGTATATCGCTATTTCCATTTGATATTTCTGAAAAAGCATCATAGAAAGCATTATATAATATTTCATGTTGTTTTACATATTTTCCTATTATTGGTTTTATTTCGTATTCTAATTTTTCTGATACTTCATTTATAGGTGTACCTACTATTAATTTATTTATTAATTCTACTGTTTTAGATACTTCTTCTAGTGAAATTGTATTTGGTAGATATAAATTTTTATGTTCTACTATTCCTTTATCTGTAATAACCATCGTTAATATTTTATTTTCTTCCAACGGAATTATTTCTACTTTTTTTAATTTATTATCTTTAGCACTTTTTCCTAATACTACTGTTGTATAATTAGTTATTTCTGATACTATCTCAATACTTTTCTTTATAGTATCAGATAAAGCTAGTGAATTATTTTTAAATATTGTTTGTAATTTTAACATATCTTCACCAGTCATATTCTTTGGTTGCATTAAATTATCAACATAGTATTTATATCCTTCTTCACTAGGTGTTCTTCCTGAAGCAAAATGATCTTTTTCCAGTAATCCCAATTCTTCTAGGTGTGCCATTTCATTTCTTATTGTTGCACTAGAACACTTTAGTTTTTCACATATTTGTGATGAACTAACTGGTTTAGCATCTTTTATATATTCTTCAGTTATTATTTTTAATATTTCTTTTTGTCTTTCAGTAAGCATATTATCACTTCCTTTAGCAAACTGAATTTCATAATGCTAAAGTAATTATATTACTCTTTTTTGGCAAAGTCAATACTTAATTGCTAAAAAATTATTTAAAAAAATAATGTGTATTTTACTACATCATTATCTTTTTATTTTATTAACTATTTTATTAACTTTACTACCAAATACTTTTTCTAAGTTTTTATTTTTGTATGATAAGTAAAGATATATTCCAAAAGATATTATTCCAAATAATGCTAATATAGGTATTTGTAATAATCTATTACTTTGGTTAGTTGGTATTACTGGTTTTAATAGTATTATTGATAAGGTAAATGATAACCATGACAATATATATTTTGGTAATAGATTAATTGTTTCATTATATTTAAAATTATACTTTTTATTTAATATATATAGTGTTGTAAATATAGATGATGAATATCCTATAAATGCTGCAAATATTGCTCCATAGCTAGCATTCATATTTAATTTATCTACTAGTATCATTAAGGGAATATCTAGTAACCCGTTAATTATTAATCCCATAGCAACTGTTATTGTTACTAACTTATATTTATTAATTCCTTGTAATGTATTTACTAGTATTGTATATACTCCTCCAAATAATGCAGTAAAAACATATGCTTTGAATACTATTGGTCCGTAATAGCTTTCTCCATAAAAAAGTGTCCAAATTGGTTTTGCTAATAATGAGAAAAATATTGTTATTGGTACAATTACCAGTAATACACATTGAAATGCTTTGTTAAATTTTTCATTTACATCATTCATATCTTTTTTAGTATAACTTGTTACTATATTTGGTATTAAGCTAGTTACTAATCCTGTTGATATTGCTAATATAATATTATTTAGTTTTAATCCCCAAGTTGTGTATATTCCTACTATTGATTCTGTTACTTTAGCAGGTGCTTTTAATATATCTGTTAATGTTCTAGATAATAATATCATATCAATATTAATGTATAGGTTATTAACTAAGCTTATTAATATAAATGGTATTGAATAAGTAAATATTTTTTTTACTATTTCTTCTTTTGATATTTTTACTTCATCTTTTATTGTATCTTTAGGTAGAAGATTATATTTTTTTATTTTAATTTTTAAATAGATATAAGAAGCTAATCCACCAAAGAATGCTGCTGATACAGCAATTCCTACAGCGTATTTTATATCTAAATTTAATACTTTTATTGCTATTAGACTTCCTAATAAAATTATTATTACTCTTACTATTTGTTCTATTATTTGACTTATTGAATATGGTGTTATATATTTATGTCCTTGTAAAAATCCTCTTGTTACTGATAAAAATGGTATTACTAGTATTGCAAATGATACACACCTTATTACAAATGCTATATCTTCATATGTATTACCTTCCGTAGCATTTCCTATTATTAATCTTCCTATGCTTGGTGCAAAGATAAATAATATAATAAAAGCTATTAATGATATAATTGAAATAATTTTAAGGGATGTTTTATAAGTATCTTTTATTGCTTTATTATATCCTAAAGCATTATATTCACTTGTAATTTTACTTATAGCAAAAGGAAATCCTGCACTTGATATTCCTAAGAATAATTGATAGATATTGTATCCATATCCATATAATGCACCTCCGGTTTCACCTATTATTGCGTTAAACGGAATAACATATATTAGACCTATAAATTTTACTATAAGTATTCCCATTGTTGCAACGATTGTTCCTTCTATAAAACTATTCTTTCTCATATTTTCTCGTTCTTTCCTTAGGTTCCCAACCTTCTACTTTTACATCATCTTGTGGATTTTCAAAATCACCTAGTTCTAATGATTCATCATTTTTAGCATTGTATTCATTTAACATTCTTTTTACATCTTTTAGTTCATCTAAAATAGTTGGTTCTTCTTTTTTCTCTTCTTTTTGTTCTTTTAGATTTGGTAGTCTATTAAGAATATCAAGGTATTCAGCGATATTCATTTGTTTAAATTCCCCTTTTTCTTTTTTCTCTTCTTTTTTTATTATGTGAATTGGATCTTCTTCTCTAGCTAACCATTTTCTAAAGTTAATGTATTTAGAGAATTCTTCTTTTAATACTTCTTTAGCTTCTCTTTTATTTTTATCTTCTTTCTTATAATTAACAGCTTTAGAATATATTTCGGAAGACTCTCCAAATATTGCTTTTAGTTCTGGAAGATAAAGTTCAATTAACTCTAATAATTCGTCAAATTCTCGATTAAATATTCTTTCACTCATTGGAATTCTGTCACACTTTTTTTTGTCCATTTTTGATAAGCAATTAGCGAATTCTTTATTGTTTGTTATTATTCCATAGTAATATGTATTTTTTTCATCTTGTCTATATTCTAGTTTAAGATTTTCTAATTCTTCGCTTACTTCTCTTTCTATTATTCTTAATAGTTCTTCTTTTGTATAATTCGATGTAAACTTATCTATTGTTTTTTGGCCTTTAATTTCGACTTCGTCTATTTCCTTTACTGTTACATATCTATTATCAATTGTAACTGCTGCCAAAAAATATTTATATTGTTTTCCCATTATTACACCTCTTTTTTTAATACGCTCTTACTTTTATATCTGTATTAATATTATCTTTATCTTTTTCTTTAATTACTACTAAGTTTGGGTCTCCATCTGAAATGTATCTATTATTCTTTAGTATGTTAAAGTTCATTTCTATATCACATTCTGTTCCATTATGATCATATGCTCTAATTCTTTTTAAGAATGTTTTATCAAATTCTTTATTAAATGGAGATAATTCTGCTTCCCATCCTACTCGTAGCATTGATTCTGTTTCATAAGAATTTCCTTCATATGTTCCTTTTAGCATTAAGTTAAAGTTAGGATGATCTTTTCTATATGGAGAGCCAAATGGCATTGCAATAATATGAACATATTTATCTTTTAATATGTTATCTAATTTTTGATACATTGTTCCAACTTCTTTTTGAGTTGTTTCTGCTCCTATTTTAGTAAAATCTGGATGTGTTAGGGTATGGTTGCCTACATCATATCCATTATCTACTAACCAGTTTAATATATCTGTATCATATTCTTCTTGTTGGAATAATCCTCCATTAACAAAAAATGTTGCTGTTACATTAAAATCTTTATATTTATTTTTAAATTCTTCTAGTATTCCTACAGCGCAATTAGGATCTATTTCTAATTTGCCATCTTTTTTCCCTAGAACCTTGAAGTTATTTTCTTTTCCATCATCAAATGTTAATATGATTGGACTTTTTCCTAGTTCTACATCTATTTTTCCATGTATGTAATCAACTAATCTAATCATTCTATAATTATTTTGATAATAAAATTCTAAGTCTTTTCTAAATGCTTCAGTAGTTCTATTGTAACCATCTACATCTACATTTCCTCCAGTATTTGGTGTTTCACTGTTTTTCATATTATGTATTCCGTGATACATCATTATTGGTACGTTTCCTAGTTCATCTACATTGTTGTCTTTATAAATAGATACTGGTATTTCTCCTTTAGAGATAACCACTTTTATTTTATCTTTCTTTTTTAATTTTGTATTTTCTTCAATATTTTGTGATATTATTATATTTTCTTTATATTCACTGGAATATTCTGATTCGCTTTCTATTGTTAATTCATTCTTTTCTGCCCATGTTTTTAATTCTTCATAATCTTTACCTACATAGTTACTCATTATTATTTCTTCTTTATTTTGTTTATTCTTTACTTGTTTATTTTCTATTGGTAGAAAAAATATTAATAATACTGCTAAAAGAAGTATTAATATACCAATACTTACATTTTTCTTTTTTATTTTTCTTCTTTTAGTCATTTGTTACATCTCCATTTCCACCTAAAGAATAACTACTACCTAAATACTTTGATTTTGGTTTATATATTGTCTTTATAAAGTCTTTATCTCTTGCTAATACTTCTCTTAGTTCTCTATAAGTATTTCCGCTATATATTATGTGTTCTGCTTCTACTCCATATGCTTCTATTCCTAATTTATCTGCAATATATAATGCTCTATATAAGTGATATTTTTGTGTAACTATAATTATTCTTTTTGCATTAAAAATATTCTTTGCTCTATAGATACTATCATATGTAGAGATTCCAGCATGATCCATAAATATATCTTTACTTGGAACTCCTTTATCTATAGCGTATTCTTTCATTATGTTTACTTCGTCATAATTCTTTTTTGTGTGATCTCCACTCATTAATAGTTTGTTAGATATTTTTTTATCATATAGTTCTATACTTTTATCTAGTCTATCTTTTAACATAGGACTTGGATTATTATTTCTTAGTCCTGCTCCTAAAACTAGTATACAATCAACATTTGGTATATTATTATCAATTATTTTATTCTTTGTTGATATTATTACATAATAATTGATTACTATTATTGTTAAAAAAAATATTATAATGATTCCTGACAGATATCCTATTATTTTTTTCATTATTGAACACTTTTTCCTTTATATATTTTATTATAACATAAAAGAGTAAATCTTTATGTATGATTTACTCTTTTTCTTGTAAAATTTACGTTTATTTTAATTCTTTTAGTTTTTCATAGTATAGTGTACCTGCAATCATCATATATGGAACAACCCATATAAATAATATTCCTAAAGTAAGTACTCCTAAAATAATCCATCCTAAGAATGATAGGCAAAATACTAGAAAATCCCATTTGTAACCCTTCATCATTTCTCTTGATTTCTTTAGAGAATCACTTCCAGATACATCGGTATCTATTACTAAGTAAGTTACAAAAGCATAAGCTAAAGTCAATATTATTCCTGGAATAACAAATAGTGCAAATCCAACTGCTACTATTATAGATACAAGTGTTTCTGCTATTAATAAGTTTAACCACTTTTCTTTTATAGTTTCTATAATTGTATTAGTATCAAATTTACCATTTCTTACAAAATCAAGAATGTATTTTGTATATCCACCTGATACTACTCCTACTAGTATATTTAATAATGTTGATTTAACTACAGTAGAACTTGGAACAGTTATTGATCCTAATTCTTCTAAGCTAGTTATATTGCTATAACTTATGTTTGCACCTATAAGACTACTAATAATTGATTGTAAAACTCCAATTACTAATAATGGCCATAAGATATTCCAAATATTTCCTTTTATTTTCTTTTTAGCTAATTCTTTTATTTCCTTTCTATCCATAGTTTTACTCCTTTCATTCTTATTATACAAAATTGTTAACACAAAAGCAATATTATCACGTATAATATTACTTTTTCGTATATTCTATATGATTATAAGAAATATTATTTTCAACTTTTCTTGATAATACTTTTATATTCCAATTATCTTTATTGAATTCTGGAAAATATGCATCAGCATCTTTGTATTCTTTATCTATTTCTGTTAATAACATTTTATCTACATCATCAATAAACATTTTATATATTGATTCCCCACCTATTATCATTACTTCTTCATCTTTAATCAAATTAAATAATTCTTCTTTACTGTGAATAATTATTACTCCTGGTATTACTATATCTTGATGAGTTAGTACTATATGTGTTCTATTTGGTAATAATTTTGGTAAAGACTCTAATGTTTTTCTTCCCATAACAATTGGTTTTCCTATGGTATTTTCTTTGAAGAATTTCATATCTTCTTTTAATCTCCATATTAATCCATTCTTATACCCTAATTCGTTATTCTTTCCTATAGCTGCTATGATTGTTAAGTTGTTCATATTTTCCTCCTATTCTAAAATATATACATTATTTGGATTTATTGTTATGTTTTTTTCAAAAATCATCCAATCTGTTACGTCATTTACTGTATACCAGCCAGTATCTCCTTCATGCATGTTTTCTACATTATATGGTTCTTGAGTAAGTAATGCTTTAAATTTCTCGCCTTTTACTTCTAATAATTCAAACCATATATGTTCAAAATTTCCAAATTCTTCTTTTACTGGTAATCCTATTTTGATTAATACTTTCTTTTTTTCTTTAAATTTATTTATTACATAATTAAATCTCTCTTGTGCTAATGACTTCATTCTTTTGGTTTCTTCACTACTTACAAAGAAGATTGGATTTTCTCCCCATAATTTATCATATTCATTTATTTTACTTAAAATATTATTTTTTTCATCTTCTTCACTTTTGTATAAAAAAATTATACTTGTCTTTGTATTATGACTACTAACTCTATCTTTAGCGTTACCTAATTTTAATTTTTTGTAATATTTTAAGGCTTTGGTCCATATTAAACTTGTTACTACTATAGGTGTTCTATCAATTAATACTCCTATATATGCGCTATTGGTTTTATCTTTTTTTTCTTTATTATCTATTAAATAATTAGCATATGTATTTAATAAATGATAATGATTGGTGCAATTTTCTTTATTTGAATTTAATATTTCTAATTCTGTTAAACCACATCTTGCTAGTCCATGCGTATGTAACCATACATCATTTTTCTCATATACCATGTGTACATTATATAAATCATTAGCAGATACTTCAATATCGGTATCAGTAGTCATTTTAATCCATCTAAATGGTAGAAATGATTCTTTACTATCATCTATTATTCCTAGTAGATCTGGAATCATTGTAATTGCTATTTTAAGCTGTAAATAATACTCTTTTTTAGGATTATTTTTGTATTTCATTGTTATTACTAATGCTTTATCAATACTTCTTATCTTATTTATTTCCTCTTCTTTAAAATAATATTTTTTACTTATATATGTATCTGGTAATGTAAATTTATTTACATTTATTTCAATTATGTATTCTTCATTTTCATATTTTACTATTAATAATCCTGGTTTATTTACTTCTATTGGTTTTGTTTCTATTATGGATAATCCTTTTATTTTTTTTACTCTATTATATATTCCTTTTATAAACTCATTATCATTTTTAGGAGGAATTACTAACATTATTGATTTTTTTTCCCATTGATTTAATGGGCTTTCTTTTAATTCTTTTTTAAATAACATTATCTGCCACTTCCTTAGATTTAGTATATCACATAAATAAAAACCAATAAAGTATTTCTTTATCAGTTTATTTTATTCAAATATATATATTTACTTATCCACTTTTCAAAATCATTAATACTTTGATATTTATCTAAATCTTTTTCTGAATTTGCATCTAGATAAGATATAATTCTTCCTTTTTTTATGATTATAACAGTTGGAGCATATTTTACTTTTTTATAGTATTTTGTTTTTTTAAATTCTTTAAATGGTATTGATATTATAGAAATATTATATTTTTTCATAAAGTCTTCAAATATGTATTCGCATGGTATTGGTAGTGTACAATAATTGTTATATGTAAATAATAAATAGTTTTCATTATTTAGTCTTTGTATTTTATTACTATCTATTTCTATGAAACTACTATTATTATAGTATTTATCATTTAGGTAAAACTTTTCTTGATTATGAATTAGCATATATATTATTGCTATTATTAGTGGTACTATTATAAGTATAATAATGTATTTCTTTTTCATTATGATACCTCTTTTAAACTATTAAAATCTATATCGTGAAATATTAATTTCCAAAAGTCATAGGTAGTCTCGTTATTGTTTATTCTTTTTATGGTAATATTGTGTTTGCCATTATAATACCAATACCCACCTACGTTATAGATTTTGTTTTCATCCCAGCCTAAAGATACTAGTAGTTTTTTTGTCATTCCTGCATATCCTCCACCACCACATATTAAGAATATATATTTATCTTTAGGAAAGTAATATTCTAAGTATTCTAATGATTCTTTGTAATTTGCTTTGTATGTTCCGTCTATATTTTTGGAAAATAATGTCTTACCTTGATAAGTATTGCCTACTTCTTCTGGTAATCCTTTTACTTCTTCTAAGTAAGGATATGGTATTACTTCAAATCCTTCTATTATTCCAGATAGATATGAATCTCCGCCTATTGCTTCATAATTTCCCGGATCTTTTAACATACGCATATCTCTATAAACCGAATCTTTTCTGTTTAAATAATTATCTATTGTTTTTTCGTTAATATTTTTATCTATTCCTAAAGTACCTCTAACTCCATCTGTTACTTCTGGTTTTGGTAATTTAGGTAATTTATTGTCATTTGGTTTTATTATATATCCTATTAATAATCCAATTATCAGTGTTATTATTGATATAATTATTATTTTCTTATTCATTTTATCTACTCCTTATATTAATTTTACTATTATTTTTATATTAAATCAATATTGTATAGTATTAGTTTTTATGTTATATTAATTTCGAGGTGTTATATGGTTATTAATTATATTAATTTCCCAATTTATAAAATACTAATTGGTTTATCTGTAACTATTGGAGCTTTGTATATTTATTTATCTTTGAAAAATGAAAATATATCTAATAAAAGAATTATTATATTTTTTATTTTATTTTTTATTTTTGCTATATTTACAGGTAAATTATATACTTATATAATTAATGGTGGAAAAATTAGTTTTTTAAAAGTTAGTTTAACTGCTTATGGGGGATTAATTGGTGTTATAATTGCTGCATTTATTTATGAAAAAATATTTTATTCTAATGGAAAAATTATTAAACATACTATTATTTCATTGCCACTTATATACTCTTTTACTAAAATTGCTTGTTTCTTTACTGGATGCTGCTATGGAATACCTTATTCTGGCCCATTATCTATTACATATCCACATGTTATGAATAAATCACTATTTCCAATACAATTGTTAGAAGTTTTTGTTTTTTTCGGTATTTTTATTTTTTGTAATTATTATTATAAGAAAAAAAATATTACTTATGTTACTTTAATATTAATTTCAATTTTTAAGTTTTTATTGGATTTTTTTAGATATAATCATTTATATGAATTTATATCTAAAAATCAAGTATTTAGTATTTTTTTATGCGTAATAACTATAGTTTTTTATTTTATATCTAAATACAAAAAAAAGCATCATTAAATTGATGCTTTTATTATTGACTTACAGCTACTTTTACAGTTACATTTCCTGTTACACCATATAGGTTTAGGGTTCCTGTTTTATCTCCTGTGGTTGTTCTTGTATATCCATATTGTCCTGCTCCCGTGCCTTGAGAAATTTCTGTTTCATTCATTTTAACAGTTATAGTATCTGATAACGTATAAGTATTAGTTGTTGTTCCCCCACAACCGTTATCAGTTGTATATGTTCCGGGAGTTATGGTTACTTGGACATTTTTTCCTCTATTTACTGCTGTTGGTGATATACTTACATTTTGAGATTCTGTTAAGCTTATTGTATAATGCCATTTATATTGAGTACTTGTTGTTTGAGAACAATAATTATTATTACATGAAGATATTTGTGTTGGATCTGGCATTATATTTTGACTGTTTTCTCCATAT
>JAFRIJ010000011.1 GCA_017432825.1 Bacilli bacterium
ATAAAAAAATATAAAAAATATTCACCAAGTCTTTTAAATATATAG
Organism: Bacilli bacterium; assembly: GCA_017432825.1. GTDB lineage: Bacteria > Bacillota_I > Bacilli_A > RF39 > UBA660 > RUG11198. Next base: position 46 of record JAFRIJ010000011.1, read on the forward strand.
TAAAAATAGATGTAAAAACTAATCATTTTTTTACATGTTTTACAACATTAATATGCTGGAAAACAACCCTGTAAACAGAATTAATAATTGTTTTTAACATTTAAAAATATGTAATTTCTTCACAGTCCTTGCATATTTTACTATATTATACTACTTGACAAAATAAAATCAAGTTAAATTTGGGCAGTTTTTGGTATGAATTTGGACTTTTTTGATACTTTTTTGGTTTTGAGTTATTTTTAGCATTTTATAAATATTCTTGAAATATTTCTTTAATGTAACTATTATTTATCCAAAAGCAATGTTTTGTATACTCATTAGCACCAGTTAACATATCTGGAGTTGGTAATGGATAAGTATCTTTTGAATTAGTACCATGTGGTCTTACATGACATACTCTATTTTCACTTGAACCAACAAAGTTTGTTTTTCTTTTACCATTTTTTATATACCTTACTATATTACCAGATTTAATTGTATTATATGTTTTTATCCACATATCCATAACCCATGTTTGAATATCCATTTCAGGCATATTCCATATTTTTATATCTTTAAAAATATATTCTCCATTTTCACATTTGAATATAAAGAACATATATTTAGTTGTTTCAAATTGTTCTTTTAAATCGGAAGTTTCCCATTCTTGTTCAACAATATCATTAAACTTAAACGCAGAAAATGAAATACATTCTTTTATCTTTCCTGTCTCTTCTATTCTAACAGTTTTTGGAACAATATTTGCTTTTTGAAATTCATCAGTTTCAGCTAATTTACTCTTAACATTAAACATTCTATTAATTATCATACTATTTATATTTTTAGCATTTGATTGAATTCCAAATTCTTTCATTAACTCTTTTTGAGATTTACCTTTATACTTCTTAATTATATTATTAACAAACTCACTAAATGTATCAGACGTATTCTTTAAGACTTTTTCTACATCAGAATAATTACCAATATACTTTCTTACTAATTGAGTCATATAAGAGTTTTTAAAACAAAATGCTCTTTGCATCGCAGGAATATCACTAAATGGTTGTTTTCTTGTAGACAGTGCATTAGCACCCTTTGAACAAGCACCAAGATACATCGTATCTGCTTCAGAAATTTCATGTGCTTTACCTTCTCTAATCTTTTTAATAATTGTGTTCCAATCTTCTTCTATTTGCTTTAAATCTTCATTTTTTGCTAACTCTAATAATTTCTCATGAGTTATCTTCAAATCCTTTTTATCTTTACCCGCTTCCCATAAATACCATAAAAGTTGAATTTTATTGTTTTTATACCAAAAATGACTACTTCTAAATTCATTTTTATATTCTGTTTCATAATCTATTATATTTAATACTAATCTTTCTTTAGCTGATAAATCGTTTTTATTAACTTTTTTATATGGAGTTACTTTTAATTCGATACCTGCTTGCATAAAATCTGGTTCTGAATCACTATTATTATCCATACCAAAAAGATATTTTTCAATAAGTTGCCCAAAGCTACCTTTATTAGTTTCCTTATCTTCAATTGTAACTATTTCTTCATTTAAAATATCATTTAATGATTTACCAATTGCTGATTTAGCAATAATTTCAATTTCCTGTCTATTATATAATCTACCTTTTTTCATAAAATTATCCTTTCGATCTTGTTTTTGTCAAAAAAATGTTATAAAATATTACATAGATGTTGATCTTTTATCAAAAATAAATTATAATTATTATAGTTGATAATGTTAATCTTTCATTCACAATATATTATAATATATTTAAGGTCATTTAACAATCGTCAGGAGGTATATTCATGAAAAAAACAGTAATTGAACTATTTGCCGGTGTTGGTGGATTCAGATGTGGTTTAAATAAAGTAGAATTGAAAAAAGACAAAGTTATAGAAAATGGAAATTGGGACTTTGTATGGGCTAATCAATGGGAGCCATCAACAAAATCACAAGAGGCATTCGAATGTTATTCTAAAAGATTTGGTGATAAAGATATATCTAATATAGATATATTTAAGGTAAATAAAAAAGAAATTCCTGACCATACATTGTTAGTTGGTGGATTTCCTTGTCAAGATTATTCTGTTGCTAGAACTCTATCTGGTAGTAAAGGGTTAGAAGGTAAAAAAGGTGTATTATGGTGGGCAATTGTAGATACTATAAAAGCTAAAAAAACACCATTTCTATTTTTAGAAAATGTTGATAGATTGTTATTATCTCCAGCTAGTCAAAGAGGAAGAGACTTTGGAATGATTTTAAGAAGTCTTTATGATAACGGATATGCAGTCCAATGGAGAGTAATAAATGCTGGTGAATATGGACAACCTCAAAAAAGAAGAAGAACATACATCATTGCATATCATAAATCAACTAAATACTATCAAGAAATGAAAAAACTTAATATGAAAGATATTATTGTTAAAGATGGTATATTTGCTAAACAATTCCCAGTTAAAGAAATTGAATTAGATTACAATATGGCAAATATTTCTAAATCAATGTATAAAGATTTAGCAGATGTAAGTGATAATTTTCAAACACAATTTTATAACTCTGGTGTAATGTGTGATGGTAAAATATATACTGCTAAAATGGAAGCTGATTGTAATGATATTTATCCATTAAAGAAAATTAGAGAAACAAAACAAGTTGATGAAAAATATTTTTTATCAAATGATAAAATTGAAAAATTTAGATATTTAAAAGGAAGCAAAAGAATACCAAGAAAAAAACCTAATGGAGACCCTTATATGTATTCAGAAGGTGCTATGGCATTTCCTGACAATTTAGAAGCACCTGCAAGAACAATGTTAACTTCTGAAAGTGGATTAAGTAGAATGTCACATGTAATTGAAGATTATAAAACTAATAAATTAAGACTACTTACACCAGTTGAATGTGAAAGAATAAATGGTTTCCCAGACAATTGGACTAACACAGGTATGACAGATAAGAGAAGATACTTTATGATGGGTAATGCGCTTGTTGTTGGCATTGTTGAAAAAATAGGAATTGAATTAGAAAAAATAATAGAAAAAGAAGATTAAGTTGATTTAATCTTCTTTTAATTAATATATTTATTAAGCTCATCAATTAATATATTATTTCCTTGAAATACTTGTAACAATTCCTTATTAATTTTTACCCCCAACTCAGAAAAGTCTATATATTTTGTATATAATGGATTATTTAATTCTCTAGCTAAATATATAGATATACCCTCTTTTATTAATTCAATTTCTAATTTATCATCTGATTTATATTTAATTAAATTATATAATTTTTCATCAATAATTGTATCATCAATTTCTTTTAAACTTTCTATATATGGCATTAATTTAAATGATATAAAATCTTCTTCAACTTTTACTTTTATTACACAAATATTATATAATTTTCTTTTATCATGATTATTAACCATCCACACTTTTTTCAATCTTATAGGTATATTATTTTTATCAACTCTATAATTGCTTTGACAATTATCACAAATAACTAACATGTTGCCAATTAGTTCAGCACATATTTCGCCTCTTTTACCTATATATATTAATTCATTTTGTGGTTGTTTCATATAATAATTTGTCATTCTAGAACTTTTTTCTTTAACATTTTTACCATCTATCAACCACTTGAGCATTATTGAATAAAAATTTCTTGCTTGATTATTATGTAAACGAGATATTTCTATATCATCTGAATCTCCTAATTGAAAAATTTCATTCATTGCTAATAATAATTCATCAATAGTTTTTATTTTTGTATTATGATATTTTAATAATCTTTCTTCTAATTTATTTTTTTGATTATCATTTAAAGATATATCATTTAATAAACATTGATTAATTACTGCATTATTATCATTTATTATTTCTTCATTAAAAATCTCTTTAATATCAACATCTTCATCAATTAACTTTATTTGTTTAAGAGATGAAATAAATTCATTACTATTATCTTCAACCGGACATTTTTCTAGATATTCATTTTTAATATTATCATCATGAATAATTCCATAACACGGATCTATAATTTCATTTCTTATTTTTAATTTTGCATAATTTGATTTACAATTAAAATGTGTTTCACACATAAGCCTACTTAAATCATTATTTTTAACTATTTCATTTATCCTATTAATTCTACCTCTTAAATTTATAAAGTCTTGAGGCTTCATAATATTTCCACCAATATTATACTCATAAATAAATAGGGCATCACTTGGTGTATTTACACCTTCAAGAATACTCGAATTAGTAAACAAATATTTAATATTTTTATTTTTTTTATAAATATCTAATAGATAATATTTTATTAAATCAGGCATTTCACCATGGATGTATATTACACCTTTTTTAATAGTATCAATTATATAATATTCTTCTCCAATAAATTCAATCAAATCGCTGCAATCAAAATTAATATCTTCATTTATCTTATATGCAAATTCAATAGCACATTTTTCAACTTTTTTTGGTGAATTTAAAAATACTATATTTTTAGATTTACTATTGCCTATGATGTACTCATCAAAATCCTCATATGTTCCATTCCTCAATATATAAGAATTAGTCATTCTTTCTGTATTAGGAATATATATTTCTTTATTGTGTGAATAATAGAAATAATACTCATAACACTTCATATCCCTTATGCCATTAACTACTTCTAATTTATTATTATTTAGTCCTTTTATACTTATAGATGCTGGATTACATAATACAGGTGAATAATATCTAACATTACAATTAAATTTTCTCTTTATCAAAAAAATTATTTGCGATAATTTATAACTTCTTGTATCATTATTCAAAAGTTTATGTGATTCATCAATAAATAAATCTGTTATATTTTCCAATTTATTTCTTTTTATTAATTCAAAACATCTCTCTTGTGTTAATATATAAATATTTTTATAATTTTCACTTTTATTTATATCATGGTGAGTAATAATTTTCACATTAATACTATATTTTTTGACCATTTCAGATATATCATATTTTACTTGTGATAATAGTGCAATTAGCGGAACTATTATTATACAATCACCTTTTGATTGAATAGCACTTTCCAACATTAATTCAGTTTTTCCAAATGAAGTTGGTGCAATGATTGAATAATCGTTATCTGATTCAATTAATCTATATATAATTTTTTGACCAGATGTAAGTATCTTTCCATTATACTTATTATCTTCAATATAATAATTTGCTATAAAATTCTCCATTTCTTTTGAAGTTGATATTTTCATTTTATTGAAAATAATATCTAGTATAGGAGAATAACCAAATATAATAGAGAACTCAATTAATGGTTCATAATCATTAAATCTTAATGTATAATTAATAATTATACTATAAGCAAAATTCAAACTCAGTTCATCTGTTTTTTTTGTTAATAAATAAAATGCATAATTTAATAATCCTGTTATTTTAGAATTGTCACCTTTTAAGAATTCAATATAATCTTTTACGAATTGAACATTTAAAATATTATTGTTCATATTATTCACCATACTTCAATGATATATATTCATACAATATATTATAATCATAATTTCTTATACACATAAGAAATAGTTTTTGAGATTCTACATTTTCATCCTTTAATTTTTCTAAATATTCTTTGATGTATTCTGCATTAAATTCATTATCATTACATATTAACATTGTTCCTAAAATTTTATTATAGTGAGTTTTATTTTTTTGATTCAATAGTTTATATATATTTTTTTCATTTACTTCTTCGTCTGTAAGTTGATTGCGTACATATCTTTTTGTCTTTTCCCACCTATTTATTTCTTCATCATTTACTTCTTTTTCTATTTGATTTGAAGCTAACATTAATTTATCTTTGTTATCTGTATCTAAATCATTTGTTTTTAATTTAGATTTTACCTCTGTAATCCAAATCTCATTTTGATAATAATAGCATCCATCAAAACCTTTGAAAAAGCCTTGATATGAATCGCTATATGCGATAGTTGGACAACATGATAAATATTTTGATGATATAACATCTAATCTCATCATGCAATGAAATAAAAACTCTCCTATTATTCCAACCTTATCTTTTGGATTAGTCTTTTTTAGAATATATTTGGCTGCATCTTTAAAAGTATCTAAGTCATCATCATAGTTTACTCTCTCAGCTAATTTTTTTCCAATTACAATCTCTAAAAAATTTTTATCAATAAATTGTTTTAATTCTTCATCTAATTCATCAATATAGACTAAACATGCTACTGAATCATTGTCTAAATCTACAATATTATACTTCATAAAACCAACTCACTTCAAAAAAATAAGCAGTATCCATCTTAAAATAAGACGATACTGCTATCTTATAGTTAAATTATATCATATTTTGGTAATTTATCATAATATTTCTCGAAGAAAGTTAATTTACCACTAGGGTTATCTGCACCGCCTGAATTAAGATGGTTAGATATTACTATTACATCTTTATCGTTACCAAATGATGATAATATTTTATTTACTCTTTCTGTAGGAGATAATGTTGTATCATTATCTCTTGTTATTTTTACTGGAATACCTAATTCTTTAAATCTATCATACATATATTTAGATATTTTTAGAGTATAATCTTTTTCTTGTTGATTATTACCTAGTGCTCCAGAATCTGCTCCTCCATGTCCAGGATCAATTACTATTCCTAATAAATTATTATTCATTATAATCACCTATATTATTGTATGATAAAAAATAGATATAGTTACATATCTATTTTATTTTGTATTTTTTATATATTCTAAATATTTTTAACATTTCTTTTGTTATTCCGTGTTTATCTCCATATTTATTAGCGTTATTAATAAATACTTCTTCAACTTTTTCTAATGGTATGTATTTAATATTAAAATTTCCTTCTTTTTCTCCTAAAGTTAAATTAGTATTGTATATATTAGGCTTTAATTCTGTCTTTATTTCATAATAGTATATTTCTATTTTTCTGTTTTTATTTTTTTCGGGCCAATCCTTATAGTATCCTATTGTACATGCAAATGGTTTAATATTATTAATGTTTAATACTATTCCTGTTTCTTCTTCTATTTCTCTATTTAATGTATCTATTAATGATTCATTTTGTTCTACATGTCCTCCTGGCAAATGATATTCATTATTGGAATTACAAACTAATAATTCATTATTATGATTAATTAAAAATACTTTAACTCTTTTTACTATTTCGGTTATATCATTTTCTTTTAAATTATTATCATTAGTTATTACTTTTTTCATATTTGTTATCCTCTTTTTTTATTTATTAACACTATTATTTCTTCTATATTTCCTATAGTATTTTTATCTATATAATTATATATTTCTATAAAGTTACACTTTTTATAGCATTTTATTGCTCTAATATTTCTTTTAAATGGTCTTAATATAATATAATTGGCATTATATTTAGAATATATTAAGTTTTTTATGTATTCTACTATATATTTACCTATTCCTTTATTTAGATAATTGTTTTCTCCTATAAAGATATCAAATTCATATATATTATTATATTTTTTTAAGATATCTAGATTATCTTTATATTTATATATTTGAACTAGTCCTATATCTGTATTATCATAGTTAATTATATAGATATCTTGTTCTTTTATTTTTCTATTATATTTTTCCTCTATTTCTTTATAAGATAGTTTTCTTTGTTCAAACCATTCATATACCTCTTTATTGAGACACCATTTATATATTTTATAATAATCGTCTTTATTCATTTTTCTTAAGTTAATCATAATTGTCAACCTCTTAATTATTATAGCATAAATAAAAGAAGATTCATTTTAAATCTTCTTTTAAGGATTTACTAGAAGTGATATGCCGTTGATATTTATTTTACCATTATTATCTCCAGTTCTTTTATTGAAACTTATCATATAGTTATAGCCTGGTTGAATTGGATTATTCATAGTTATGGTTGTATCTGCTGATGTTCCACTAGTAGGTATGTGAATTTCCCCTGTTGATGTTGTAAATCCTGGAGAATTACTTGTTATAGTACATGTTATATAACAATCTTTATTACCTGCTTTATATGTCATTGATATATTAATTGTATTAATAGTTGTATTAGCACTATTTTGTGTATATTGATAATCTGTTCTATTTATTCTAGCTGTCGTTACTCCACTTACATTGGTTGAATTAAATCTATTTGTTGTAGTATCAAAATTCATGTTAGCTATGCTACTTGTCCATTTTGCATATAAGGTTGTGTTTGAATTTAGTTGGCTTGTTGTGTTTATTCTTGTACCTGTTAGTCCACTATTTTGATACCATCCGTCAAATGTGGCATCATGTGGATGAGTTGCATTTAGGATGCTATGATTAGCTAATTCAGAGAATTCCGTTATTTGATTATTTGGATTGGTTCCTCCATTTAAGATATATGAAATATTAAAGATTGGTACCCATTTTGCATGTAATTCTGTATTTCCACTTAATTGGCTCGTATTTGTTATTATAGCACCTGTATATGTTGAGTTTAAATACCATCCTACAAATATATAATTGGTTCTTATTGGGTCTTGTATTGCTATTGTGTCTGTTGAAATATAACTATTTGGATTATCATTATTGTTTGTTCCACCGTTTAGGAAATAAGTAATACTATATTCTTGAATCCATTTGGCATATAAGGTTGCATCGCCAGATAATTGAGTTGTTGATGTTACTACTTGTCCGGTGAATCCACTATTTTGATACCATCCTAAGAATCTATTTCCTGTATAAGTAGGATTTTTTAGTGTTATTGTATCACTTAAGGCATAACTATCTGGATTGGTTGAATCATTTGTTCCACCATTTAATATGTATGTTATTGTATAGTCTCTATCTATTATTAAATCGTCATCTATATTAGGTACTGTTAATATTTTATTACTACTATTATTTGGATCTTGTGTATATGTATATTCATTTGTTTGTAATGGTGTATTGTCACTTCTTTTTACTTTTATTCTTTGAGGAACATCGTTTGTAAATCTTACTATTAATGTTTCTCCTTCCATTATTTCTTTTGGATAGTTTGTTGTATTTGATATATTTAAGTAAGATATATTGTGAAAATGTCTTAGGTTAAATGTTGCTGTAAAATTGATGTCATCATTAGTTATAGTTGCACCATTTTTGTATTTAATTGATATGTTAAATGTTGATTGTGATCCTAGTTTACATGTAGTGGGATTATTATTATCACATAGTTTTGTTCCTTCTGTATAGCCAACTATTTCATAATCTAGTCTTGAATCTGATAGAGTTACTTCAGAAAATCCTAATTCGACATTACCAATGTTTGCTATAGTGACTGCAAATGTTACTTGGGAATTCCCATTTGGTAATTTTATTTTTCCGTATATATTATCAGTATTATAGTCGTAATTTGAAATGCTTGCAGAATTTGTTATTGATACTTGTTGTACACCTATTACTCTGGCGTCTTCTTCTATTCTAACTACAGCATTTATATCGTTTATTTCTAGTACTGTTTCAAGTGCAGAAAACCCTATTGATAGAAATTTAACTAACAATACTGCTACTATAATATTTATTGTGACCCAATTAATATTTCTTTTTTTGTATGAATTCATATTTTCACTCCTAATAAGAGCATACTTTCTATTATGTTATTATAATAATAACATATTATTCTATTTTTTACAATAAAAAAGAAGATCTAGTTATTCTAGGTCTTCTTTCCATGATTTATCAATATAATCTTCTTCATAATACATTTTACTTAATTTGGATATAGAGCCAAATAGATTTGTTATACCTTGTCTATTTTTCTCATAGTTTGCTGTATTGGTTGCTTTTATTCCTATTGATGATGCTTCGGTATAAGAGTCTATATTAGCTCCTATATAGATAAATTCCCAATTATCATGTATGGATATAAGTTTTTTTATTTCTTCTTTTGTATATTTAGTTGATGAATTTTCATAGCCGTCTGTTGTTATTATGAATATTACTTTCTTTTTATTTAATTCATTCATATAACTAATTGATTTACCTATAGCATCTAATAAAGCTGTTGACCCTCTTGTATAGTATTCTTTTTCTGTTAATTCTTTTATATTCTTTATGGGAGTATTTTTATTTATCATTTCATATTTATCATCAAATAATATTGTTGTTACGTAGGCATTATCTTTTATTCTACTTTTAATGTAACTATTATATCCTCCTATTGTATCTGTTTCTGTTCCATGCATTGATCCACTTCTATCTAGTAAGAAGACTATATTGATTTCTTTATTTTTTTCTTTTTTCATTTCTTTTTCCTCTCTTTCTGGTATAATAGTATCATAATATTATTTTTTATTGGTCACTTGAAAGGAGACATTTTATGAAGGATAAATTAGCTTTATTTATTAAGAATAATCTCGTTATAGAAAAGACTTTTATGGGTGCTGCTTTTAGTAAGAAAGCTAGATATTGTGAAGAGGAATTATGTGATTATTCTAGTGTTAGTGAGTATATAGATAGCAATAAGAATGAAAACAAGTTTCAAAGACTTTTGTTTAAATATATTGATGATAGAGATTTAAAAGATAGTGATGTGTATAATAAAGTACATATAGATAGAAGGTTATTTTCTAAGATAAGGAGTGATGAGAATTATCATCCAAGTAAAGATACTGTTATATTGCTTGGTTTGTCTTTAGAACTTAATATTAATGAAATTACTTCTTTACTTGAGAGTGCTTCTTATTCTCTTCCTTATAATAATCATTATGATTTAATTATTAGATTTTGTTTTTTAGAAGGAATTTATGATATAAAGGAAGTTAATGAATTATTATCTATTTATAATTGTAGGTTATTTAGTTATTAAAAAAGAGTTTCTCACAGATATGTGGGAAACTCTTTTATTAAGAACCAACACTAGTATATTTTTTTATTCCCCATTTAAAGGATAGTATTGATGGTATTAGATATATAAACACTATTAATGGGGATAATACATATATTTTATTATTAGATTTGCCTAATAGGTATAGTAAGGGATAATAGTTTACAAAGGCATAAGGTATAAGGAAAGTAAAGATAAATATAAAGTGTTTATTATAGATACTTATGGGATATTGTGCTATTTGTTTTCCTCCATCTGTAAATAAATTTTTTACTTCTAATCCTTGGACTGTTATGAAGCAGTATGATGCCATTAATAGGAATATTGAGAAGAATATTGTTATAGAGCTTATTAATATTAGTGATATCGTTATTATTTTATAGATATTAAATTTTATGTTTAATTTTATTAGAGATATTATTAATATTATTATTGCTTGTATTACTCTAGATATTTTTATTAGGTCATAGTCTGATGATAATACTTGTAATAATATATTTTTGGGTCTTAATAATAATCTATCAAATTCTCCTCTTATTATTAAGTTTTCAAATACATCTATTCCTCTTGCAAATGTTTCTGTTATAGAAAATCCAAATTGGATAATGGCAAAGCATAATAGTACTTCATATTTGGTATATCCTTTTATGTTATCGAACTTATCAAATAATGCTATTATTATGAAATAATATGTAAACATTATTAATATTTGGGATAATAATCCTGTTATAAATGATTTTTTATATTCTAGTTGTGATTTAAAATATAGTTTTAATGAATTTAGATATATTTTCATATTATCCTCCTTGTATTATTGCTTTCTTTATGGCTTTTAGGGATAATATATAACCAAATATTACTATTATTATTAACCATACTACTCCTAATAATAATGGATTTATAGCACTATTTGTGGAAATATTTCCTGAGTATATTCTAAATGGTACATCTACTATATATCTAAATGGTAAGATATATGCTATGTTTTTTAGAAAATTAGGAAAGAATGATAATGGTACTGTACTTCCTGAAAATAAATCTCCTATTACCATTATGAAAGCCATTATTCCTTTTTCATCTAAGGGAAACATTGCTATTATATGGATTAATAATGCTATAGATGTTACTAATAAGCTAGATATTATCATTGATATTATAAATAATATAAAAGACATAATACTTATTGGAGGATATAATTTTAATGGTGATGGAAGATTAAGAGCTATTATAGTTACTGGTAAAAATCTAAGTAATAGAGCTGATAATCTTTCTCCATACATAGTAGCATACCATTTTTTATAGAAATCTATTGGTCTACATAGTTCATAAGATATATTTCCATCTTTAATCATATTTAATAATTCTCTATCTTTTTGCCAGATGAATATTAGACTAAAGAATATTTGATTTAACCATAGATAGCTTACTAATTCTTTCCAATTCATTGGTAAGTTATTATTATTTCCTGATTGATAGAATGCTAAATATACCATTATAAATACTAATCCAAAGAATAATTGGGTAGATATTCCTGCTAAAGCTGCTACTCTATATTGGAGGTTATTCATTAGTTTTATTTTGAAGATGCTTAGATATTTTTTCATATAGAGAATTCCTTATATAGTTTTATTATTAAGTCATCAATACTTTCATTTTCTATATCTACATCTTCTAGATTAGTTATTTCTGATAAGTATTTTAAGAAGTTAGATATAGATAATATGTTAGTATCTATTTGGAATAAATATCCTTCATCTATTTTCTTTTGAGTTATTATTCCTTTTTTATTTATTTTTTTTATTGTATCTTTAGTATCTACATTTATATTTTTTATGTTACCAAATTTTTGTTTTAGGCTATGGATATTACCATCATATAGTATTCTTCCTTTACCTATTAATATTATTCTTTTAGCAAGTGCTTCTATATCACTCATATCATGGGTTGTTAAAATTACTGTTGTTTTTTGTTCCTTATTTATCTTTTGAATGAATTCTCTTACTATTTTTTTAGATACAGCATCTAGTCCTATAGTAGGTTCATCTAAGAATAATATGGATGGTTTATGAAGTAATGAGGCAGCAATTTCACAGCGCATCCTTTGACCTAAGCTTAATTGTCTTACTGGTATTTTAACTATTTCTTCAATATCTAATAATTTTATTAGGTTGTTTTTTGTTTCTTCATATTCTTTATCGCTAAGGTTATAGATATCTTTTAATAAATCAAATGTATCAATAGCAGGTATATCCCACCATAGTTGAGATCTTTGTCCAAATACTACTCCTATATTGGATACGTACTTTTCTCTTTCTAACCATGGTGTCATTCCTCCTATTTTACAGTTTCCACTATCAGGTGTTAATATTCCACTTAATATTTTTATAGTGGTACTTTTACCAGCTCCATTAGGTCCAATATAACCAACTATTTCTCCTTTTTTTATTTCAAAAGATATATCTTTTACTGCATCTATATAGATATATTCTCTTTTGAAAAAGGATTTTAAAGATGCTAATAAGCCTCTTTCTCTTTTAGCAACTTTAAATGTTTTACTAATGTGGTTTACATTGATGAATGACAATTATTTTACACTCCTTTCTGACAACGCAAAAAATACACATTTTTTATTTCTGTGTATTTATAATGTAATAAAATAAAAATATTTTTTGCAAACGTCATAATAAATATTACTAGGTATTTCTTTGCTTGTCAAGATTTATTTTAGATTATACCCTAATTTTTCTAATATTAATATTGCTATTTGTGATAAATCATCTTTTTTTAATTCATTTATATTATAGAAATTTGCTCCTTTAGAGTCATCGTTATGTTTATCTATAATTATTTCTTTTTTTATTTTATTTTTATATTCTTTTATTTCATAAAATATACCTAAATGTTGCCAATTAAATAAGTTATCTTTATAATTCCATTTAAATGTTATAGAATCAGCATTTATTATATTATATGATAATACTTCTATTCCTAATTCTTCTTTTAATTCTCTTTTTAGTGTTTCTTCTGGTTTTTCTCCAAATTCTATACTTCCTCCTGGTAAATCTAATTTACCATCATATGGTCCTGTTACTTTATTTATTAACACTATTTTATTATCTTTTATTATTAGTCCATATACTCCATAATGTGTGTACTCTTTCATATTATCACCTACTCGTTAATTATCATCTTCAAAATAGTAGTCATCATCTTCTAAATCTTCTTCTTCAAAATTATGTGATTCATAATTACCTTTTCTTACTACTTCTTTTTCTTCTTCAGTTAAATCATATTTATCTAGATCTTTTTCTTTATTGCCTTCTTTTAATAGTTCTTTTAATATTCCTGTTATTATTCCCATATTATTTCACCAACATTTTCTTTAAAGCACCCCGCCATGACGAATAATATATATGTGGAGGTACTTCTTCTACATTTTTATTATGTTTTTTTATTTCTTCTCCATGATATTTTAATTTATCTGGTGGTAATATTTTTGATTGCTTTAATTCATCTAATGAATTTGGGTATAATTCTATTATTTTATCTAGTTCATAATTATTGAATATTAAAAATGTAGGTATTTTTCATTCGTTAGCTCTTTTTTTCTAAATTCTATTAGATAATCTTTAGCTTTTTTCAATTGATATTGTATTTTATTTTCACCTTCTAGGCCTTTTTTACCATATATAGGTTTTCTTTTATATTCTCGTTATCAGGATATTTATTATTCAATTGTATAAGAGCTCTATATTTTTTTTGTAGTTCAGATGATTTCTTTAAAAAACAACATAACTTCCTCCATCCTTATTATGATTATAACATAATTTGCATTTAAAAAATGTTTATTACTACACACTTTACAATTATTTTTTTACTTCTTTTTCAAATTCGTTAGCTAATTTAATTAGATAGTCTTTTCTTTTTAGTGTTTCTAGCCATTCTTTAGGTATTGAATCATAACCGTAGATTATTCCTGCCATAGATCCTGCTATTGCACCTATGGTGTCAGTATCATTTCCTATATTTGTTGATGCTATTATTGTTTCTTTATAGCTATTTGATTTTAGTAATATCCATAGTGCACATTCTAGTGTATGTACTACATAACCTGTAGATAAGATATCATTTATTTTATATTCATTTATATTATCTTTTAGTATTCTTTTATATTTTGATATTGAATAGTCAGTATATGATGAATAATCTATTTCTTTAATTTGTTTATATGCTTCTTCTTTGTTTTTTCCATCTAATAGATACATAATATATCTTACATATATATAGCATCCTAATCTACTTATTTCGTGTTTATGAGTTAGTGAAGATACTTCATTTGTTAATTTTATTATTTCTTCTTCTGATAGTTTTTTGTAGTATGAGTATAACGCTACTGGTAGTGTTCTCATTAGTGATCCGTTACCGTTATTTTGTTCTCCATCTACTCCACAATTTAATGCTTTTTCTCCTTTGTGGTGTTTATTTATCGCTTGCAAGCATGTTCTTCCTACATCAAATGTATCATTATTTGCAGTATATTTTGCATAATTTATCCATTCTTCCCATTTTGTCATGATATCATCATAATTGAATCCTTTGTTTTGGATAATGGAATCTATTGTTGCTATTTCCATTGATGTATCATCGCTCCACGATCCTGCTGGTTGTCCTGTTTTAGCTGAACCTACCATTTGTGTTACTGGTTTTGCTAATAGGTGCTCTCTGGTACAAAATTCAGTTGGTACTCCCATTGCATCTCCTATAGCGTGACCAATTATACTATCAATAAATTTAGACATTTTATCACCTAATTAGATTATAGCATATAAAAATGGTGTTTTGACACCATTTTATTTATTAATACTTTAATAATTTTTCAAATATTATTGTAAATACTAAATTGCTTATATAAAAAATTGCTGGAACAATTAATAAGTTTATCCATCCATATTTTACTATTGAATAGATTGTAAGTATTACGAATAATATTGAGTATAGCCCTCCAAATATCTTTTCAAAATCATGTATTTTACCTCTTGTGCAATGTAAAAATGATTGAATAACAGCTAGTACAATTAATACAATATAAATTGTTTTCATTTAATACCTCCATTTTTTAATACATAATCTGATACTTTAGATAAGTTATCATGTATTACTATGTTAGCTATATTATCATATGGGGTTTTATCATTATTTATTATTACCAGATATTTACCTTTAAAGGCACTTAACATTCCTGATGCTGGAAATACTGTTAGGGATGAACCGCATACTAATATCATGTCTGCTTCATGTATAGCTTCCATTCCTTCTAAATAGTCTTTTTCTGGTAATGCTTCTCCATATAATACGACATCTGGTTTTATTATTCCTCCACATGTACAAGTTGGTACTCCACTACTTTTAAAGACATATTCGGCGTCATATTCTTTATTACATTTTATACAATGATTTTTATATGTGGTTCCATGTATTTCATATACTTTTTTACTTCCTGCTTTAGTGTGTAATCCATCTATATTTTGAGTTATTATACCTTTTAATTTACCAATACTTTCTAATTCTTTTAATAATTTATGAGTACTATTTGGTTTAATACTTAAACAATTAAAGTTTTCTTTGTAATAATCGTAAAATTCTTCTATATGGTTATAGAAACAATTGCTACTTAACATATATTCTGCTGGATAGATAGATTTTTCTTTATATAGTCCGTTATTACTTCTAAAGTCTTTTAATCCACTATCAGTAGATACTCCTGCCCCTGTAAATGCTACTATATTATTAGATTTATTAATCATACTTATTAATTTTTCTATATTATTCATAATGTCACCTACTCATTAATTATCATCTTCAAAATAGTAGTCATCATCTTCTAAATCTTCTTCTTCAAAATTATGTGATTCATAATTACCTTTTCTTACTTCTTCTTTTTCTTCTTCAGTTAAATCATATTTATCTAGATCTTTTTCTTTATTGTCTTCTTTTAATAGTTCTTTTAATATTCCTGTTATTAAATGTAATTTACCCATATTATTACCTCAAAATAATTATAACATAAAAAATGCAAGTTAATAACTTGCATTTAATTATTTAATACTTATTAATATTAATACTATTATATTTAAAAGAGATGATGTAATAAATAGTATTTTATTTACTATTCCTTTTACTTCACATAGTTTTAAAGATAATCTAAATTTTAACGGATAAAATAGTGCTATACCTTTCATATTAAGTAAATCTAATATAATATGACTTAAATGAGATATAAAGTAAGTAATAACTATTTTATTACTAAAACTATAGGATAATATTATGCTATATATAAATAATCCTAAAAAGGAATGAGTAAATGATCTATGGGATGTTTTACTTCCTAAATAAGACATTATTATAAATATAGTAATACATATAATGTAATTATATATATTATTATATTCTTTAATTTTATTATATATATTTATATTAAAGAAATAATTAATTATTATACTCATAATTATTATAGTAATTAGAGATGTCATTAATCTATCAAATATTTTATCACTTGTTGAATCTTTTAAATCTACATCAGGAAGTAGTGCTCCTATTGTGGATGTACCTACTGTAATTAATAATTCTGGTACTGTTTTAGGTTGTAATAAAGATAATGATACTAAGTTAGCACAAGCTACATGTGTTTTCTTCTCCATACTATCACCATAATAATTATAACATATTATTTATCTTTTTTTGGAATTGAAAGAAAGATAATATTTTATTATTTTGTGCTGCACATGCACAGCATGTAATACTTTCACATACCCAAAAACTTTTATCTTTAAAATCTATTACAAATGGGAATTTACTGTGTATCATATAATCTTTTGTAAAATAATTTTTTAATTTATAATTATCATTTATATATTCAAAGAAATATTCTCTATTATTTATTCCTGATATTTGAACTATATATTGTTCTTTTTTCATTAAAATAATCCCCATTCTGCTAATTTTTCAAAGCCACCTATTTTATCTATATATTCTCTTGCTATAGATACTATTTGTTCATATGGTATACCATCTACATATTCATCTCCTATAGCACAGCTAATATTAACTTCTTTATTTGTTTCTTGTGCTTTTAAGAAAGCATATATATTTATAGATACATCGGCTTTAGATAGGTCTTTACCATGTATTCCTCCTCCTGATACTGATTTAGCCATATCTGAACCTAATTTTCTATTTACTGCTCCACTATCTACATTTATTCCTCCTGTCCAATATCCTAAAGGGTTAATAATAGCATTACTATACATTTTTTGTAAATCTTTTGTATCTGCATTACTTTGACATATAATTAGTTTATTATTATCTAATATATATTTACCATCATATGGATATTTATTGTAAATATCTCTTGCTATTTTGGATAATTCTTTCTCTTCTTTAGATAATGGTATTCCTCTAAAGATACCATTATCTCCACATCTTATTTTATTGTTTTGATTATTAGATAAATATTTATCTTGTTTATATACTTTTAAATCTAATTCTATATCTCCTACTAATCTATTAACAATTTCTTTTACTTCGTCATATTTAAATTCTTCTGATGTTTCTAATATAATATGACAATAACCATGTCCTATAAGTAATTCTACTGCTACTTTAGGATTAGTAGATTTAGTATATGCTAAATCTACTATAGCTCCAGATATTCTATCTGCTATTTTATCTGGATGACTTGGGTTTACTTTTTCTATCATTTTACTTCCTCTTTTCTACATCT
The DNA here is from genome assembly GCA_017432825.1 of Bacilli bacterium. Taxonomy (GTDB): domain Bacteria; phylum Bacillota_I; class Bacilli_A; order RF39; family UBA660; genus RUG11198. Next base: position 18,717 of record JAFRIJ010000011.1, read on the forward strand.
TAGCTAGAAAAAAAGACTTAAGATAACTCTTAAGTCTTTAGTTATCTTATAGATCTAGCTTTACCACCTAACTAAATAGGTTGGTGTGACTTCATAGGGCTAGTCCCTCAGTCACTCGTTATAAGATGTGTATTAATTATAACATATAATTATTAGTTTTGTATATATATTTGCATAGTATTATTTATTGCTCTCTTCAGGGGGCCATTAAATTATGCTTTTGCCTATATTTATTGGCTATTATATATGGTTACAGTCAATTAAAAAATTAGCCTTTCGACTAATTTTAAATTTTTTGCCACCTAAAATGCCACCTAAATTTTATTATTAAAAAATATTATTTTCAAATTTTATGAATTGACTATTTCTGAAATTTGCTCACTAAACATTTTTATAAGTTCTTCTTCCTTCATTAATTCTATTAACTTAACCCCAGCAATAGTATTTATAGCTTTACCTAATTTAGTTCTATTCCCATCGCCTTTTAACTTTTGAGAATTTGGTGTATCCCTAAGTGCTATTAAAGCACATTTAAATACTTTTCTACTTTTACTTATTTTTCGTTCAATTATTTGATTAAAAGGATCGGCAAAATCGAATGCTACTTTTGTTAGTTCGTATGGATCTTTTGTATTATTCGGGTCATAGGAACATTCAGCTCTCCACCATAATCTGACTAATGATTGCCTTGAAAAGACAGTATTTCCTCCTTTAAAAAACCAGTTTTCTTTTATTCTTTCTTCACTTGTTGCTGGCCATCTTTTTTGCAAATATGACCAATACTTAGTATGTGTTAAATATGCCCAAAAACGTTCATCCACTAAATATCTTAAATGAATGAATCTTGAATTAATCGCCTTATGAAGTGCTATCGCATTTTTATAATCCTGGATCCATAATAATTCTTCTTCTTTTGGTTTAACATATAGGTCAGGTAATTCAACTACTTTTTCTATTGACGATTTATATTGTCTTCCTTTGAATTGTTCTTCAATAAATGGCGTTGGATTTTGATATTTTTCCACCGATATTGTTCTTTTTAATTCATCAAGTGCTCTATCTGTTAATAAATATAGATTTTCCATACTACTCACCTAACCTTCTATTATATGTTTCTATTGAATCCTTAAATAAATCCCCTAAAGCTATATTGGTAAACATATATACTTTATCCAATTCGTAATTGTCTTTAATAAATATTTCATCAGATTTAGTTTTTATTTTTTTTTCAACCTTATTAGCTAAAGTTATGCACCATTTTTTATCTTTATATTGATCATATGATAAAAACATTTCAGTATATGCAGAAACTATAGCTGGGTATACTATGTTGGTAAACATTAATTTTTTCACAAATTGATCTTTTTTATAAATAGAAATATATTTTTCATGAATATCTTCTTTCATAATGATTTGAATCAAATCAGAATTTAATGAAATAGTAAATGTTTTATCATCTAAAGTATTATCTCTGTCAGGAATAAGATTAAATATGCTTCCAATTCTTTTATCTTCTGGTAAATTTATTGATGTTTCGTTACTATATCCTATAATATCTCCACGTTCATATGTAATCTTATCATCTAATAATTTGTACACTTCACTAAGAATGTCATTATTAGCAATACTAAAGTCAGTAATGCAATATAGTACTCCAATTACTTCTATTGGTTCTGTAGTTGCATATTTGTATAGATCAATCTCTTTTTCAGTTGTAGTGTTTGGTTCCAATTTAATTAATTCTCTTTGCGTTTTTTGTTCTAAATGCATAATAATTGCGATTTTTTCCTCCGCTATCATCTTAATTATAAATGGATTTTCGATTACTGTTTCTACAACTAAATACAGTTTTTGTTTATCTTTGTCATATTCGTTTTTGCTAAATTTTATTTCAAATTTGTTATTATTATAATCATCAACTAACTCTGATAGCAATGGTTTAGGATAACATACATTTTTTAAATTAACTTTCATTTGAATCACCTCTTAATTTATAAATATTTATTTTATACTTAGATTCAAATTTCCTATCAAATTTAATTGAAATGATGTTTCTATCAGATGTCTCAATATTTAATATTTTATTATCAATTACATCTAGTTTTTTATTACTTTCTATGTCTACTGCTTCAATAATTTTAGGAATATAATCAGAAACCGAATTATCTTCTCCTATACTTTCGATTTCAATATTAAATGTATTGTCATTATAATCTTCAAGGGCAAATGCCATTTTTATATTATTATTATGCATTGTAATCTTAGGATAGAATTTAAATTTATTATGATAATCTTTTATTAAACCATTATACTCTTTTCCTTCTGTTTCAGTTCTACTACCCTTAAATTCTTTCTTATCATTACTTTTCCCGTCCTTAGGCGTAAAATCAGAAACGCCGCTATCACCATCGGTTGTTTTTCCTTCAACCATTGGATTTATAGTGTTTGTTTTGTTGTCATATTTTACAATTTCAATTTCCGGTTGTTTTATTACTTTGCTCTCAACTTCTGAATCGTCTAATTGGATATACTCTTCCATTCCATCCAAGTAATCATTTTCTCGTATTTCAATAGCTGTATACTTTTCGATTTTATCTCTAATCCAATTTTTGATTTGATTATATCTTCGAGATGCCATCAATCTCTCAGTTGCATCATCTATACTAGTTTCAGGATCAAAGAAATCATGCGTAGGATTTTCAATACTTCTCAAAAAAGCATCTACATCTCTATCACCAGGGAAAAATAATGCACTATAGTTTTGTTGCGCAGTTCTTATGTTGTTATCAAAAATTTTCATACCATTGTTTCTAAACATTGCGACCCATTTACCAGATATATCATTTCCTTTTGAAATTAATAGTCTCAAATTGCCAGCACCAGGAACATTTTCACTGAATTCTTTTGTTTCAAATAAACTAGAATATACACTTAAGTATTGTTTAATATAGCCATATTTAATATTTGAATTGGTATACTCTATAGGTTTATTACAATATTTTTCAATGACATTCCATATTGTTTTTTTGTTAATAGGAACATCAAAAACATTAATTTCAAATTTTTCATCATATATTATAACAAAGAAATTTTCAATTACTGATTGAATAATTTCTCTTTTTGCTTGCTCTTTATCAAAGTCTACGCCTAACATTATTACGTCAGATCCTACATCTTTTCTTAAAAACAACTTACTAAGATTTTGACAAGATTCATTATAATTTAATGAAGAAAGACCGCCTTCTTCCTTTTTATTGGCATAATAAATTTTTCTATTTATCTTTTCACCATTAATATATGAAGTAAAAAGCTTTGCTACACCCTCGCATGCATAGTTTCCATCAATATCTAATGTAACATAAAATACTGTATTAATTCCTGATAAGGCAAATGGAGCATTTTTCCCAGTTCCAAAACTACCTGCTGAATTTTTGTCTTTTTTTTGTGAATTTCCTTCATCATATATTAATGCATTCCATTTACTCTTTATATCCCCGTTTTCTTTTTCACTTCCTGTAATGCCTGTAGTATTGTAATCTGATATCTTTAATATTCTTATATTGTCATCTTCTAATAATTTTTTAGCATTCTTAGAAAATTTCATACATCTTTCTGGAAGATTAGGTATAGATAATGTTCCTTCAATATGCTTTATAAGATTTTCTTTATCTGGAATTATTTTGGTGGGAACATCATCAATACTTATGTCCATCAATAGTTTATCTTCATCTTCCCTTAATACATCAAGGGAATTTTGAATAACTTCCCTTGCTAAAAATGCCCATTTCCCTGATTTAAATATTTCCGTGCTTCCATCGATAAATTCATTTCCTATGGAAGAACTCTTTGTCAATTGCCATCCTATACTGTTCATATTTACACCTCCTACAATGTTAATTCTTCAGTTTCATCATATACTTCTTCAATTATTGTCTTTATATTTTCTTTGTATCTAACCTCTTCATTATATTTGCTTATCTTACAATCACTTGAAAGTATATTGCTGAGAAAATAATATAAATTATCATTAGTTTTTACATTATTATTAAATAATAGATTTATGTCTGTTTTGTTTATCCTGTTTCTTATTTCATCAAATTTCACCATTTGTTTCTTCTTAATATAATCAATTAATTCGTTTTTAATATCATCCGGTACTTTTAATAAGCTTTTTAAGTATAGTTCTTTGCTACTCCAAACAATTATATCATTATAATTAACTGGTAACATATTATATACCGTTTCAGTAATTGAATTTTCAACAATAAAGTTAAGTTTATTGATTGGTTTATGGCTTTTTTTCATTATTCTTATTGCTAAGTCACCCCATCCCGCTAATTGTGGATCACTTGAAATAACGGCGCTTACGCCATGAAAATATAATTTATCTGAAATATTTTCTTTTAAATATCTATATAAAATTGTTTCGTTATTTAAATTATGTTCAATCAATTCATCACCAAAATCAATAAATAGATCCCTCGTGTTAATGATTTTTCTTTCTTTAACATATTTGATTATTTTTGAAAGCGTTTCTTTTGATAATGGTTCGATATTATCCGATGCTGAATATTTCCCGGAATCAATTCTTACACCTGCATCTGCAATCAGTGCCTCCATACCTCTTCCGGTTTCAAATTCATTACCAAATATATACTTTACTGCTTTAACAATTTCCATTTGATCATCTATGCTCGATATACTGATAGGTTTATTCAGATATTTCATTGCATATCTAACCTGTAATCTCTTGGTTAGCTTTTTAGTTATTTTATTATTATAAATATTATAATTCAAGTATTCTAAGACTTTAGTAAGGATATCAATATCCTGCCATTCATTAATGTCTATTTCTAAAAATCCCTGATCCTCAAATTGTGAAATATTATTATGAATAAACTGATTCAACTTCTCTATATAAAACGTTGGCAAATAATATGATTTTTCTTCTTTTTTTATAAGGATATGACTATTTTCATTAATTACTGTATTAATATAAAACAGCAAATTATAAAAATCGTCTAATTCATTTACATAATACAATTTTTTATTATCAATCAGTTTAAATGGTATTAATCTATAGTTTCTTTTAACCTTAGTAATTGCTTTGGCTTCTATTTGCCTTATTCTTTCCCTTGTTACTCCAAATAAATGTCCTACCTCTTCTAAAGTTTTAGTGCTCCTTAATGAGAGAATTTCATATTCTTTGTCTTTCAGCATCAACTTATCTACAAAATACTTTTTCTTGTTTACTATATTAAAGCTATTAATCCAAAAAAGAAATAATTTAGAATTCAATTTCTCATCCAACTCTAATTTGCCAAAATTAGTTATAACATATTCAATTAAATCTCCTATTTTGATATAACTTTGTTCCATCAGCCCAAGCATATTGAAAGGTAAATTAATAGATAAATCTGATAAGTCTGATGACACGGACAAAGTTAGTGGCCCATAAGCAATATTATAAAAATAGTTATATACAGCATTATAAAGTGGCATAATTGAATCATCTAATGTTGTTTTATTCATAATCAAATCTAATACTGTTATTATATTACGCTTTTTCAGTTCGTCTTTTAGTTTTACATTCATTGGTATTGCCTCTATTGTTGTATTGCCGGAAAAATTAAGTATTTTATTTATATTAACAGAATACTCAATAATTCCTTTGCTAATTGCAGCATCTTCAAGCTCTTTTCTGTTATGTTTAATATAATTGATTATTTCAGTTACAGTATTAACTCCTACATTTTTAACATCCTTTAATCTTTGATGATTTAGTATTAATAAATCATTCTCATTCTTAATATTTAGTTTTTTTAATATGTTTCGTGCTCTAACTGAGATATTTAGAGAATTAATAAAATCATAATTATAGTCTCTTAAATATGCTTCTATAAATTCTTGTGAATATCTACCCATACTTACTAATTGCATTATTGTATCTATAATTTCATCTTTAGTTTTTTGACCACAATTTTTTAATGTTTCTAAATCTATTAAAGCCATTTCTTCAATAGTTTGTACACCTGCATTTTTTAAACAATTGCGTGCTCTTACAGATAATTTAAGATCATCAATAACATTGTTGGTCATAATTTAAACTCACTTCTATTTCTACTTTTAAATTTCAATTCTAAGTCAGAAACAGACTTTTTTAATATTCTAATTATTTTATCTACATCTTCTTTTGTATAATCATAGTTGCTTTTATTTGATAAATTACCAATAAGATTTATTTCTTTTATTGTATAGTTAACTCTACTCTCGGCCAATCTAATAAATTTTTCTCTTTTTGATTCCTTTCCCATTTGGATCACCCACGTAAATAATATCATATTTGTATATATTTGTCAAATATTCATACAATATTTTAAATATATTGTATATAAAAAGGAAATAAAATTTATTTCCTTTTGATTTATGTAATTGTTTTTTCTTCACTTTTAAGCATTTTTTCAACTGATAATCCTATTGCTTTTCCTAAATAACAGGGTACGGCATTCCCTATTTGAGTTAATTGCCATTTCTTTGTTCCTTGAAACACAAAGTCATCAGGGAATGATTGAAGCCTTGCCATTTCTCTGGCTGTTAAAACTCGTGGTAATTTAGGATGTATATTTACACCACCATGATTTTCTTTTATAGTGCAAGATGGTCTATCCCATGGACACTTTTTCCACGAATCTGAATAATTTTTATATAGACTTTCTCCCTCTTTAACATTTAATAGTTTTTCTTGTGTTTCCTTTGAGTGAGTTGTAGGTACATGATTAAATAAGGCATCTTCTTTGTGATTTATCAAATCCCCAATTGCTTCTTCTGTTGTTATATATTTATCAGGACGTAAAATTGGCTTTGGATAATAATTATCTAACCCAATTCTATTTGCAATAAATATTACTCTTTTCCTAATTTGTGGGGTATAATAATCAGCTGCATTTAATACTGTAACATTAATTTTGTACCCTATATCTTCAAAGTCATTAATAATTTTTTCCTCAACTTTTCCACCAAGCATAGATCTTAGACCTGGAACATTTTCCATTACTACAATTTTAGGTCTTAAATGATCAACTATTTCAAGCATATCAAGATATAATGTATTTCTTTTATCAGTAATTATTCTATTACCAGCCATACTAAAACCTTGGCATGGGAATCCGCCAACTATTAAATCAACACTTTTACCCCAAACGCTATCATATAAATGTCTTTTGACATCAATTTCTCTAATATCCTGTGTTTCAACGTTTTCATTAAATCCCTTTCTGTCAATAAAATTATATTTATATGTTGAAACAGCTTGTTCCATTATTTCAACACTTCCAATTGGAGTCCATCCGGCCATTACTAGTCCACAGGATAATCCACCAGCACCAGAAAAAAGATCAATGAAATTATAACCATTTCTTTGTTTTGTATTTTTCCACCCATCTCTTTTCCACATTTTTGATATATCTATATAGTTTACTATTTTAGAATCTTGATTTATGTAATCAACGTTATCAAAAATAGATTCGCTATTAATACCATTAGTATATCTTTCATACCATTCATAAAAATCTTCAGCATTTATTCTATATCTATTGTTAATTTTAGTTGCCCTCAAACTACCTTCTGCAATTTGCCTTCTAATGGTTTTTACGCTTTTTCCTGTTTTTTCGGATATTTCTTCAACTGTAAGAATTTCCATCATATCAGCTCCTGTCCACTATACATGATTATTATACATGGAAAGTGGACATAAGTCAACAGATTTAACCAAAAATGACGTAATAATGTTTAATAATTACCTATTTTAATTTAATTAAATCACCTTTTATTCCTATAACATTAATTAAATTCCTTTTACAATCTAGATAAATTCTTTGGTTTATATGGTGTAAAATATTTATGTCTTCAATGAGTATATAGCAATTATTGGGGAAATATATTTTTTCGTTTTTGGGAATCATAACTATTCCATACTTAGGGTGTAGAGGAACAATAAGACCTACAATCACATTTTTCAAAAATATATTTGAAAATAGTTCGCTTGAAATAATTAACCCTTCATCAGTCATATTAATTAATATACAAATATTATATTTTTTAAAAAAATATTCCATATTATCATTTTGAAATCTCATTAATTGTTCTGTATTATATCCCTTATATATAGCCTTGCTAGATACTGAAATTTTATTAATATCCGAAACAAATTGTGGATTTCTGATTAATGAACTATCTAAAAATTTTTGTATTTCATCTATGTTAATTGTACATTGTTTTAAATTCGGATTATCCAACATATTTTTTTCAATTTGCTTTTTAATTTTTCCTATATTAGTTTCATAGTTTCTATTTAAAAATTCTTCAAATCTTAAACTATAATAGCCAAATTTAGCATTAAATCTTTTTACAGAACTAGACATAATATTATTATTTTCCATATTTATATAGTATATTCTCGTATCCTTATCTTTATAGTCCTTTAATATTAATTCTGGAACAATAATGTGGGAATTAACAACATACTCTATAAATAAATAACAATTCCCATCCAGCACATAAACTATGCCATACTTACTATCAACTATTTTTTTCATATTAATATTAATAAGTTTCCTTAATATTTTTTCTTTATAATCTTTTTTTACTTGTATCTTTATACAATTAGTCTTATAACAATCTGGAACTTCATAAAAATTTCCAGAATATAGATCCCTTTAGAAAAATATTTATAATTATTTTTCTTAAGTATATTAATTATCACCTCTATGCATTTATTATCTATCATATGACACCTCCACATATTATTTATTATATTTTTTTGTTTTTATTTGTAATACACTGGTGCCACCTAAATGCCACCTAAGCCTATTTTTGTTCATCTCCCAATCTTCGTAAACCCTTGATTTTACTACAAAAAATGGAAGAGATATTAGTGCCATCTCTTCCTTCAGGGGGAAGTTTAATATAAAGATGAGTATTTATTTTAGTCATAAATTCCATCTTTAAATTTAGATTTATCTAGGATAATAATGTGTTTTTTAGATGCTTTTTCTTTTATTTCTTTATTTACTTTGAAGTTAGTTACTATTAGACCATATGATACATTTTCTTTATCCATATCTTTTAATGTTTCTTCTATATGTTTATCAGTTATTGATGTATTTAGATATGTTTGTACTGTAAATTTTTTATTATCTTTAGTTGCTAGTAAGTCATTATCATTTAACTCTGTTTCATCTGATACTCTTTCATCATCTACTGTAATGGGACTGTATCCATTTTTATGTAACATGGTATATACATAATTTCTAAATTCAAATTCATCCATATAATTTTTTACTATTTTTAATTCTTCCATTTTTATCTCTCCTTATTTATATAATATATATCCTTTTAATGATAGTTCTTTTGTATTATATTCTAAAGATAAATCTGTTATATATAGATATGTATTACTATCTAATTCTAGTGGTTGTTTTTCTTGTAAATAATTATCTATATTGTCATTTTCTTTATCATATGTGTCTAATTCTTTACAAAACTCTGTTAAGTCATATTCTTCTTTATTAACAGTTATTGTTAGTTTTTTATTGTTATGTGATGAATAATAGTCTATTTTATTATATTCTGATATATCAAGATTTTTTATTGTTTTATTATAATAAATATAATTTGTTTTAGTATATTTGTAATCATTATAATCAAATAGTATTTTTTCTAATTTATCTCTTGATAAGTAATCTGGATAATATTTATCATCATATACTTGATAATATATTGATCTTATATTTTCTGTTTCGTCTGTTGTAAGTTTATTAAAGTCTCTTCCTTCTGGTAGTATTTTCTTTAATCTATTTATTTGCATATAATTAGGTAAGTCATATATATTTATATATGGTATTATAAATGATGTTATAGATAGTATTATACATGGTAATAATATTAATTTATAATTACTTCCATTATCTCTATTTAGTAATAATAGAGATATTATTCCTAATATTATTAGTATTATTCCAAAATATCTAGATGGTGTAATACTATAGTCATGTATTCTTATTGATAGTGCAAATATTTGTAATAATACTAGTGGTATAAATAGATGTTTTAATTTATTTGCTATTTTATATGGTAATTTATTTTCATCATATGATAATGACATTAATACTATAGGTATACCTAATGTTAGTAGTATTGCATTTGTTCCAAAGGTTGCCGTGTGTGGTAGTCTTTGTGTTACTAATAGTTTTACTAGATACAAATATATTATTATGGTTGCGATGGATACTAGTGGTAGTGATACATAATTAATTACAGCATAGATAAATTTAGATTCTTCTTCTGGTTTAGTTTCTAGAGATATTATTAATGCTGGTATATAGTATAGTACTAATAATAATATTTCTAATTTAGTAAATACTATATAATCTAATTCTATTAATAGTGTAGATATTAATCCTAGTATTAGCATTAATCCTATATTAAGTATTATTCCTACTATTCCTAGTTTTAGTAAGTTAGTTGCAATATTTACTAAATAGTTATTTGTTTTTTCTTTCGAGTTTTTAGCCATTAAATATATTATTGATGATTCTACTGCTAGTACTACTCCTACTAGATATCTTGCTAAGTCATCATCTAATATACATTTACTTGTAATAATACTTATTATTAATCCTATGATATAGATAATATATCTTTTTTTATTATCTTTTGTATATGATTCTCCTAATACTGTAAACATTCCTGTTAGGAATAGTGTTATTATTAATCTTTGAATAAATTCAGATGGATCATCTAAATCTATCATTATTATTACTAATGATAATATTATTAAAACTATATTAGTACCTAAGTGGTTTGTTAAATATTCTTTAAAACTATCTTTTAGGTTTTCAATTAATTTTTTAATCATATTATCTTCTCCTTTTATTATTATCATAAACTATATAGTCTTCTATATTTATATTCATTTTATCTGCTATTTTTATTAATTCTTCAGGTGTTGCTTTTTCTATTTGAAATGATTCTATTAAGGCTCCACCAAATCCTCCTCCATAGAATGCTCCTAATGAGTCATTTTTTAAATCATTTCTTAAGCTTTCGATATCTATTTCCATTTGTTTCACTTCTTTCTTTTACAATATTTTCTAATTTATCCCATATTTTTACCATGGCATATGTATCTAATTCACAATATCTTAATAGATTATTTCTTACTATTTGTTGTTCTTCTATTGATAGATTTCCTAGATTAGAGAATGTGTTCATAGCTTCACTTCCGTTATGTACTCCTTCTAGATTATGATAATCTAGTGATGGGTCATTTGGGAATAATGCTGGTAATACATATTTTATAGAATATGATCCATACATTTCTTTGGTATAATATTCTCTATCTTTAAATGGTATCATTAAATCCTTCATATTATTATATATATTCATTAAATGATTACTTAAATCAGGATATATTTTAGCTAGATTTTTAATTACCATTTTTTCAAACATCATGTTATAGGCAATGGTGCATACGTTTTCTGGTATATCATTAACTAAAGATTCTGCTAATGATCTTCTAGGATCTATATTAGGTGCTGATAGGAATTCTTTATGTAATAATTTCCCATTTTCTTTCTCTATATAATGTAATGAATACTGAAAAGGAATTTGTTCATATGGTTTTATTCCAATATACTCTGGAATTGATTGTTGATATGTTTCAAAATCTAAAAAATATAGAGGGTATGATAATGTACTTATAAATTCTTTTATTTTATCTATATTTATTTTTGGCTCTTTATCATATAATTCATATTCTATTTGTTCTTTGTATTTGTTATTTATTTTAGTCTTTAATAGATTATTATAATCATATATTCCTTCATGATATAGTTTAAATTTACTTCTATTAGGCATTCCTCTTATGTTAAATATATTCTGTTCTGGTAAGTGTTTAGTACAATATTTAAAGAATGGGCAATCATATGGTTTTACACAGTGCATACCTATATCATCTTTAGGTATGATTTTTTGTTCCATATATTTATTTATTTCTTTTATTTTATTTTCTACTTCTTTTAATTTAGATATGGCTATATCTGTTATATCTTTAATTATAAATAATTTATCTAATTCTAGTTCTTCTTCTCTTACATATTCACTATTTATGTATACTATACTTACTTTGGTTACATTTAATCCTAATTTAGTTAATACATAGTATTGGTATGAGGCATCGTGTAGGTATATATCTTTTACTTCTGTAGAGCTTTTTACTTCATATAATTCGTAGCTATTATTATCTTTTTTTAATATATCTACACTACAGAAATTATTATTATAGTTAAATGAAGCTTCTGTTATTATTACTTTTTCTTTCGTTAATTCTTTTTTAGTATCTTCTATCATTTTATTTAGATCTTGATTGAAGTCTATATCTATAGATGGTCCAAATAAATTTTTTGCTAGTATTCCTACTTCTGTTCCATTATCTAATACTGAACTATTAGCTACTTCTTGTTTTTCTTCTGGATAATGTTTATTTAACCATAGCATTTTATTACATTGTACACATTCACAATAAAGAGATTTTGATAAATACATATTATCACCTATATATAGAATATAATAATTTAAAAAAAATGTAAAGTTTATTGAATTTATTTTAATATACCTGTATAATTGTTATGGTGATGATATGAGTAAAAAGAGAAATAAAGAAAAATTAATTAGAATTATTCTTAATCAAGGAAGTATTGATGCTAAGGAAAATTATGATGATTTATTACAGATGCTAGTAGATGAGCCTATTGCTATAAATGTTGATAAAGATGAAGAGAGATCTTTTGGAGAAAAACTTGCTGATGATATTGCCGCTATTGCTGGTTCTTGGGGATTTATTTTAGCATTTTTATTTTTCTTATTCTTATGGATGTTTGTTAATCTTCATATGGCTAATGCTGCTGATCCATATCCATTTATACTTCTTAATTTGGTTTTATCTTGTATAGCGGCTATACAGGCTCCTATTATTATGATGAGTCAAAATAGAGAGGCTAAAAGAGAGAGATTAAAGAGTACTAATGATTTTAAGACTAATATTAAGAGTGAACTTATTTTAGAGAAATTATATGATAAAATGGAAGAGATATTGAGAAAGCAGAATAGAATACTTCAGTATATTGATAAAGATGATTTAGATGAAACTATAAAGAAAGATAATGATAATAATACTGAAATAAATAATAATGAAATAAACAATAATGAATAATAAAATATAGAAAAAAGTGTTACTCAGTAACACTTTTTTGATTTTCTTTAATTAATTCTTCTATTTTTCTTGGTGTTCTTAATGAATCTCTTTTTATTCTTGTTGGATAGATGGTTATACCTAAATCTTCTAATTTAGATAGTAATTCAATAAAAGCATATGAATCTAGTAATCCACTTTCTATTAAATCAAAATCTTTATTATAAACATTTTTATCTTCACATATGGAATATAATAGTTCGGATATATCTATCATAGACTACTCAACTTCTTTCTATCGTATTTTCCATTATTATTTACAGGTATTTTATCTATTATTATTATTTTTTTAGGTATCATATAGTTTGGAATTAATTTAGATAATTCTTTTTTTATTTCATGTTCTTTCATTTCTTTATTTAATACTACATAAGCTTTTATTAGTTTTACTATGTTGTTATTATATTTTGCTACTGCTACTGCTTCTTTTATGTTTTTTAATTTTAGTAAATTATTTTCTATATCTTCTAATTCTATTCTATATCCTTGATACTTTATTTGATTATCTATTCTTCCTTTGCAATATAAATAATTATTTTCTATAATACCTATATCTCCTGTTTTATAACAATTGGTTTTCTTTTCTTTATAGTAATTATCTGATTTTAGATCAAGATAGCCATTAAAAACACTTTTCCCCTTCAATATTATTTCATTATTATCTAATTCTATCTTTACTGCTGATGTGTTTAACTTTCCTACTGGTATGTATTCTTCTTTTAACATTTTACTATTTATTTCTATTAATGATACAAAGCATGTTGCTTCTGTTGGACCATAAGCATTTATTACTTTTACTTTATTAAATCTTTCTTTTATTTTTCTTACGGTTTCTACTTCTAACAATTCGCCACAGAAAAACATATATTTTATATTAGGATAATTATTATCATTAAAGTTATTATCTGTTAATAGTATTTTTATAAAGGTTGGTGTCATTATTAGGAAGTTTATATTGTCATTTTTAATTATTTTATATATATTTTTTAGATTACTTATGTTGTTGTTTTTTAATGCTATTATGGTATTCTTTTTATAAATTGAAAAATATATATCCATTACACTTAAATCAAAACTAAAGCTTGCTTCACTTAATACATTTAAATTATTACAATTATTAAATTCTTTTAATTTTAGTATCCAACTTATGAAATGATTTAGGTTGTCATAGCTAATTGGTACTCCTTTACTATCTCCTGTTGATCCGCTTGTAAATATTGTATATGCTATATTGTTAGTATTTATTTTTTTCTTCTTTTTGTATTTATATTTTTCATTTAATTCTTTTATTGTTAATGATTCTATACTTTTTATTTTTATATTTTCATTTTTTATTAATAATGTTGAATTAGTCTTTTTTATTATTTCTTCTATTCTTTTCTTTGGTGTATATTTATCTACTGGTATATATGTTCTTTTAGCAACTACACAAGATAATATTGATATAAATTCATCAATGCTTTTATGTCCATATAGTATTACAGGACTATTTCCTTGTTTAGATAGGCTATTAGATAGAGTTAATACTTCTTTATATGCTTCTTTATAAGTAATAGTTTGATTATCTATTTTATATAGTATTTTATTTTTTCCTTGTTTTAATACATTTAATAAGTTATCTAAATTAGTCATTTTTTATTTCACTTTCAGGTATTAGGCTATAATCATACATTACTTCAGAGTGATTATCTAGTATTAATTCATTATTTATTTCTTTATTTGTTTTTTTATCTATAGTAATTTTATATACTTGACTAATTCTATAATATTTATTGTTTTCTTTTCTAAAGTGGTGATTTACTTCTTCTAATTTATATCTATTAGGAAACTCTTTTTCACTTCTTAATTCACCATATAATATATCATTATCTACCCATAGTAATAATTGAATATTTTGATCTGTGTTATTTTTAAATCTATAATCTAAATAATTATAAAATACGCTTGTCCCAGTACCAAATGGTACTCTTCTTCTATCATCTGGGAATAATGCATCTGAATGGTGGTGTAGTTCTATTACTTCTAGAGGGCTATTTAGTACAAGATAGTGAATCATATTGGCTAATTGACATAATCCACCTCCTGTATCTTTAGTAAGTCCTTTTTTACTTATTACTAGTCCTTCTTTATATCCATATTTTTTTGTTGTTTCACCAACTATGTACCAAAAGGAAAAGATTTCTCCTGGTTTAATAATAAGGCCATTTATTTTTTTTGAAGCTATTTCTAAATTAGTTTTTTTATTTATTTGTAGTTGCATATCTACGTTATGTAATTTTCTTAATACAATTGATGTATGACTTTTTACTATATTGGGTAATTCTTCTTTTTGGTAGGTATTTGCAAGTATACCTTTATCTATTTTATTTTTAATTTTTCTTTTTAATTTTTCTTTTTCTACGGATATTTTATATGTGGTAGGACTTAATTCGCAAAAAAGTTTTCTTTTCATATTTTCACTCCTTTTAATGTTATAATAAATATGGTGATATTTATGTACTATATATATGATAGTATTAATAATTATAATAATAACGATTATAAATCTTTTTATGATAGATTAAATAATTTAGATAAAATTAAAATTGATAAGCTAATTAATACTAGTGATAAGAAGCTTACTATATTATCTAGAATATTATTAAATAAATTACTTAATAAGTATTATAATACTAGTTATTTTGATATTAATATTAAGTATAATAAATATAATAAACCTTATACAGATAATATTTGTTTTAATATTAGTCATTCTAATGATTATGCATGTGCGGTTGTTAGTAATAAGAATGTTAGTATAGATATTGAATTAATTAGAAATAATACTGATATAATTAATTATGTTTGTACTGATAGAGAATTTGATTATATTAATAAATCTATAAATAAATATAAATCTTTATTTACTATCTTTTGCCTTAAGGAAGCCTATTTTAAAATGATTGGTACTGGTATAGATAATCTTAAAGATATAGAGTTTACTTTTAATAATAAAGATATTATCTGTAATAAAGGTAATTTTAATATTATAATTGATTATTCTATCGATAATTATGTAATTTGTATTATAGAAGAATAACTTTATTCTTTATATTATTATATATCATATTTTATATTTTTTCTACATAAAAATAAGCACTTTTTAGTGCTTATTTATTTTCTTGTAATGTTACATTTGTTGTTTCTTCTTTATTATTTCTAATATAAGTTATTTTTACTTTATCATTTGGTTTATGTTTATATAATTCATATCTAAATTTGGCTAGGCTTGATACTTTGTTATCATCTATTTTAGTTATTATATCCCCCTTTTGTAATCCTGATACTGAGGCTGGAGAATTATCTTCTACTTTATATATTGCTACTCCTTCAGTAATGTTATCTGGAAGTAATATTCCAGCTTGCCATAGATAATAACTATTTGTTAGATCTAGCATGCTTATTCCTATATATGGTCTTGCTACTTTTCCTGTTTCCTCTATAGTTTTAGCAAATTCTATAGCGTCTTCTATTGGTATAGCAAAGCCCATTCCTTCTATTGTATTATCTACTAATTTCATATTAGTAATACCTATTACTTCACCATTGGTATTACAAATAGGTCCACCACTATTTCCAGGGTTTATAGCAGCATCTGTTTGTAATACTTTCATATAGTAGTCTGATACTTGAGTATTGGATAATGCAACTGCTACTAATCTATCTTTTCCTGATAATATTCCTTTTGTTACTGTTCCAGCATAGTCAGATCCTTCTGGAGAACCTACGGTAAAGACGGTATCTCCTACTTTAGTTTTATTACTTTCTCCCATGGTTGCTGATACTATTTTATCAGAATCTTTTACTGTTAATACTGCTATATCTGAATATGTATCTGTTCCCACTAATGTCGTTTCTAATTCTTCTCCGCTTGTAAATAATACTTTTACTTTATCACTATTTGCTACTACGTGATTATTTGTCATAATATAGGCTTTATCATCGGCTTTTTTATAAACAAATCCTGTACCAGTTGATGCAAGATTATCTTTTTGATAAGATTCAACAACTACTACTGCATCATATATTTTACCTACTGCTGTAGATATGGAATTTGTTTCATTTAATTTTATTGTACTTGTAGTTATTCCATTATCTGTAGTAGCGCCACTTCCATTACTTTTTAAGATTAATGCAGCTCCTAATAATCCGCTTATTAGTGATAGTATTATTACTAGTATTATAAAATTTCCTTGATTTATTTTATTGTTTTTATTTGGTACTTTTTTTATTTCTTCTTCTATTATTTTTTCTTCTTTCATATTTCCTCCTTCGATGTTATTATAGATTTCTTTTCTTGAATTAATCTTGAATTATTTTCTTTTTTTCTATTGTTCTTATAAATATTATTAAATATATTATAGTTAAGCTTATTCCTACTACTACATCACTACAATAATGTACCCCTAAGTATATTCTACTTATACCTATTCCTATTATTATTAAGCTATTTAGTATTATTGAAATGATTTTTAGTGTTTTGTTTTTTATTAATTTATATGATAAATATATCAATAATCCATAGAAAGCTGTACTTCCCATAGCGTGACCGCTTGGAAAGCTAAATCCACCTATTTCTATTAATCTAAATCCTGTCGGTCTTGGTCTTTGAAATATAAATTTTAATATTTGATTTATTATTGCAATAATACCTAGATTAATTGGTATAAGTGAGGCTGTTTTTATATTTTTTCTTAATGAAATTATTATAGTTAATAATATTGCTATTAATATTATTATACTGGTATTACTTAACTTTGTTATGAATTTCATTATAGGGGTTAGGGTATCATTCCTTAATTTTAAAACTATTAATTCATATGCATATTTATCAATTAATAATTCTTTATTAATGGTTAGTTTTGTAGTTATTATTGTTATAATTAGTATTAATAAAACAATTATTATTGATATTGCATAATATTTCTTTTTTTTCATGTTTCACCTACTATAATATTATATCATAAAAAGAGATTTATGGTTAATAAATCTCTTCTATTTTTGAAATTGAGAATTATATAAATCTGCATAGAAACCTTTTTTCTTTAATAATTCTTGGTGTGTTCCTTGCTCTATTATATTTCCTTCATTCATTACTAATATTAAGTCTGCATTTTTTATTGTTGATAATCTATGAGCAATAATAAATGATGTTTTACCTTCCATTAGTTTATCCATTGCTTTTTGTACTAATTCTTCTGTTCTGGTATCTACATTTGATGTTGCCTCATCTAATATTAAGAATGGTGCATCTTCTATCATTCCTCTTGTTATTGTAAGTAATTGTTTTTGTCCTGATGATATGGAATCATTATCTCCCACCATGGAATCTAATCCTCCTGGTAGTGTTTTAATAAAATGATCTACTCCTACTATTTTACATATTTTCCATATTTCTTCGTCAGTAATATCCTTTTTATTAAATTTTAGATTATCTCTAATTGTTCCTTCAAATAGCCATGTATCTTGTAATACCATTACAAATAAATCATGAATGTTTTCTCTTTTTAGTTCTTTTATTGTTTTACCATCTATTAAAATATCACCTGAATTAATATCATAGAATTTCATTAATAAGTTTACCATGGTTGTTTTTCCTGCTCCGGTTGGACCTACTATTGCTATTTTTTCTCCTTTATTTACTTTA
Organism: Bacilli bacterium; assembly: GCA_017432825.1. Taxonomy (GTDB): domain Bacteria; phylum Bacillota_I; class Bacilli_A; order RF39; family UBA660; genus RUG11198. The sequence continues at coordinate 37,712 of JAFRIJ010000011.1, forward strand.
GCACTGAAATCTTTAATTATTGTTCTAGATTCATCATAACCAAATTTTACATTTTTAAATTCTATATTCCCTTTGGCATCTTTTTTTTCAATTTTTTCTTTTAAATTAGATTCATCAGTCATTTCTTTTTCATCCATTAATTCGAATACTCTTTCTCCGGCTGCTGCTATAGATTGCATTGTTGTCATTGCTTGAGCTATTCTTGTTAATGGATTTGTAAATAGTCTTATATATATCATAAATGCTACTATTGTTCCAAATGATGTTTTATGATTCATTACTAATAGGGCACCTACTACACATACTGCTACATATCCAAAATTACCTACAAAACTCATTATTGGTTGCATTATGCCAGATAGGAATTGGCTTTTTCTATTACAATTATATAGTTTTTCATTTATATTATCAAATTCTTTTCTTGCTTGTTCTTCACCATTATAGGCTTTTACTACATTGTGTCCCGAATATATTTCTTCAATATGTCCATTTAACTTTCCTAATTCTTTTTGTCTTTGAATAAAGTATTTTTGTGATCTTTTTAATAAGAAGAAAGAAAATATAAATCCTAGAATACTTGATGCTATAGCAGTTAAAGCCATTATCCAATTGGTTACAAACATCATTATAATTGAACCTAAGAATAGTGTTATATTTGTTATTAGAGATGTTATATTATCACTCATATTTATTCCAATGGTATCTACATCATTTGTTACTCTTGATAATACATCACCTACTTCATGTGAATCAAAATATCTTAGTGGTAATTTATTTATTTTAATACTTATTTCTTTTCTTAATCTTTTTGAATATCCTATTCCTACATATGCCATAATTAATCCTTCAATATATCCAAATAATGAATTTAATAAGTATATTATTGCTAAGATTAATGATCTTTTATGTAGTTCTTTTATATTTAGTTTTGGTTCAACTAATTTTTTTATTGATTTAGGCATTTTTTCTAATTTAATTATGTATTCTTCTGTTACCATTGTTTCATCTATTGATGATGTTAACTCTATAAATTTAATTTGATCACTTACGGATATTATTTTATTTTTTATACTTATTGGTGTTAGTATTGATTCTTTTTCTTCTATGCTTAAATTATTAAATTCTGTAATAATTTGTTTTATACTATCTTTATTATTATAATCTATAGTTACTTTCTTTTTTAGTTGATAATTTACTATGGTGTTTTTATATATATTTTCAGATATTAACTGAATATTTTCTGTATTTGGCTTTATGCCATCGCTTATTACATTTGTTACATCTGATAGTTTATTGGGAGCTATTGTTGATAATATGGCTGCTATCATTGCTAATATTGAAGCTATTATTAGTAGGTAACGCCACTCTTCTAGGCTTTTAAATAACCTTATGATGGTACCTTTAAAATCTTTTACTTTTTCTTCTACATGATTATGTCTAGGCATTTTCTAATTCCTCCTCACTTAATTGCGATAAGGCAATTTCTTTATATACAGCACATTTTTTTAACAATTCTTTGTGAGTACCAATTCCTACACATTTTCCTTTATCTAGTACTACTATTTTATCAGCATTCATTATTGTTCCTATTCTTTGAGCTACTATCATACTTGTTGCATTTTTTGTATATTTTTTTAATTCTTTTCTTAATTTAGCATCTGTTTGATAATCTAGAGCACTAAATGAATCATCAAATATATATATTTCTGGATCTCTTGCTATGGCTCTTGCTATAGATAATCTTTGTTTTTGTCCTCCACTAACATTAGTTCCTCCTCTTGATATATTTGAATCATATTGTTTATCCATTTTTTCTACAAATTCTTTTCCTTGTGCTATTTCTATAGCTTCTTTTATTTTTTCTATTGATGGTTTTTTCTTACCATTATCACCATATGATACATTATATTTTACACTTCCTGTAAACATAACTGCTGTTTGAGGAATATAACCTATTTTATTGTTTAATGTTTTTGTGTCATACTCCTTTACATTTATTCCGTCAACTAAAACTTCTCCATCTGTAGCGTCATATAATCTTGGTACTAGGTTAATTAGTGTAGATTTTCCGCTTCCTGTACTTCCAATGAAGGCTATTGTTTCTCCTTTATTTACTTTAAATGATATGTTTTTCAATATATATTCATCGGCATCTGGATATTTAAAGCTTACATCTTTAAATTCTATTGTTCCTGTTTCTTTTGTTTCACCTTTAAATGTACCATTTTTTATTAATATTTCACTTTCTAATACTTCATTTATACGTTTTGCTGATACTTGTGCTCTTGGTAAAATCATAAATATCATTGTTAGCATTAAGAATGATATTATTACTTGCATTCCATAGCTAGAGAATACTACCATATTACTAAATGTATTTATTTTTTCCATCATACCGCTTCTAATTATTAAGTATGCTCCAACAAAGTATATTCCTAAGTGTTGGAAGTGCATTACAAAATTCATAGTTGGATCCATTAAAGCAAATGTTTTTGTTATTTTTAAATGTACTCCTGTTAATTCATCATTGATAGTATTAAATCTATTTTGTTCAAATTTTTCGGCATTAAATGCATGTACTACTCTAATACCTGTTATGTTTTCTCTTGTTACACCATTAATTTTATCAGTTAGTTTTTGTATTATAGCAAATCTAGGTGATACTGTTTTAATAATAAAGATATTAGTTAAAACTATTATTATTACTCCAGCTCCTGTTACTAAGCTTAATTCTCCACTTTTACCTATTATTTTTAATAATGCCCATATTGACATTATTGGAGCTTTTATTAAAAGCTGTAATCCCATACTTAGTAGCATTTCTATTTGGGTTACATCATTGGTTGTTCTTGTTATTAGACTCGGTGTAGAGAATTTTTTTATTTCTGCTATACCAAAGTTTTCTACTTTACTAAATATTTTTCTTCTAATTGATTTAGAAAACCTTGCTGATAATAGTGAGGTACAAAATCCTACTGATATTGTACATAGTAAACTACCTATAGCACATATTAGCATATGAGTTCCTGCATTAATAATACTTTTCATTGTACTGTCTTCTGTTTGAACTAATCTGGTTATTTCACTCATATATTCTGGCATTTTTAAATCAAGAAATACGGAAAATATTACTAATAATATTACAATAAATATTATTAATAAATCTTTTTTTGTTAGATTTTTGAATAGTTTTATCATTATATACCTTCTTTCTTTAATTTTTATATGATATATATTTATAAAAAATACTATTTTTGATTATACTATTTTATTAATATATTTGTCAATTATATAATAAAAAAAATAATACTTAATGTATTATTTTTTCATTATAAATTCTTACTCTTTTTTTTGTTTTATCATTATTCTTAATTTCTATTTTCTTTTTTTCATCTTCTATTTTTATTTCATAATTATATTCTGCTAGGTTATATTTTGGATCATAATAATAATCTTCATCATCTTCTAATTTGAACGGATTTATGTGTACTTCTCCAGATTGATAATAATCAATACAATCTAAATTGAATAAAATAAGAGAATTAATACTAAATCTATCTAAATTTTCTTTTAATACCCAATCACTTGTTAGTCTTGTTAGAGTATCGATATTTACAAAAATTCCATCATAATCTACACTTAGATCTTCGTAAGAGAATTTTTTTCCACTATTATGTGGATAATTATTTATTAAATAAGCATATTGTTCTGGAGTTTCCAATCTAAATATTTTAGCAACTTCTTTTAATGAAACTAAAGTACATGGTTGGATAAAAATTTCATTATTTTTACTTTTGTGTCTTAAAGTATATGGATGTTCAATTAAATAATCTATCCAACGATTATATGTTAAATTTTCATTTTGTTCTGATAGCCATAGTCCACCTCTTGGTTTTAAAGCATTAAAATTTTCTACATCTTCTACTTCATATAGCATATTATTTTTTAATTCTTTTGTTCCTACTGTCAAATATTTCATGCTATTCACCTTCTTTTTTACGTCGAGTTATATAATAGCACTATTTGTAATAAAATTCAAGTTTCATTTTAGTTTTTGATTATTTCACCATTTGAATCTATTTTAATTTTATTTTCTGAATAGTTAATTATGTTATTTATTACTTTATTTTTTTCATTATCTTTTAATAAGAATGTATATTCATCTTTTTGATGAGCAGGAATTATATAATGCTTGAAATTTCCTTCATTATCTATTAATAGTTTATATATCATTGTATCTTTATCTTCATCATTAAAAATAAAATCACCTAGGTTATAAATTATAGCTTTATCTTTATAAAAATCTATTCCTTGTAATACGTGAGCATGTGTTCCTACTATTAGGTCTGCTCCTGCATCTATATATGTTTTAGATGTATCTATTTGAACTTGTTCTAATTCATGTGAATCTTCTTTCCCCCAATGTATAAGTGCAATTAAAAAATCACTTTCTTTTTTTGTTTTAGTTATTAATTCTGTAAATAGTGTTGGGTCATAGCATCTTAATACTCCTGGTTCTGTATCTGTTGCTTCTGGAGTTAAAATATTTTTTTCTGATCTATTAGCGTTTATAAAAGATATTTTATAACCATTTGTTATGAAATAATATGGAGTACTTGCTTCACTTATATTTTTTCCTGCTCCTATATGTGGTATTTTATAATTATCAAATGATTCTAACATATCTAGGAATGCATATTCACCAAAATCGTAGACGTGATTATTTGCTAATGTTACTAAGTCTATTCCCATTTCATTATATATTGGTAATCTTTCTGGTTTTGCTCTAAATGTATAATATTTATTAGGCATTTTTTCTCCTCTATTACTTACTGTAAATTCACTATTAGCAACTGAAAGAGTTGATTTTGTTAATTCATCTACTACTTCTTCACTTAGTATTCCTAATATTTTTTTATTTCTTTCATCATATTTAGGTGCTATATACCAGTTATCAGCTAAAGAAACATCTCCTATAAAATTAATCGTTATTTCTTTGTTATTTTCTTTTTTTATTGTTATATTAGTCATATTATCATATTTATTATTATATAAATCTTGTAATACTATTAAAGAGTTTCCTGTTATTTTATGCCATATATTTTCATTATATTCGTTATCTTTTAAATAATTATCTATTTTAGGTATTGAATCTTTATAATTATTACTTATCCATTTAAGAAATGATTCATCTATATTATTTATATTATGTGATAAGATATTATTTATTATTTCTTTATCATTACTCTTTTTTTGTGGTTTAGATTGATTTAGGTTTATTTTTTTATATGCTAATAATGATAATATTATTATTGGTAATAAGAATATTAATATCTTTACTTTTCTTTTTAGTTTTCTTTTTTTTCTTACCATATTATCACCTATATAAATTATATTTATTTATTCTTTAATTGTAAAGTAGGTATTTATTTTTAAATCTTTAAACGTGTCTAATGGTAGTAATATTGTTTTTGTAGCATTTTCATTTTCAAATATAGTGTTTTCATGCATTTCTTTTTTTATGGATAATATTTTATAATTTTCATCTGTCATTATTACATCTATTCTTTGTTTGTTTTGGATGGAACTATAACTATTACATTCATTTATAATAATTGCATAATATAATTTCTGATATTTATATTTCATTATTGTTTCGTTATATGTATTAGTTACTGATATTTCTTTATTATTATAAATTAATTTCATTTTACTCCTTTAAAAAGACAACTAGTATTCTAATTGTCTTCCCATTTCCAATTGATTATTTCAGGCATATCTTTACCAAATTCTTCAATATATTGTTTGTGCATTACTAGTTTGTCTTGACATATTTGGTTTAGAATTGCACCTCTATTACCTAATTTAGGTAATCTTTTTAATGCTGATAATACTAAATGATATCTATCTATTTCATTTTGTACTCTCATGTCAAATGGTGTAGTTATTGTCCCTTCTTCTTGATATCCATGAACGTGTAAATCTTGATTATGTCTATTGTATGTTAATTGATGTATTAAATGTGGGTATCCATGAAAGGCAAATATTATTGGTTTATCTTTTGTAAATATAGCATCATAAGCATCATCACTTAATCCATGAGGATGTACTTGTTCACTTTGTAATCTCATTAAATCTACTACATTAACTACTCTTATTTTTATTTCTTTAAAATGTTCTCTTAGTATTGAGGTTGCTGCTAAAACTTCTAATGTTGGGGTGTCTCCACAGCAAGCAAATACTATATCTGGTTCATTTCCTTCATCATTGCTAGCCCACTTCCAGATTCCTATTCCTTCTGTACAATGAATTACTGCTTCTTCCATTGTTAACCATTGCGGTCTAGGATGTTTAGATGCTACTATAACATTTATATAATCTTTACTTCTTATGCAATGATTAAAACAAGATAATAAGCAATTTGTATCTGGTGGAAGATATATTCTAGTAATATCTGCTTTTTTGGTTACCACGTGATTTAAGAATCCTGGATCTTGATGAGTATATCCATTATGATCCTGTTGCCATACATGTGATGTTAATATGTAATTTAGGGATGATATTTTATTTCTCCATGGTAATTCTTTGGATACTTTTAACCATTTAGCATGTTGACTTGCCATTGAATCTACTATTCTTATAAATGCTTCGTAGCTAGTAAAAAATCCATGTCTTCCTGTTAATAAATATCCTTCTAATAAACCTTGACATACGTGTTCTGATAAAATAGAATCTATTACTACCCCATCAGCATCTAAAAATTCATCATTATCTATTTTTTTAGCATTCCATTTTCTATTGGTTATTTCAAACACATGATTTAATCTATTTGATGCTGTTTCATCTGGAGCAAATATTTTAAAGTTTCTTTTTTCTTTATTTAATTCTATTATGTCCTTAATATATCTACCTAATTCTGTCATATCGCTTGCTTCAACACTTCCGTGCTTTTTGAATGATAAACCATATTTTCTGAAGTCAGGGACATTTAGTTCTTTTAATAATTTACCACCATTAGCAATAGGATTTGCTCCCATTCTTTGATTTCCTATTGGGGATAAATCTTTTAATTCTTGAATTAGTTTTCCATTTTTATCAAATAATTCTTCTGGATGATAGCTTTTTAACCATTTTTCTAATTCTTTTAGATTATCTGGATTGGTATTTGGATCAAGTGGTATTTGATGTGCTCTAAAGGATCCCTCTATTATTTTTCCATCTATTTCTTTTGGTCCTGTCCATCCTTTTGGTGTTCTTAATATTACTATTGGCCATTGTGGTCTTTTAGTTATTTTTTTATACTTTATGTCTTGTATTCTTTCTATTATTTCATCTAATGTTTCTGCCATTTTTTTATGCATTTTTTCTGGTTCATCACCTTCTACATAATATGGTAGATATCCACATCCTCTAAAGAAATCATCTAATTCTAAATCGGTTACTCTAGAAAAAATAGTAGGATTGGCTATTTTATATCCATTTAGATGAAGTATTGGTAATACAACTCCATCTGTTTTAGGATTTATTATTTTATTTATTTGCAAGGATGCTTGCAATGGTCCTGTTTCTAATTCACCATCTCCAATTACACAAGCTGCTATTAAATCAGGATTATCCAAAACTGCTCCGTAAGCATGTGCTAGACTATATCCTAATTCCCCACCTTCATTTATTGATCCAGGTGTTTCAGGTGCTACATGTGAAGATATTCCACCAGGAAATGAAAATTGTTTAAATAGTTTTTTTAAGCCTTCTTCATCTTCTGTTATAGTTGGATATACTTCACTGTATGTTCCTTCTAAATATGTATTTGCTACTATAGCTTCTCCACCATGTCCTGGTCCTGATATATATATCATATTTAAATCATATTTTTTTATTATTCTATTTAAGTGAGCATAGATAAAATTTTGTCCTGGAGCAGTTCCCCAATGACCTACTATTTTTGGTTTAATATCTTTAATAGATAATGGTCTTTTTAATAAGGGGTTATCTAGTAGATATAATTGTCCTACTGATAAGTAGTTAGCTGCTCTAAAATAAGCATCTATTTTCTTTAATTCTTTATTATCCATATTGCCTCCTTATTCTTTTTAAAACAAGCTAAAGCCCTTTAGAACTTTAGCTTACTATCTTTCTATTTCACTAAGTTTTTTATCTAAATCATTTATTATATTTTGTAATCTATCATAATTATTTTTTAATGATTCTTTTTCTTTAGCTATTTTTTCTTCTTCTTCTTTTTTATAGTCCATAAATTTTTGCTTTTCATCTTTTAAATCTAAAGTATCTTTTTCTAATTTGTTTGTAGATTCATTAATGTCTTCTCTCATTTCCTTTAATTCATCAATATATGAATTTAGTTCATTAACTCTAACTGATAATGCATTAAATAATTCATCAAAATTAGCTCCATAATCACCTTTAGCTTTTATTTCTGGAATATCATTTTCTTTATCTTTTTCATTTTTAATTAATCGATATTCCGTCCAAAATTGTTTTAATGATGATACTTTTGGCTTAATAACAATTCCTTTTTCTACATAATTATTAAAATATAGTATATTATCTATTTCATTATTTACAGGAGTTAAATCATCTATTTTGTTATACATATTAGTTATTCTATCTCTATAATTATTATCTACTTTTATTTCAGTATCAGTTTTTTCTATTGTAGGAACAATTTTAGGTTTTTTACTTGCACCTAAATTGGAAAATAAATTTTCAGGAAGTTCTATACTTCTTATTTTATTACTGTTACTATACATCATTTTCACCTTCTAAACTATATTTTGCCATTGTCTTCATTATTTCTTTTAGTTTTTCCCATTCTTCACCATCATTTACGTTTTCTATGAATTGTTTATTTCCCATATTTATAACTTTTCCTGAATAAATGATAGTGTTTCCATCTTTGTCTTTTTCATTTTTGGTATAAATGATATATTTTTCGTTATGTCCAGTTATTTTAAAAGCGCAGATAAGTTCTACTTCACCTACTTCTCTGTAGCCATCTATAAGCGTTATTGTCTTATCATTCCCCATATTTATTCTCCTCCTATCTTAAATTATTATAACATATTATTTTTTTTATAACAAGATAATATTTTTAATTATTAGAAATTGTATTTTGAATCTCTAAACGTCATTTTTAGTTATTTATTAGTTAACTTTCTATTGTTAGATTTTTACTATTTAATATTTGATTTTTGATTATTGGTTAAATTTTCTTTTATTCTATAATTTTTATAGTAGGTGATAAATTGAAGCAGTATTTTTTAGTTTCATCTATTAATCTTATTAAAAAGAATAAAAATTATACTGATGACGAGATAGAAATCATAGCGTATGGATTAGAAGGTATTTATCTTACTATTACAAAGGCTGTTGTAATATTTGGCCTTGCTTTATTACTTGGTATTTTTAAAGAAGTTATTTATTTACTAATTTCCTATAATATTATTAGATCGCAAGCATTTGGTATTCACGCTAGTAAAAGTATTTATTGTTTAATATCATCTTTAACTACTTTTATTGGTGGAGCTTATTTATGTATTTATCTAGTAATACCTTTTTGGTTAATGATTATTATTTCATTACTATGTATTGTATTTCTATTTTTATATGCTCCTGCAGATACAGAAAAAAGACCTATTGTTAATAAAAAGAAAAGAATACGATTTAAAGTTATTAGTGTTTCTTTGGGAATTATATATACAATTTTAATAATTATTTTTAAAGGTAAATTCTTATCTAATTATTTATTATTTGGTATGTTTATTAGTGTAATTATGATATTACCTGTTACATATAAGATATTTAAAATGCCATATAACAATTATAAAAATTATGGTGTATAATTAATTATTTTTAATTAATTTTACATAAATGTATTAAAAAGGAGGTTGTAATAATGAAATTTTTAGCTGACATTTTAGCTCTTCTTGGAGGTTCTTCTGCTAAGGCTGGAACTCAAGGATGCTACTGGTGGTTTTTAGATGAACCTAAAGCTCCAAAATCTATTATAGAAAGATAAAAACTAATTCTTAAAGAATTAGTTTTTTATTATTATTTTTTGTGTATATAATTTATCAGTAATATTTGTTTCAAGCTCAAAAGTATTACTATTATTAATAATAAATTTTAATAACAATAATCCATGCCCTCTATTCTTTCCTTTAGAAGATTTTTTGTTTTTATTATATTTATTTAATTCTTCTTTGGAATAAGAATTAGATATAATAATTTGACAATTATCTTTAATTAAATATGCTTCTATACCTAATAATTTCTCTTTTGATTCCTTTGATGCTTCAATCGCATTATCTAAAATAATACCTAATATTTTACCTAAATTTCTTTGTTCTTTAATATTTAACTTATAAATATTAGAATTTTTTATTCTTTTAGATATATTGATACTAGTATTTATTTTCTTTTCTTGTGCTTGTTGTGTTTTTAAATAACACAATCCTTTAATACCATTTGGAGGTAAATATCCAAATTTGGCATATTCTTCTTGTTTAACTTCTATTTTTTCTTTTAATATTTCATCAATATAATCAATTATTTCTTTACCCTTTTCTTTATCTTGTATTTTACCCTTTATAGTGATAAATTCATTCTTAGTTTCATGTCTTAATATTCTTTGCTTTTCTATTTCATTTTCATATGTTGTCATAAATTCTAAAAGCTTATCGTATTCACTTGTTAGTTTATAATTTACTATTGTTTGTCTTACTAATGAAGAAAGTACAAATATTAATACAATAATAGAAACTAAATAAATTATAATATTATTACTAAATCTAAATTCTTTTATTAGTGTATAAAAGAATAAACCGATACATATTAGTGTTAAAATTGATAAAATAATAATTTTTTTATTACTAGATATTTTGGTATTTATAACTTTTCTTAATAATTTTCTTAGTACAAATGTCGTTAAAACAAAACCAATACACATAAAAATGTTTGATAATAGACTGCCGGCATAGTTATTATATAGAAAATCTCTTTCTATATGTAATACTTCTGTAATTATAAATAATTCTATTATTTCTGGGATTAGTAATAATAGTACATAAATGATAGTTAGAAATATTGACTTTGACCAATTTATTTTAAATATATATTTAAATACTAGTACGTGTATTAAACATACTAGTAATGTTTTGATTGTTCCATATAAGTATAAATTATTTAATGTATACGCGATAGAAGATATTATTAATATAGCAATTAATTCTATTTTTGATATTTTTATTTTTTCTTGTAATATTATTTTGGCAAAGATTATTTCGCATATACCCATTATAAATATGCCAATCCAAACACTAATAATTTGCAACATATTCTCTTATTCCTTTTTTATTTCTGCTTGATAATAAATATACTGTTTTACCATTATTAAATGTTATTGTGCTGTCAGCATAATTAATCTTTTTTATTTGTTCTATATTTACTATACATGATTTATGTGATTGATAAAAACTAGGGCCTAATATTTTTACTAAGTTTGATATGCTTTGGTTTATCTCATAAGAGCTATCATCTTCCATAACAATTCTGCATTTTGAATTATCTTGTATCTTTTCAATATACAATATTTTTCTCATTGGTAATCTGTATGAGTTATGATTAAATTCAAATGATAATACTCTTTTCTTATCTAGTGATCTAATTGTATATATTATGGTTTCTTCGAATCTATCTTGCCATAATTTATCTTTATTAATAAAATCAATTGCAAGTAATCTTGAATAGAATATATCGTTTTGGCATTCTGGGTGTACTGTTAGGAAGATAATTGAACTATCTAGATCTTCTTCTCTTATTTCTGAAGCTATTTCTAATCCGGATATTTCTGGTAATTCTATATCTAATATATAGACTTTTTGTTCATTTTCATTTTTTATTATTTTAGATAATTCTTCATTATATTCTGTAAATTTACTTATTTTATATTCAAAATTATATGGCATCATTACTTTATTTATGATTACTGATATTTTATCTTGGTATTGTTTTTTATCTTCACATATGATAAATCTTAACATAAAACCTACTCCTCCTAAAAATGGTAAGTTATATAATACAACATTTTTTTATTTTTTAAAAGAATTATTGAATTTTTCCTTTTATTAGTTCTATTGATTTATCTAATTGATTGTCTGTTACTTTAGTGTTATCAAATTCTATATATTCTGTTGGAGATACTCCTATATCTTCTACCCATATTCCTTTTGGTGTTAACCATTTTTGTATTGTATATTTTATCATGCTTCCATCTTGTAATTTTTTTGTTTTTTGAACTGTTCCTTTACCATATGTATTTGTACCTACTACTATGGCATCATAGCTTTCTTTTAGAGCTCCTGCTAAAATTTCTGATGCTGATGCACTTGCTCTATTTGTTAATACTGCTATAGGATAGTCTCTTTGTTCTTTGGTTTTATCTTTTATTTTTGTTGTTTTAGTATCATCTTTTAGTTGATATATTATTTTCCCTTTTTCTAAAAACATGCTTGTAATATTAGTTACGACGTTTAAGTATCCACCACTATTATTTCTTACATCTATGATTAAGGCTTTTATTTTTTTCTTTTCTAATTTTTCTAATTCTTCTTTAAATTGTTTTTCCGTTACAGTACTAAATATTGTTATATTTATATATCCTATGTTGTTTTCTTTATCTATTATTTTACTAGATACTGTAGGCATTGTTATTTTAGATGTTGATAGTGTTATTTCTTTTTCTTTATTATCTCTTATAATAATCAATTTTACTTTTTTATTATTATTGTTTTTAATATATTCTACTAAATAATTAGTAGTTTTATTATTTAAATCTATATCGTCTACTTTAGTTATTATATCGTTTTCTTTTAATCCTGCTTCTTTTGCTGGTGTATTATCAAATACTTTAACTATTGTTATTCTTTTTTCTGTATCTAGTTTTATTGTTATTCCTAATCCTTCATAGTGTCCTTCTACGTTTTCTAAGAATGTTGTAGCTTCTTCTTCATCACTATAGTTTGTGTACTCATCTTCTACACTTTCTATCATAGCGTTTACTGCTGTATCTCTTAAATCTTCTTTATCTACTTTTCCATAATAATTTTTTGTTATTGTATCATATGTATCAATTACTTTGTTTAATTCTCCATATAGTCTGAAATAGTTCTTACCTCCTGCTAGATAGAATAAAATTACTAAACATATTAATGCTCCCATTAATTGATAATATAGAGCATTTAATAATGAATGTTTATCTATTTTAATCTTAGAAAAAAAATTTTTTAACTTCATATAATCACCTACTTGTTAAGATAAGTCTACCACAATATAACTTTTTTTACAATTTAAAAAAGAAAGTTATGGCTTTCTTTTTAGAATTAATTGTTTTGTTTTTAAATAGTCATCTTCTTTAACATCTTGTTGATTGAAACGTTTTTCTTCAAATTCAAACATTTCTATTTCACCTTTTGAATTGGTATACATATTAATAAAATATGCTCCCATAGTATTTTCTAATCCTTGTCTTATAGCAAATGGACTTTTTGCTGTTAAACATGGCAATAATATTTCTATTACGTTTCTATATGCTAAAAACTCACTTTGATGGAAGTGTCCCATTCCTCCAACGTTTGGTTTGTTACCTGGTTCCATTTTATCAATATATTTTTGAGGTCTATATGATAGGCTTGAGGCACATCCTCCTCCTGGATGATACATTTCTATAGATGTTTTTGGGCTTTCATCTGGATAATAAGTTGCTTTTTCACTTCCTAAATATTTAATATCTGGTCTTAAATATCCCAACATTTTTCCTATTTCTATACCGCCATTTTTATTGTGTGTGTCATCATGATTACCACCAATAACTATTGTTTCTATGCCTTCTACTTGTGGCCAGTAATTTGCTACATATTCAACTTGATTTTGAGCACCTAATCTAAATAATTCGTATCTATGATCAGGTCTATTTTGATAATCTCCATCTGTAATATCTCCAAAATGTAATACTGTACTTATATTTCTTTTAGCTGTTTCTTCATATATTTTATTTATCATATTTAATTGTTGCGATTCATTACATAAGTGTGTATCTGATATCCAGGTTTGACTTATTTTAGTTAGTTCATTTATTTTTGGTTTAATATCTTTAGATGTTGTTTTGCTTTTCTTTTTTATTACTATTTTTTCTCCATTTTTTTCAGTAATGGATACTTCATATCCTTTTACTTTAAATTCTTCTAATAGACCGTTAAATTTAAATTCAGTTGTTTTTAATTTATTTAATACATCTTGTAATGTTTCTCCACTTCTTATTGTGGAAAACTTTTTATTTGTTTCATCTTTTTTATATGTATGAGCTAAGTATATTTTTTGATTATCTTTTATATATAAGCTTTTAGCAGTTTTATAATCATCTCTTATGGTATTATAATATGGAATCCACATTTGTGTAGTGTTTTTTAAATATCCTTTTTTATCTTTTTCTAAAGTAACTATCCATCCGCCTATGGTGTTGTATACTGGGGTATTTGCATCTTTCATTTCATCTGTTGTTGCTACTATTGTTGGAACTTGATATGATCTTACTCCTCTTCTTAAGAATGAATCACATGCTGCAAAATGGCTTGTTACTAAAATATCTGTTTTATCTTCATTTCTCATTGAGGCAATTATTTGTTGTGGTTTATATGATACAGTATATGGAACATTTCCTTTTGAGTGTTGTAAGTATAATGTTACACTTCCATTTTTACCATCATCTGATATAAATGATACCTTTTTTCTTCTTGGTCCTAAACATATCATATCATCTCTTTTGTATGCTATTAATCTACCTATATCTATTTTTTCTTTGGCTTTTAAGAATGATAAATCATGTTCTCCAGTAATAAAATATGTTGTTATTCCATCTACTCTTGGAAAAAATGCTGATACGCATTCTGCTTGGTCTTCATAACCATTTTTATGTAATGTTGAATTATAAATACTTTTTGCACCGGTATAAATACCTTCTACTACATCACCTGTTAAAAAAACATATTTTACTCCTAATCTCTTTGCTTTAGAGTATAAATCATTCAATATGCTTGTTTGTTGATAAATACTTCCAAATCTTGTATCAGATATTAACATCATTTTTATTTTTTCATTATTATCTACTATATTATAAGATAGGTCATTTATTAATTTTTCATGGCCAAAGTTACGTATTAAAGTTACTTGTGATTTTTCTTCATAATTATCTCTTTCTTTGTATGCTGTTGTATTTATTGTAATGACATTGTTTCCTCTTCTTTTTAATTCGTGAATTAATATATACATATCTTCTTTGGATATGTTGTATGATTCACATAAATCCTCTGCTATGCACTCTTGAGATAATGTATCAAATTGTAATTGGTCAGCATATTCTTTTAAATTTTCTTCGTTTATTTTAACAAGATTACTATTTTGTAATTCCATATTCCCCTCCAATGTAGTAGATACTTTTTCTACTTTTCTATTCTATCCTATGTTATAATATCATATTTTTAAAAAAAATATTTCTATATTAATTAATAGTTTATGATAATTTTTTGTTATTTTATTGTTAACAAAAAAAAGACTATTGTTTATATATACTAGTCTTTTTTTTAACTAATTATTAGTTTCTTTCTTTTTTGGCTTATCTTCTTTTTTCTTAGGTGCTTGGGCTAAGAATGTTACTTTTTCTGCTACTATTTCTGTTTTTTTCTTTTTAGATCCATCATCATTTGTTATTATTCTACTTTGTACACGTCCTTTTACACCAATCATATCTCCAACTTGACAATATTCTGATGTATTTTCTGCAACATTAGTCCATAGTGTGCAATCTAGAAAATCAGTTTCGTATTCACCATTCATATTTTTGTAATTTCTTGGTACTGCTAAGGTAATTGTACTTGTTTTTTTACCATTTTCTGTTAATCTTAACTCTGGTGTTTTTACTAATCTTCCAACCAAAACAATTTGATTAAGCATATTTTTTCCTCCCTTCACGGGGGAATATAACATATTATTTTTTTATTACAAAATTGTATTTTTTTATTTTTTGTATATAACTATAAACTATATTTTTAATTTGGCTTTTTTTATTTTTAAGTATTTGATAAATTGCTATTCATGTATTTTTATTTTATATTTACATATTTTGTTTTTTTTCTTTATTTTTAAATATTTATTTTTTTAATTTGACACAAATTTGACATAAAAATAGAGAAATTATTTTAATTTCTCTATTATTGTATTTGCAATAGCGTCCGCATATTCTTCTTGTTTGTTTGTTATTATATTTAAATCTTCTGAATTTGATATATATCCTATATCTATTACGTATGCTTCTGTACCTACATTACTTTTATAATATTTATTTACTCCAACTTTGTCTGGGTTGCTATCATCTACGTAGGCACCTGTTATTATTCCACCTGATTCTCTTATCATGTACATGTAATTAGAATTAGTTGTTACGTTGTATGCTTTGTATCCTTTTTGTTTGTAATAATACATGTTTTGATTTATTTCTTGATTGTTAAAGTTATGACTATATATTCCATAGTCAATTCTATTATATGTAGATGGTGATGTTTCTATATTTGTTTTTTCTTTTATATTTTTTACCAATTGTGTTACGAAATCATAATTTATTCCTGTTGCTGTGTATATTTCTAATCCTCTAGTATTTTTATTACTACTTTTATTAACTTCTATGGAAAACAAATACTTAGCATTTACTTCTCTTGCAATAACTGCTCTTCCACCATCGTTATATTCTTCAAAATATTCGTTATCTCCTAAACTTTTTTCTGTTCTTGTTAATTTTACTTTTATGTTTTCTTTTTCTAATTTTTCTTTTATTTTATTTGCTATAGACATATTAATATCTTTTTCTTTTTGACCATTACTTATATATCCTGTATCTCTTCCCCCTTTTTGAGGATCTATAACTATATCATAGATATTATCATCTTTGTTTTCCTTTACTTTTAATGTTATAGTGTTATCATCTTTAGATATTGTTATTTTATTATTATATTTGGATAAAGTATAATATGTTGTTTTATCATATTCTGTTTCGTTATTTAGTGGATAATATTTATAATTTTCTTCTTTATCTTTTTTATAGGTGAATTTTAAATATAATTCATAGTTACCTATTTTAATATTATCTAAATATATTCCATTATTTATTTCATCTGATAAATTAAATTTGACTGTATTAACATTTTTACTATAGTTAATTTCATATTCTTTTTGTTTTCCATTTTCTGGGTTAAATAATATTAATTTTAAATCTGTGTATTTGGCATTTATTTTAGTAATGCTACCTTCTAAATTTAAATTTGTTCCATAAATATATAATTTAGATATTGTTACTTTATTACTTGTTTCTGGTTCTATTGTGGGAATTAAGCTTGGTAAATATATATTATTATATGTATAGTATCCTGCGTAAGAAATAATAATTAGAAATATTATTATTAATAATTTTTTCAATTATTATGCGCCTCCTATATTTATTTGTAATAATCTATTTAATTCTACTGCATATTCCATTGGTAATTCTTCTCTAAACTCATTAACAAATCCTAATATTATTAATTCTTTAGCTGTTTCTTCAGATAAACCTCTAGACATTAAATAAAACAGTTTATCTTCACTTATTTTACTTACTGTAGCTTCATGTTCTAATATTGACGTTTTATTATTAACTATATTATCTGGTATTGTATCACTTTTAGATTCTTTATCTAGTAGAATTGTATCACATTTTACACTTGCTACTGAATTATGGGCTTCTTTCGATATAAATACTTTACCTCTATATGTTGCATTTCCTCCGTTGGAAGCGATTGATTTAGATACAATATTACTTTTTGTATATGGAGCTAAGTGAATCATTTTAGCACCCGTATCTTGTATTTGTCCATTTCCTGCTCCTGCTACTGTAATGCAAGTTCCTCTTGCGTATGGTCCATTTAAAATACATGCTGGGTATTTCATGTTTGTTTTAGATCCTACATTGCCATCTATCCATTCCATTAATCCATTTTCTTCTACTAAGCATCTTTTTGTTACTAAATTATAAACATCACTTGACCAATTTTGAATAGTAGTATATCTACATTTGGCATTCTTTTCTACAAATATTTCTACTACTGCTGCATGTAAGGCATCTTCTGTATAAGTTTTAGCAGTGCATCCTTCTATGTAATGTAGTTCACTATCTTCATCTACTATAATTAGTGTTCTTTCAAATTGTCCCATATTTTTACTATTTATTCTAAAATAACTTTGTAATGGTCTATCTAATTTAGTATGTGGTGGTATGTATATAAATGTTCCTCCACTCCATACTGCTCCATTTAAGGCTGTAAATTTGTTTTCGTTATATTTTACTAATTTATTGAAATACTTTTTAAATAACTCTGGATATTGTTTTAAAGCTGAATCTGTATCTAAAAAAATGATATTTTTTTCTTTTAATTCATTAATCATGTTGTGATATATTACTTCACTATCATATTGAGCTCCCATACCATCTAGATATTGTTTTTCTGCCTTTATTACTCCTAGATTATCAAATATATTTCTTACATCACAGGAAATATTATTCCAATCATCTGTTAGTTCTTCTTCTCTTTTTTTATAATAATTAATACTATCATAATCAATATTTATTTTTGGGCCAAAATTAGGTTCTTTACTTTGTTTAAAATATTCGAAAGCTTTCAATCTAAATTCTAGCATCCATTCTGGTTCTTCTTTAATTGTTGATATGTTTTTTATATCATCTTTAGTTAATTTCATGTATATCACCTGACTAACTTTATTATACATTAATATTTTAAAAATAAAAAGGGATTTTGTTATTGTATACAAAATCTCTTTATTTTATATTAAATAATAAATATGCAATACAGAAGGAAAAGACTAATATTATTATAAGTGCTAATAATAGTTGTGCAATATTAACAAATCCAGCGTTACTTTGATTTCTTTCTTGTATTTCTTTGGTTGTTAATAGTCTTTTATAATTCTCTATATTTGTTTTTATGTTATTTAGCAACATATTATATGTATTTATATCTAGGTGATATTTAAATATAGTTGAGGCTATTTTTAATATCTTTTCTTCATTATTAATAATAAATGTTAATTTCTTTTCTACTTTATCATAATAATTGAATATTAGGGTTTCTGTCAATTCGTAGCGATTACATGTTATATCATTAAATGAAAACACATCATTGTTTTTTAATATTGTTGGAAATACATTATCAAATAATGGAGCAAAACTATATCTTTTTGTTTCTTTATCACATATTATTCCGTAGTCTTTAAAATTTCTTTCACTTTGATTAATTAAACTATCAAATATTAGCATTTCAAAATATTTTTGTTCTAATTTATTATAATCTTCTTCTAACATACTAGGTAAACTTTTTAAGATATTTAATCCATAATTTATTGCAGTTATATAGTCTTCTTTGGTATTAGCTATTTTTAGATTATTACTTATATCTACCCATGGTTCTTTATTAATTCTTCCTGCATTGATTAGTTTGTTAAATCTTTTCTTTAAATTATCTACATCATAAAATTCATCATCATTTACTAGATCTTTGATTATTATAGAATCTTTTTGTCTATTAGAATTATATAATCTATATTCTTCTACTAAATCAAATCCTAAGGCTTTACCGAATTGACATATTGCTATTTCTATATCATCAACATTGGTATGTTTTTGATACCCTTTAAAACTATTTTCAACTAATACTTCTTCTTTTTCTGGATTAGTTATTGTTATACTTACTGGTTGTAGATAAAAATTACTATTTTTATCAAATGTGGTTACATAATAATTCTTACCTTCTGGCAAAGGATTAGTGTTATTAATAGAAATTAGTAATCTATTTTGAAATTGATAATATTCACATATATTAGTTACTTCATTTTTTATTTGTGATGTGTCTCTTGAATCATTTTGATATTTAGTAATTAATTCATTATATTGCATTCGTGTTAAATTATAATTTCTACTTAATTCAGTTATCACGTTTAAATTATTATTCATCTTATCACTATCCTATTATGTTAATTATATCATTAATTATTGTAAAAAAAAAGAAGAAATTGTAATAAAATCTCTTTTTTTTATATTTTAGTAATACTTCTATGATTTTTAATAAATTTCTTTACTCCTATTGGATGAGGAAAAGCTATAGTTATAAGTGATTTGTCAATATTAACTACTACTCCTTCTCCATAATCTGTATGTTTTACATTGTCCCCTATTTCATAGTTAGTATTATTATTTAGCATTACTTCTTTTCTAAATTTATTTACTTTGCTAAATATTGATGTTGTTTGTTTATCTATTTCTAAGTATTTTGGATCTATTTCATCAATAAATCTACTTGGTGGATTGGCATTGGTTTGGCCATATAATAATCTTTTTTTGCAATTGATTATCCATAAATCTTTTTTTGCTCTTGTAATTGCAACGTAGCATAGTCTTCTTTCTTCTTCTATAGCATCGTTTGTTCCTTCATTTATGGAATTATAGTGAGGGAATATTCCCTCTTCCATTCCTATTATAAATACGTAGTCAAATTCTAATCCTTTAACAGAATGTACTGTCATTAGGCTTACTTTATTAGTTTCATCGGTATGTTCAGTTACATCTGATACTAATGATATTTCATTTAAAAAGTCGTCTAATGATATTTCTCCATATTCATCTTCATAATTTTTTGTTATTGATTTAAATTCTTCTAAGTTTTCTAATCTTATTTCACTTTCTAGTGTTTTTTCTTTTAATAATTCTTCTTTAATTCCACTTTTATCTAATACTTCATCTACCATTTCTGTTAGAGATAAATTTTCACATGATTCTTGTAGAGCTAGAATTGTTTCTTTAAACTTTAATTCTTTTCCACTATTAATAGCGTCAAATAGTGATATATTTTGAGCATCCGCTACAGCAGTTATATTACCAATAGTTTTATCTCCTATTCCTCTTTTAGGTACATTTATTACTCTTGTTAAGCTTGAATCATCATTTGGGTTATTTATTAATCTTAAATAACATAATAAATCTTTTATTTCTTTTCTATTATAGAAATAAAAGCTACCAATTATTTTATAAGGAATGTTTGCTTTTAACATAGATTCTTCTATTGATCTGGATTGAGCATTTGTTCTATATAATATTGCTATATCGTCATATGTTACATTATTATCTTTAATTATTTTTTTTATTTCTTCTGTAACAAATTCTCCTTCTTTTTTTTCATCATCTGTTTTAATATATTTTATTTTATTACCTACTTCATTATTGCTCCATAGGTTTTTGTCTTTTCTTTGTTTATTGTGTTTAATTACTGAATTAGCAGCATTTAGTATGTTTTGTGTAGATCTATAATTTTCTTCAAGTAATATTATTTTACAATTTGGATAGTCTTTTTCAAAGTTTAATATGTTTTTATAGTTAGCTCCTCTAAAGGCATATATTGCTTGATCATTATCACCTACTACAAATATATTTTTGTATTTATTTGCTAGCATTTTGCTAAATACGTACTGTGCTTCGTTAGTATCTTGATATTCATCTATTAATACATATCTATATTTTTCTTGATAATTGTTTAATATATTACTACTTTCTTTAAAAAGTTTTATTGGTAATAATAGTAAATCATCAAAGTCTACTGAATTTCCTTTTTTTAATTTTTTACAGTATTCTTTATATAATTCTACTATTTTATTATCAAATTCTATTTTGCTAAAATACTCTGGTTCAATTAATTCATTTTTAGCAGAACTAATTTTATTTCTTATATCTTTTGCATTATAGTATTTAGGGTTCATGTTTAAATCTTTCATTAATTTTTTCACTACTGTAAGTGTATCATCATTATCCAAAATAATAAAATTTTTGTTGTACCCTAGAAATTCATAGTTTTCTTTTAATATTTTTAATCCTAAGGAGTGAAAAGTTGAAATTTGAATATAATTAGCATCCGGCCCTATTAATTTTTTTACTCTTTCTTTCATTTCTTTAGCTGCTTTATTAGTAAATGTTATTGCTAATATATTAGCAGGTGATACATCATTTTCTATTAAATTTGCAATTCTTGATGTTAATACTTTTGTCTTTCCAGAACCTGCTCCTGCTAAAACAAGCATTGGTCCTTTATCATGTAGTACTGCTTCTTTTTGTTTGTCATTTAAATTATCTATATTCATATTCTACTCCTTACTAAACAAAGGAAAAAGTTATTACATAACTTTTTCTTTAATTAAATTTGGTATTCTTTCATTTAAATAAATTCCTATTTTTCTGTTTTCAATATTTTTTATTAATTCACTAGAAGATATTTCTATAAATGATGATTTAGTATAATTATAGCTATAATGTTTATCGTCATAACTTATCAGTATGAAGTGTTCTTTGTTGTTATATATATTATTTATAAATAAATTATTTATTGTAACATCTAAATTAGGACAGTATTTTTCAAAAATTATATCATAAATGATTCCTAATTCAATAGGTTTTATATTATTTATATCAATTATTTCTTGTGTTTTAATTAATATTTCTTTCACTATATTATTACTATAATCTATATTTTTTAATGCTTTTTCTATTTTTTCTTCATTGTAATTATCTTTTATATAATTTATTTTTTTATCTAATTCTATATTATCGTTATATCCTATAAAATTCTTTGTTCTAAAGTTTGCTTCAATTAATGGAATATCTTTTGTAATATCTGTTAGTATTGTATTATTATTAATTGTTATTATATTCTTTAAGTAGTCTATTTTATTAACAGAAATTATATTACAGTCTATATTCATTATTCTACATAGATATAAGTATATTTTGGTAAATGATATGTTAGTTCCTTTTTTATTTTTAATACATCCCCATATATTATTTATTGTATTTATTGCTTGTAAATTAAATGTTTCATTTTTATCCGGTAATATATTTATATCATAGCCTAATTTTTTACCTAATGTAATATATAAATATCTAGATATTTCTAATTCATTTAAGTTAGGAGGAATATTGTTTATTATATCTAGTAATTCTAATTCTCCTTCTTTAAAAATATCATATGAAACATATATATATCCATTTTTGTCATCTAACTTTTCTGAATAAGAATATTCTTTTCCATTATCTATTAGGTAATATATTACTTCTAGATTTGGATTGCTAATGTCTACATTTATATATTTTACACTTGGTGTATTTTTTAGTTCTTTTATGTCTTCCATTGTTGATATACTCATTATTAGTGGGGATCTATTTTTCATATTATCACCATAATAATTATATAATAAATGTAAACAAAAATAAACACAATTAGACATTGTGTTTACATATTTATTTTATTTTTCTACTAAATAATCTACTATTTTAGTTAGTTCCATTCCATGAGAGGCTTTTATTAAAACTATGTCATTTTCTTTTAATATTTTATCAATATTATCTATTACTTCTCTATAATTATTATATAAATATACGCTGTTTATACTTAATTTGTTATTTAGAGCTTCTTCTTTTATGTATTTGGAATTATTACCTACTGCTATTAAGATATCTAAAATATTATTATTAATATATTTACCTATTTTTCTATGTATTTCTTCTTCATAGCTACCTAATTCTAATATATCTCCTAAAATTGCTACTCTTCTTCTATTTTTTACTTTGCTTAAAATAGATAAGGAATTTAACATGGAATCTAAATTTGCATTATAGGTATCATCAATTATAGTAATATTATTCTTTATATCTTTTTTTTCTAATCTATGGGGACTTAATTTAAAGTTATTTATTCCTTCTATTATTTTTTTATTTTCTATATTTAATGATTTTCCTACGGAATACGCTACTAAAGCGTTATAGATAAAGGCTTTGCTTCCAACATTAATATTTATTTTATTATTTTCTATTTCAAATGTGCTAGAAAAAATATTATCTTTTATATTAGTAGCATTGTAAGTACTTTTATTATTAATTCCTATTGTTACTAAATTATATTTATCTTTTAATATTGTTGCTTCTTTATTTAATAAATCGTTATCATTATTAATTATTAGAGTATTATCTTTGGTTAATGGTTCTGTTATTTCTAATTTTGCTTTTAGTATATTTTCTCTTGAACCTAAATTACCTATATGTGCTGTACCTATATTGGTTATTACTGCTATTGTAGGCTTTACAATATTTGTTAATATAGATAATTCACCTAAGTGATTCATTCCCATTTCTGTTACTAGCACTTCTTCATCTTTTAGTTTTAATATTGTTAGAGGTAACCCTATATGATTATTCTCATTTCCTTCTGTTTTTAGAGTTTTATATTTTGTTTTTACTACTTCATATATTATATCTTTAGTACTTGTTTTCCCTACTGATCCTGTAACTGCTATTACGGGAATATTATATTTGCTTCTTTTGTATCTAGCTAATTCTTGTATACATTTAATTGTGTCATCTACTTTTATTATTGTTTTATCTTTATATAGTGATAAATCTATGTTTTCATCTATATTATCTAATATGCAGCAAGCTGCTCCTTTATTTAGTGCTTCTTTATAAAAATTATTTCCATCAAAGGTTTCTCCTTTTATTCCTAAATATATATCTCCTTTTTTTATTGTTCTTGTATCTTTAGAAAAATTATCTAATGAAAGATTTTCATCTCCTATTAATAATTTCCCATTTAATTTATTAATTATGTCTTTAACATATAATTTAAACATATTATCACCTCAGTTATTATTATACTATAATTTAATATAAAAAAGAAAAAGAATATTATATTTTAGTTACTCTTTTTCTTGTTAATGTAATTATTGATGTTAATATTATTACTATAGAGATTATGATTGCTAAAGTTATGTTACTTATTATATGGCTGTCACTGTATTGATCTTTTAGAATATTTATTGTGTAATCTTTTGTTGTTTTTGCTTCTGAAGTTACTGTAATAGTTATAATACTATTATTTTTTAGTTTTTCATTTCCAGTAATTTTATATGTTGAAGATGAATCGTTTAATGTAACTTTTATATCTAATTTTTTATCATTCTTTATTGGCAAATCATATATATATTTATCTTTTTGATAGTTTAATTCATATCCTTTTATTATTATACTTTTGATAGATGTATCATCAGATAATTTCTTTTTATTTGCAATTACTACATATTTACATTTGTTTCCATCTTTTCCTGTTACAGTAATTGTTATAATATTTTCCCCTACTTTTAAATTAGATGGTTTATCTATTTCAATTTTAGAATCTTTACTTGTAGGTATAGCAGATATATTTAAATCATTAACATCTCCATTTACTGTTACTTCATATTTAAATGTATCTTTATTAAATTTAATATTATAATCATTTACTTCTAAATCAGTTAAACTTACATCTTCTTTTTCTGTATTTGTTTTGTTATCATTTTTATTATTATTTTTAGGTTTTTCTTGAGGTAATGGTCTTGTTACTGAAATGGTATATATTCTTTCTTCTCCTAATTCACTTGTTACTTTTATTTTAAATAAATTTAATCCATATGAAAGATGTTTATTACCTATATCTCCTTCTAATTTTTGTTGTTCGCTATTTTTAATTGCTTTTATTATTATATTTTCTTTATCTGTTGTTAGTGTATAATCTAATTTTTCTTTATTAAAGTTAGGTACTATTTTTTCAGTTTCTACAGATAAACTTTTTAAATAATTATCTTCATCCAATCTTCTAGTAATAGTAGCGGTATATGTTGTTTCGCCACATTTATTACCTATAATTCTTATATTTGACGTTCCTTCTGATACTTGTGTTATCGTTAAATAATCATTTTCTATTTTACATGTTGCAACATTATTATTACTACTTACGCAAGATAAATCCCCTGCGTTTTCATTTGTTATTTTTACAACTAATTTTTTTCCATTTAATGGTGTTGTACCGTTTTGGGCTGATAATGATAGTTTATATACTTTTGCTGTAAATCCAACTTCGTTATGTCCATTACTTTCTGTAAAAATTATTCTTGCATCTCCTGCTTTGTTTCCTGTTAATATTGAAATGCTTTTTCTATATAAAGATGCATTCATTACTATATTTCTATCACTAATACTTTTTGTACTAATACTACCAAAATTAAATCCACTTACTATTATGCTGGCTCCAATACTATTATTTTTTTCAATACATCCTTCTTTTGGAAACATTGTAAATGATGTAAATAATACTTCTAAGTTTAATTCTGTTTCTCCATATGTTGGACTTATTACTTTTACTATTGTTTGACCATCGTCTATTGGTCTTAGTATTAATTTTTTATCTTCGATACTACAACTTGCTATATTTGGATTATCTATAGTACAGGTTAATTCATTATAATTTAGGGCACTTATTGGTATTTCACTATCATATGCTCCTCTATATGTTGTTAAGGATTGCTGTGATAATTTAGGCCTGTTATCTACAATTACTCTAGCTGTTTTAGATAAACTATTATCTTTAGTCGTTGCTGTAATTGTTGTTTCTCCTTGATTAATAGCGATTATTTTACCTGTTTCATCAACTGTTGCTACACTGGTATTACTACTTGTCCAATTAAGATTTTGGTTTAGGATTATATTAGGACTAACTGTATAAATGATTCTTTCAGTCTCATTTGTTACAAGAGTTATTTCTGTTTTGTTTAATTGTAGAGAGCTATAACTGCTGTTTAAATAATCATTTATTGTATCCAAATCTTCTATTGTAATACTATTATCTTTATTTATATCAATCGCTTTTATTTCTATATCTGTTAGAGTTATTTCTTTATCTAAGTGCTTTTGTAATTTGTTTAAGTCTTCTATATTTACTATTCCATCTTTAGTAATATCTCCGGTAATTATATTTGTGTATGTTCCTACTAAATTGTTAGCACTATTATATACTAAGGTTTTAGTTCCAGTATAGATATTTCCACTGGTTAATTCTATATCATTTTCATTTATTATTTTTAGGTAGCAATTATTTATGTCAAAATATTTTTTAAATAAATTAATACTAGTATTTGGAGATATATTGGTGATAGTATTATTACTAATATTATATATATCTGTTTTAAATTCTATATTTGAAGCAAAAGTAAATTTTTTAATAGTAGATAGTAGTACTATTAAAAAAGTTAATATAAATACTAATGAAACTAATATATTTGTTCTTTTCTTTTTCATTTTATCACTACCTTATGATACATAAATTATATCATAAGTTATTTTATTTTTAAATATATAAATAGAAAAGAAGGAATTATTTTCCTTCTATGTCATCTAAGAAATTATTTATTCTTACTATTTTATCATCAACTTGTTTTAGTGATTCTTTATTTAACATATCAAAGCTTAATTTTGTTTGTTCTTTTTTTTCTTCTGGTTCTATCTTTTCTTCTTTGTTTTCTTTGTTGTCAAAATTATCTTTGGATAATATTGATGATTCTATATAACTATTTATTATTCTATCCTTTATTATATATGATCCATTGCTATAGCGATCCATAATAGGTATTTCTGTTATTTTTACTTCTTTTGTATAATTATCTGATACTACTATTATGGAATTTTTATTATCTGTTACAAAGGCTTTTACTATTTTACTTGGATTAGATTTTATTTCTTTCATAAACATAAGTCCTCTATTTGCTCTACTACTTATGTCTATTTCAGAAAATCTCATTCTTTTAGCAGTTCCTTTATCTGTTAAAACTGTAATATAATCACTCGTATTTCTATTAAATAGAATACTACTAACTACTTCGTCATCTTTTAAATTAATTGATTTTACTCCTGCTGCTTTTACGCCAACTGGATTTACTTCATTTATGTTATACCATAATCCGTAGCATTTTTTAGTTACTACTAATACATCTGTATTTGTACTATAGCTTACATCAACTACTTCATCATTATCTTTTAATTTCATCATATTAATAGCCTTGGAATATCTTTGTACAATAAAATCGGATAATTTAGTTCTTTTTACCATTCCATATTTAGAGAATGAAGTTATATAAATATCGGCTTTCCAATCGTATACAGGCATAGCATTTATTACAAGTTCTCCTTCATCTACTTCAATGATATTACTCATATGCTTGCCTAAATCTTTCCATTTTAAATCTGGTATTTCATGTACTGGAATATATAAGTAATTACCTAAATTAGTAAAAATTAGTAATGTATCTAGTGTATTCATATTATATGTTCCAATTACATAATCGTTTTCTTTTAATGTTAAATCCTCTATATTTGATGCTGCAAAGCTTCTTTGAGATGTTCTTTTTATGTACCCTTCTTTTGTTACTACTACTATTACATCTTCTTTTGGTATCATTGCTGTAGTATCTATTTTTATTTCTGTTATTTCATCTCTTATTTCAGATTTTCTAGGAGAACCATATTCTTTTTTCATTTTTCTTAGTTCTTCTTTAATTACTGCATCTAATTTACTAGCATCACTTAATATTGCTTCTAAAGTTTCTATTATTTTTATTAGTTTTTGTTGTTCTTCTTCTAGGGCTATAATATCAGTATTAGATAATCTATATAATCTCATATCTACTATAGCGGTTGCTTGTTCTTCTGTAAATTTAAATTTATTTATTAAATTAATAATGGAATCTGCTCTATCTTTACTTTCTCTAATTGCTTTTATTACTTCATCTAAGACAGATATTGCTTTTATTAATCCTTCTACTATATGATATCTTGCTTTTGCATGTTCTAAATCAAATTCACTTCTTTTTTTAACTACGTCTCTTTGATGTTCTATATAAGCGTCTAATATTAATAATAGATTAGCAAGTACTGGTCTTCTTTTTACTATTACTACATTATTAAAATTATATGATATTTGTAATTCTGTATTTTTATATAAGAAATTTAATATATTTTCTGCATTGGCATCTTTTTTTAAGTCTATTGTTATTTGTAAGCCTTCTTTATCTGATTCGTCTCTTACTTCTAACATGCCATCTATTTTTTTATCTATTCTTAGTTCGTCAATTTTTCTTACTAATAGTGCTTTATTTACTTCATATGGAATTTCACTTATTATTATTTTGTTTTTTTCTATTCTAGTTTTAGATTTTACAATTATTTTGCCTCTTCCTGTTTCATATGCTGCTTTTATTCCATCTATTCCTTCTATAATAGCTCCTGTTGGAAAATCTGGACCTTTTATATAATTCATTATTGTTTCTAATCTTGAATTTGGATTATCTATTCTATAAATAGTTGCGTTTATTACTTCTTCTAGATTGTGTGGTGGAATATTTGTTGCATATCCTGCTGATATACCTGTTGTTCCATTTACTAAAAGGTTAGGAAACTTGGCTGGCAAAACTGTTGGTTCTAATAATGTATCATCATAGTTAGGCGCCATTACTACTGTATCTTTATCTATATCTTGTAGCATTGCTCCTGCTATTTTAGATAATCTTGCTTCTGTATAACGAGATGCTGCAGGGCCATCACCATCTATAGATCCATTGTTACCTTGCATATCAACAAATGGTTCTCTCATCTTCCAGTCTTGGCTCATTCTTACTATTGCTTCATAGATTGATGAATCTCCGTGTGGGTGATATTTACCCATAACATCTCCAACCGCACGAGCACTCTTTTTATATGGTTTATCGTATGTGTTTTTTTCTTTATACATTGAGAATAATATTCTTCTTTGAACTGGTTTTAATCCATCTCTAACGTCGGGAATTGCTCTATCTTGGATTATATATTTAGAATATTTCCCAAATCGTTCTCCCATTATTTCTTCTAGTGAATAATCGTATATTTTCTTTATTATGTCTTCCATATTTCTCACCTTTTTTTAGTTTAACATAAAAAAAAAAAGAAAACAAGATTATTACTCTTGAGTTTCTAGAATACTAGGGTCTATTTTAGATATTTCTCCTATATTTTCTATTACGCTTATAAACATTTTTATATCTAGTATTGTTTCTTTTTCTTCTTTATTTATTATTATTATTTTCTTAATTTCTTTTATATTTGGATTATCTTTTTTTAGTTTTCTTTCTATATAATCTTTGGCTTTATTAATTGCTATATCTTCTGGATATACTTCATCTAATACTTTTAATTCGTATTGTTTTTCTTTTATTAATTTTATTGTTGATAATTGATTACTTAATAATATTTTATCTTTAGATTTAAAAGACTTGTATTTTTTAAAATTAAAGAAAGATATTCTTTTGTTTATAAGTTTTAATACATAAATAGTTTTATTTTTTCCAGTTAAGTTTTCTTCTCTATAGATATAAGGATACTGCATCGATACTTTATACCACACTTCTCCATATACTTCGCCGCTTGCCATAATAGGTATTTTACTATTATTAGGTAATGTTATGTATCCCGCTATTATAATATCTCCTTTATTTACATAATCATTTACATTTTTTACTTTTTCTCCACTTAAAGCTTTTATTTCTGTTATAGTGGCTTTCTTTTTTGATATTATATTTTGATATTCATATTCTTTTTTATTATCATTTATTTTTCTTTCTTCTATTCTTACAATATATTTAGTTCCGCTTTCTTTTATTTCAATCCATTCTAATTTATCTTTATTTTCTTCTAATATTTTATCTTCTATTTTCTCTAATTTACTAAAACTTTTTTTAAATTTATATTTTTTTATTCCATTTTTTTCTAATTCTTCTTTTAATAATCTTCTTATTTCTTTGTCTTCATGTATTATATCTATGGAAAAAATTATATTTGACAAGGTAATGATAATTGAAATACCTATTAATAGTGATACTATTAATATTTGATTTTTTTTAACAATTTTTCTTATTTTTAATTTCCCATATGTATTAATTATTGATATTTTATATATAGATTTGTATTTTGTTAATTCTCTATAATCTTTATATTTTAATATTATATGAGCTTCTTTATAAGAAATTGGTATTAATTTAATAATATTTATTTTTCTTTTTATTAATCTTTTAATATAATTATTAATATTTTTACCTTCTACTTTTATTTTTACAATATTATCAAAATTATCTAGGTATTTATTTTTCATTGTTTCACCTATAAAATTTTATGTTATTTTATTTGGTGTTATAACTTAATGCTTTCTATTTTTCCTGTTATTAGTATTTCATTATCTTGCATTTTAGATACTACTAGATTTTCTCCTGTTACTATAGTATTATTATCCTCATTTTTTATAACTATCTTTGTACTAGAAAAATCTTTTATTTCTTTAAAATTAATAATATTTATGCTATTTTTTTTAATTATTATTTTGTATTCTTTATCTATTATATATCTATCTAATTTATTTAATAAGTTCATATTATCACCTATAATAGTATATTCATATAAAATAAAAAAAATAGGTGTCTGCCTATTACTTAAAAAATTGGTGCGAGTGAAGGGACTTGAACCCCCACGGATAAACCACTAGATCCTAAGTCTAGCGCGTCTGCCAATTTCGCCACACTCGCATATATTTGGTGGACCCTATAGGACTCGAACCTATGACCGCCCGGTTATGAGCCGGATGCTCTAACCAACTGAGCTAAGGGTCCATGTGAATTAATATTAACATATTTTTATAGTTTTATCAATAGTTTTTTTATAAAATATTAATATTAATTGGCATTTTCATTGGATTTTAATGTTACTATTGTGCATCCATTATTAAAACTATCTAATTTAAAATCTTCTACTAGTTTATTTCTAGATAATGTTTCGTGAACTGCTTTTTTTACTGCTCCTGTACCTATTCCGTGTATTATTACTACTTCTTTATATTTCATTAATATAGATTCTTCTATAAAATCATTTGTTTTTACTCTTGCACTTTCTATATCGTAGCCATGTAAATCTATTTTAGGTAATCTATCTAAGAAAATATTATATACCTTCATAACATCACCCAGTAGATTATATCATAGTTATCGGTAATTTTACAACTACTTTTGTTCCTTTATTTGGTTTAGATTTATATTCTATTGTTCCGTTATGTGCTTTTATTATTTCGTTTGATAAACTTACTCCTAATCCTGATCCTTTTTCTTTTGTAGTAAAGAATAATTCTTTTATATGATTTAACGTGTATTCATCCATTCCACATCCATTATCTGTTATTTCTATATAATAATAATCTTTTAATATGTGAGTTATTATATCTATGTTTCCTTCTTTTTCCATTGATTCTATGCTATTTTTTATAAGATTAATGAATACTTGCTTTAATCTATTATAATCTCCATTTAAATATATTTCATCTTGTGTTATTCTAGAATTTAATTTTATTTTTTTGCTTTTTAATATTATTTTAAATTCTTCTGTGATATCTTCTAGTAATAAATTTATATCTAATATGTCTTTATCTATTTTTATTTTATTAAATTCCATAAAATCACTCATTATATTTATACTTCTATCTATTTCTTGTTTTATTATAGGAATGTATTTCTTTATTTTTTCTTTATTATTAATATCTAACATTTCTAAATATCCTTTACATACTGCTATTGGATTTTTTACTTCGTGAGTTATTTTAAATAATGAATTTCTTAATTGTTTTTCTTGTTCAAACTCTCTTATGGTTAGATATAAAGAAGAAACATTATCTGCTAAATCAAATAAAAATAGTAATATAAATGGTATAGTATAAAAAATTAATATAGATAATACTATTTCTATTATATCTGTTATATTTGTATTGTTATATAAAAACATTTGTATTGACATGTAAAATCCTTGTAATAGTGAAATTACTAATATTAATTTTTTATTACTAATTTTTTTTCTAGTACTTAATACATATATTGTGTAAAAAGAAACATATTGAATTAATAGTACTATTATTGGTTTATCTAATGTATACTTTGTATAAAGTATTATTATTGTTGATAGTAACATAGCAATTTTTCTTTCCTTTTTTGTATATGCTAATAAAACTGGTATATTTAAGAATAATAACAATTTTATATATGAATTTGATTCTCCATATTTTATACATAAATATAATGATATAAACAGTGATAAATTAAATAATATTCCATTATATTTTTCACTAGTTAATTCTCTATAACAATTATAAATAAAATATATTAAGATTGGAAAAAATATTAATATTATATTTAATATATCGTCTTTTATTATATTCATATTATTCCTCTTTTCTATTATTAGTATATATTTTATTTATTATGTTTTTTGTCGAATGGTGTCGACTTAATAAAATAATGTCGAAAAAAAATAGAAGTATTACTTCTATTTTAATTCATCTATATATTTTTTTAATTTTTTAGCATCTTTACCAAATATTATTTTAAGTTGGTTATCTATTTCCACAACACCTTTAGCACCTAACTTCATTATTCCTTCTTTGTTAGCTAAATTAATATCTTTTAGTGTTACTTTAAATCTAGACATTTCTACTTCAGTTTCTAGAATATTATCTCTTCCACCTAGTAAATCTACTAATTTATTTATTTCTAAATTAAAATCTTTTTTATTTCCTCTTACAATTGCTAAAGCTATTATTAATAGAACCGAGAAAATTATTATGTAATATATGGGTTGCATTTTTCCACCTCTTTTTCATTATACTATAATTCTATTTATATAACAAGTTATTATTTTATAATATAAGTGTATTTCCTATTTCTAATTTTTAGTTCAATCCATATTTTAGAAGCTTTTTCAATATCTTTATCTACTTCTAAAAATAATCCTTCAGTATATATCCCAGGTGTTTTATTATTCATTAAATTACTTGTATATTCTTTATTATCTATTATATATTTTATTTTACCATAATTTTCTAATAATTCATAAATAGTCATTTTATTTGGTAAAGAGTATGTTAGTTTTATGTTTATTAGTGTGTTGGAAAGACTTTTGATATTTAGTTTACTTGTAAAATCTTTTCCTTCTACTTGATATTTAAAATCATGTGTAAAAGTATCTTTAATTTCTATAGAACTAATATTTATATTTCCATTTGATAATATAGTTTCATTTAGATTTAAATTTTCTTTTAATTTTATTTCTTTTGTTTTTTCTTCTGTATCTAGATTTATAGGAGATAAATTAATTTTTGTCTTTTCTAGATATATTAATCGCATATTTTTATTAATGTTTTTAGTTGGTACTTTAAAAGTAAATATATATACTGCTCCTGATGTTAGTGATTGGTTGGTATAAATAGTTCCAATATCTTTAAAATTATTATTATTCTTTTCTGTAAGTTTATATTTTTCTTTTCCAATTTCTAAAACAATATATCCAGTATTTAATCTACTACCTCTTGTATATGGTGTTATATACATTTTTACTATTACATATGTTTCATCTTCCTCTGTTAATATCTTATTTGTAGAACTTTTACTTGTTATATAAGTGTTCGTTACATCAAGATTAAAGCTATCAGTTTGAACTGTTTCATTTTCATTATATATTTTATTTACTACTTTTTTGTCTAGAAATAATATAATTGATAATACTATTACTATTGTTGCTATTATTGCTACTAGTATTAATTTATTCTCTTTATAATAATAAGTGTATTCTCTTATTTTTCTTCTTATTCTTCTAAATATGCCTTCGTTTGATCCTAGAGTTAGTTCTACTTCTTCTTCATCATCTAAATTTAATCCTAAGTCTGCTATGTCTTCTTTAAAATTAAATTTTTTTATATCAAATCCTAGTCCTCTAACTAGAGTAAATGCTATAGATATATACTGAAATAGTGATGCTATTCTTAGTATATCTCTATATAATCTAGCTGTTTTTAATTCTAGACTATTAAATATATATATTTGATTTAATCCATCATAAGAAATATTAATTACAAGTGCTATTAAAATATATAAAATTATTAGAACAAAATATAATAGCTTTGGTTTCTTTTTGTATCTCATTAGGGCATATATTATTATACATAATATAATTGATAGAATTATCGCTATTAAATAATAATTAGTTGTTATTTTTATAGCATTTAATCTATTAGCAGTTCCTTCTAAGTAATCATTGTAGTAGCGTAATATAGAGTTTACTTTAACTAATAAATATATATATATAGCTGTTATTAATAAATGAATAAGCTTAAAATGCTTAATTAAAAATCCATATGGTTTTCTTAGTATCAATAGAATCGCCCCTATCTTATTTAGATAATTATACAATAAAAAAGAAGAAATATAAAGATGTTTCTTCTTAAAAAATAATTATTTGTTCTTCTTCTAAATAAATATCGTTATTATATTCAAGTAATTTATTTATATCTATATTTAAATTATTTAATAAGCTTTTAATGGTATCATTTTTTTTAGTTAAATACATGTTATTATCTTTTCTTGGTAATAATATTGTTTGATTTGGATATATGTAATCGTCTTTTTCTAGGCCATTTATTTTTAGTAATAGGTTATAATCCATATTATTGTTATTAGCAATTTTATATATAGTATCTTCTTTTTTTACTGTGTAAAAATCAAAGTTTTTATTTCTTTTTTTTGGTAATATGATTTCATTGCCGGTGTCTATTTTTAATAATACTTCCTCTCCATTTATATTTATTAATTCTTCTTCTGTTATATTATATTCATTTAATATATTTGACAAACTATCATTTTCTTTTATTTTATATATCTCGTACATATCTATTCACTTCCTATGATAGATTATGTTTTTTTATTGTTTTTGTTACTATTATCATATAAAATGTTTGACTTAAGTATTATTTTATGATAAAGTTAATATACGATGTTTTTGAGGAGGGATTATAATGGCTAAGAATATATCAAGTAAAAAAACTAATTATGCTAATAATAGACCTAATTGTTTAAAAGTAACTAAGAAAGCTCAAAAGGTGAACTTACAAAAAGTAAAAGTAAAAGATGAAAAAGGTAATGTTGTAAGTGTTAGATTAAGTGCTAGAGAAATTAGATCTTTAAAGAATGCTTAATAATTAAAACTTCCTATTTGGAGGTTTTTTATTTTAGAAGATGGTGATATTATGTCTAAATATATAGATTTAAGAGATAATTGTAATAAAGAATTATTAGTTGCTGCTAGCAACTGTATAAAAGAAGGAAAATTAGTAATATTTCCTACAGAAACTGTTTATGGTATTGGAGCTGATGGGCTTAATGCGAATGCTGTTAAGAATATTTTTATTGCTAAGGGAAGAGCTAGTGATAATCCTTTAATACTACATGTTTCTAGTATTGATATGATTAATAGAATTGCTTATATTGAATCTAAGCTAGAAAAAGACCTTATTAATGCTTTCTTTCCTGGACCATTAACTATAATTTTAAAGAAGAAAGAAATTGTTCCTAATATAGTTTGTGGTAATTTAGATACTGTTGGAGTTAGAATGCCTATTAATAATATTGCTCATGATTTAATAGAATTATCTAATACTCCTATAGCTGCTCCTAGTGCTAATATATCTGGTAGACCTAGTGGTACTAATATTAAAGATATATATGATGAACTTAATAATAGGGTCGACTATATTATAGATGGTGGAGATACTAATATTGGGTTGGAATCTACAGTTATTAGAGTTATTAATGATGAAATACATATTTTAAGGCCTGGTAAAATTACTTATGACGATTTGAGTAAGTATGGTAAGGTAGTAATTGATTCACATGTTTTAGATAAGGTTAAAGCAACTGATAAGGTATTATCTCCTGGTATGAAATACAGACATTATGCTCCTAAAACTAAATGTGTGCTAGTATATAGTGAAAATAATAAAAAATTAATTGAAAAGATGAAAGAATTAGAAAGTGAGAATACCTTAGTAATTACTCATAATAAGAATATTAATCTCTTTAAAAATGCTATTAGTTATGGTGAAACGTTAGAAGATATTTCTCATAATATTTTTAAAATACTAAGAAGTGTTGATAAATATAATAATGATTTAGTTATAATTGAGGGTGTTAAGTCTAAAGGTTTAGGTCTAGCTATTATGAATAGGCTTATTAGAGCTTGTTCTCATAATTATATTAAAATATAAAAAACTTCCTGCTGGAAGTTTTTTTATTATAACAATTTATTTATTTGTTCTTTATAATTATCACTTTTCGTTATGTATGATCCTACTACAGAAATATTTGCTTCTTTTATTTTTTGTATTATTTCGTTATTTATTCCGCCATCTACTTCTATTTGAACTTTATATTTATTATTATCAATTATTTTTCTTAGTTCTTTTACTTTGTCTATTGTGTTTTCAATAAACTGTTGTCCTCCTTTACCTGGTTCTACACTCATTACTAGTATTAAATCTATTTTATCTAAGTATGGTGTTAATACATTAATATTTGTATCTGGTTTTATAGCAACTCCAACTTTATATCCTATTTCTTTTATTTTATTTATTATTTCATTTATATTTTTTTCCACTTCTATGTGAAAAGTTATATATTTTATATTTAAGTTCTCACATTTATTTATATATGCAAGTGGGTTTTCCACCATTAAGTGGATATCTAATTTTTTCTTGGAAATACTATTTATTTTTTTTATTTCATCAATTGTGAATTGGGTGTCTTCAACGAATAATCCATCCATTACATCAATATGGATATATTTAGTTTTAGTGAAATTTAATTTTTTAATTGATTCTTCTCTATTATTTGAGTTTAATATGGATGTTGATATTTGCATATTACCAGCTCCTTATTTATTAAAAGATATAAGATTATCTTATATCTTTTATGCTATTTATGAATTGTTTGTAGTTTTCATATCTAGATTTTAATATATTACCATTTTCTACTTGTTCTTTTACATAGCAGTTATCTTCTTTTATGTGCATGCAATCTTTATATTTACAATGATGTGAATTATCAAATATATCTTTCATATTATGACTTATATCTGTTTTAGTCATATCAGTAAAATCTACTTGTGAAAATCCTGGTGTATCTACAATATAACCATCTAATAATTCATACAATTCTGTATGTCTTGTTGTATGTTTTCCTCTATTTAGGGCATATGATATATCGTTTGTTTTTAAATTTAAGCTTGGATTTAATTTATTTAATAAACTACTCTTTCCTGCTCCTGACTGTCCTGCTAAGACAGTTACTTTGTTTTTAAATATATTTATAAGATTATCTTTATTTTCATTGGTTACTACTTTGTATCCTGTTTTTTTATAATAATCTATATATTTATCTATTTCTTTTCTTTCTTCTCCTTTTAATAAATCTAATTTAGTAAAACAAATTATTGGTTCTATATTATTATAACTTATTATTGTTAGTAATTTATCTAGTAAATAAGTATCTAAGTTAGGATTTTTTACACTTGTTACAATAAGAGCATTATCTATATTAGATACGTTAGGTCTAATAAGATAATTTTTTCTAGGATATATTTTTAATATATAATTATTATCTTCATCAAATAATACATTATCTCCTACTAATGGTGTTGTTTTATCCTTTCTAAATTTACCTCTTGGTTTGCATATATATTCTTTATTATTACTTTTTACTACATAGTCATTACTTATATTTTTTATTATTTTTCCTTCCATATTCCCCCCATGATATTATCCATCTCCTTCAGGTTCATTTTCAGAATCTTTTGTGTAATAACAATTAACTGTATCATCATCATTGTTTATTTTATAATCAACTGTTGGTGTTTTGGTTGTATATCCTGTTTTACCTTTACATTCAATTTTTCCTGTTGAACCATTTGATAGATTTTTCTTTAAAGGTTCAGTATCCATTATTGAATTTGTTGTTCCATCAATATAGTAATTAACTATTACGTTATAAGTTGTTGTATCAGCTTCTATTGATACTGAGAAAGATACTCCTGTTGATATTTTTCCTTTTCTATTTTGAGATGTTACTTTTTTACTTAGATATTGACTATAATCAGAAATGGTTTTTCCTTTTGAGTCTTTTACTACTAATGTTAAATTATAATCTTTAGAAAATTCTTCAACCTTTTCTAGTGTCCAATTTTCATCAACCATATCAGGATATTCTTCTAATATATCTGGTGTATATAGTATTACTGTATCATCTTTAGTTAATTCTTTCTTTGTATCTGGATCATATTCTGGATATTGATCAATTATTGTATTATTCTTTCCTACATATTCACTTGGTTTTTCTACTTCTTTTTTCTCTTTTTTTACTATAACACCTAATTTATTTAGTTTTTCTTCTACTT
Source organism: Bacilli bacterium (assembly GCA_017432825.1). GTDB lineage: Bacteria > Bacillota_I > Bacilli_A > RF39 > UBA660 > RUG11198. Next base: position 77,064 of record JAFRIJ010000011.1, read on the forward strand.
CATTTATATTTTCTCCAGAATAATCTTCTAATTCAGATTTTAAAGGGCCAGATGATTCTATTATTTTTATAATACTTCCTTTTTTCTTGCTAGATCCTGCTTTGGGATTTGTTTTAATTACGTATCCTTCTTCTATTTCGTCACTTTCTTCTGTTTCTATTTCGTATTTAAAGCCTTTTTCTTTTAATTTTTTCTGAGCATTTTTAGTTTTCATATTTGTTACATCTGGTACATCTGCTATAGAAGAGTTATTTCTATGATTTATTATTGCAATTACTCCGATTAAAGCTATAAATAAGATTAAAACTATTAATATAATTATATTTCTTTTTTTATCATCACTTATTTTTTCGTTTTCTTCTAGCTCTTCTTCTTTTTCTTTATCTGGTAATGCTATATTATTAGAAATTGGTTTTTCTATATCTGTATCTTTAATTGGTATTGCTTTACTTTCATCTATTTCACTTTCTGGATATTTATAATTGTATTTATTTTCATTGGCTCTATCTTCATCTAGGGCATGTACTAAATCTTCATGCATTTCTTCTATTGTTTCATATCTATTTTTAGGATTTTTTGCTGTTGCTTTTAATATAATATTTTCTATACTTTGTGGTATTAATGGATTTTGTTTTCTAATACTTGGAAGTTTTTCTTTCATTTGTTTTAAGGCAATTTCTACAGCGTTATCTCCTTTAAATGGAAGATTTCCTGTAATTAATTCATACATTAGTATACCTGATGAATAAATATCGCTTTTGGTTGTTGCTGTTTGACCTGCTGCTTGTTCTGGTGGCAAGTAGTGAACCGAACCCATTACAGAGTTTGTTTGAGTTAATTGAGTTGCATTTAGAGTCATTGCTATTCCAAAGTCAGTTATTTTTATCATTCCATTATCTAGAATCATTATATTTTGTGGTTTTATATCTCTATGGATTATGTATGCTTTATGTGCTGCTGATAATCCATCTGTTAGTTGTGTCATTATATCTAAGACTTCTGGTATTGTTAATGCTCCTCTTTTTTGAATTAACTGTTTTAAAGTTCTTCCTTCAATATATTCCATTACAATATAATGTTGTCCTTCTTCTTCTCCTACATCATATACTTCAACTATATTAGGGTGTGATAAATCAGATACTGATCTTGCTTCTCTTTGAAATCTTCTAATAAACTTTTCATCGTTTTCTAAATCGCCTCTTAATACTTTTATGGCTACATTTCTTTCTAGTATTGTGTCTTTAGCTAAATATACGTTAGCCATTCCACCTTCGCCAATTGATTTAATGATTTCATATCTATCATTAATTTTTTGCCCCTTTGATAGCATTAATCATCACCACTTTCTTTTTTTAGATAAGCTACACTTATATTATCGTTTCCCCCTCTTGCATTTGCTTTTTTTATTAATTTTTCTAATGCTTCTTTTGGTGTAGGCTCTGTATTTAGTACTTTTTCTATTTGATCTTGTGTAAGCATATTTGTTAATCCATCACTACACAAGAGAATTCCATTTATATTTATATCTACATCAAATATATCTATATCTATTGGGTTGTTTGCTCCTAAAGCTCTCATTAATACATTTTTTCTTGGATGATATTTTGCTTCTTCTTCTGTTAGTTCTCCAGTCGATACTAATAAATTTACTAACGTGTGATCTTTAGTTACTTTGTGCATTTTTTTATTTTTAATTACATATCCTGAACTGTCTCCTATATTTCCATATAATAAATAGTCATTTGTAATTATTGCGCAGACAAATGTTGTTCCCATTCCTTTACTATCAGGATTTTCTTTGGTGTAATCAAATATTTTATTATTCATTTCTGTTACTATATTTCTTAACCATTCTATGGCATTTTCTTTTGTTCCTATTGTGTCTAATCTATAGAATTCTTCCGTTAGATGATTAATTACTATAGCGCTTGCTACTTCTCCTGCTTTATGTCCTCCCATGCCATCTGCAACTGCAAGAATGTATTCATTATTTTCATTATTCAATATTATTACGTTGTCTTCATTGTGATCTCTTACTTTTCCGGGATCTGTTATATAATATGTTTGCATTTTACCCTCCTATCATTTGGTTGGCTCTTAATTGTCCGCATGCTGCATCTACTTTGCTACCAAATTCTTTTCTTATTGTTACATTTACTTTATTTTTCTTTAATACATCATAAAAACTCATTATATCCTTATTGTTTGTTCTTCTAAATTCTATATTTTCTGTCTCATTATATGGTATTAAATTTACATAACAATTTATACCTTTTAATAATTTAGCTAATTCTTGAGCATTCTCTTTAGAGTCATTTATGTCTTTTAACATTATATATTCAAATGTAACTCTTCTATTTGTTTTTTCTATGTATTTTTTTATTGTATCCATTAAATCATTTAATTTATATACTTTTGCTATAGGCATTATTTTTTCTCTTAACTTATCGTTCGGAGCATGTAAACTTATAGCAAGATTTACTTGTCCCGGTTCATTTATGAATTTTTCTATACCAGGTATTATTCCACAGGTTGAAATAGTTATGTGTCTTGAACCTATATCTATTCCTTTAGGATTATTTACAATCTTAATGAAATTCATAACGTTATCATAGTTATCAAATGGTTCTCCTATTCCCATAATGACAATATGTGTAATTCTTTTTTTTATATCTTCTTCTATATATAAAATTTGTTCCACCATTTCATATGGTTCTAGATTTCTTACTTTTTTTAATCTTCCACTTTCACAGAATTTACATCCCATATTGCAGCCTACCTGAGATGAGATACAAATACTTATTCCATAATCATGAATCATTAATACTGATTCTATTCTTTGTCCATCTATTAATTCAAATAAATATTTTTTTACATTAACATCTTCTTGTTTTAATATTAGTTTAATTTTGAACATACTAAAATCATTTTTTAATAATTCTATTGTTTTTTTTCCTATATTTATCATTTCATCAAACGATTTTACTCTTTTTTTATATAAAAACTCATATATTTGATCTGCTCTATATTTTTTATCATTATTCTCTAACAAGTAATTTCCTAAATCACCTTGTGTAAAATTATATATATTTTTCACTTTTTGCTCCTTATAATTAGTATATTTTCTTAGTAAATATATAGAATAGAGCTATATTTAAAATTATATAAAAAATAATAATTGAAATTGTTAATTTTTTGGTGTTTTTGATTTTTAGTAAGTATTTGTTGTATAGTAGTGTATATATTGTGAAGAAGAAAGTAATTATTAATGTGATATAGTTTCTTCCAAAGAAAAGATTTTTTGTTTTACTAATTAGTACTTTTTCTTTTCCTGGTAGTGATATATAGTTTACATAATTGTGTCTTGCAAAATATATTATCATTACTATATCAATTAACAATATTAAAATATAAGATAAAATTGTTTGCTTTTTCGTTATTTCTTTTTTATTTTTTTTTACGTTAGTAATATTATTATTTTTCTTATTCATATTATCACTACTTTCTATTTTATTATATCTTTTTTTTGTATTTATTTCAACTATTTTGCAAGAAAAAAGCAGTTTCATTACTGAAGCTACTCATATAATTATAATTTTACCTTTATATTTTCTTTTTTATTTTCTTCTACTTTAAATAATTCAGCTTTCTTAAATCCAAATATCGCTGCTACTATATTACTTGGAACAGATTCAATTACAATATTATAATTTGTTACAACATCATTATATTTATGTCTTGCTCTTTCTAATTCATTTTCAATTGTAGTTAATTCATCATGTAATTTTAAATATTGTGTATTTGCTTTCAAATCAGGATATGCCTCTACTACTGCTAAATATTTATTTAGTTCATTATTCATTTTTTCTAATTTCTTTATATTAATATTATCTTCTTTTTTATAATCATTTCTTAAAGATACAATATTTTCTAGTGTTTCTTTTTCATATTTTGAATATGATTTAATACATTCTACTAGGTTAGGAATTAAATCAAATCTTTTATTAGAATATATATCAATACTAGATTTTTCTTTTTTTGTTTCATTATATAATTTTACCAAGCTATTATATTTAGCAAATATGTTTAAGTTAATAATTAGCACTATTATTAATACTATATAAATTAATATATTCATAATCCACCTCTAATACTCTATCGTTATTTTATTAATGTAACCTTCTTCATTATAATCAACTGATACTTCATATTTATGCCATTCTTCAAAACTCTTTTTTAAGTTTTTTATTTCTTCTGGATCAGTTGTATTTATATTTCCATATATTACATTTATTAATCTTTCTTTCTTTTGTTTATTGTTTTTTATTACATCATCTAATAGAAATGAAATACTAGCTTCATATTGACTTCCCGCACGAAATTCAAATGTTCTATTGAAATTCTCTTTGTCGTATTCTTTTTGTCGTTTTTCTGCTTCTTCTTTTATCTTGTTTATTGAATCTTCAACATCCTTACTATTTTTATTTATATTTTCTTTTACTTCATTCATGTTTTTTCTTTGATTATCTATTATTTTTTTAAAACCTAGTATTCCTTTATATGCTAGAAATGTTGCTATTGCAATTGTAATTATAATTAATATTATTAATAACCACTTTCTTGGTTTAGTTTCTTTTTCCATATTATACTCCTTTATTAGCTTGTATTATTGTTATTAGTATTGTACCAACTATATCTTCAATACTGCTTCCTCTTGATAAGTCATTTACTGGTTTAGACATTCCTTGCGTTATTGGTCCAAAAGCTTTGGCTTTGGCTAATCTTTCTACTAGTTTGTATCCAATATTACCTGAATCTAAATCAGGAAAAATTAATACATTGGCTTTACCTGCTACTTTTGAATCCGGTGATTTTATTTTTGCTATTTCCTTTACAATTGCTGCATCTAATTGTAATTCGCCATCTATAATGTATTCTTTATATTGTTCATTTGCTATTTTGTTTGCCTCTATGACCTTATCGACATCTACGTGTTTTGCGCTTCCTTTGGTTGAATGAGAAAGCATTGCTACTAATGGTTCTTTACCTATTAATAATCTAAATGAATCTGCACTTTCTTTTGCTATACAAGCTAATTCTTTTGAAGTAGGATTTTGTACTAATCCGCAGTCAGCAAATACAAATGTTCCATTTTCGCCATATTCACAATTAGGAATGCTCATTAAAAAGAAAGATGATACTAATTCTGTATTGGGAGCTGTTTTTAATATTTGTAATGCAGGTCTTAATGTATTTGATGTTGAGTGACATGCTCCAGATACTGCTCCATCCGCATAATTATCTTTTACTAGCATGCATGCATAATACATATTATCATTTAGTAATAATTCTTTTGCTTCTTCTTTAGTCATTCCTTTTTCTTTTCTTAATTGATAAAGCTCTTCTATAAATTTTTCTGTTAAATTACTATTATGGGGATCTATTATTTTTGCTAATGAAATATCAATATTCTTACTTTCTATTTCTTCTTTATTACCAATCAATATTATATTTGCAATATTTTCTTTTAAAATAATTTCTGCTGCTTTTAATACTCTTTCTTCTGTTGATTCTGGTAATACTATTGTTTTTTTATTATCTTTTGCTTTTATTTTTAAGTTTTCTATTACATTATTCATATCACCATCTCCAGCTTTATTATAACAATTATTTTTTTGATAGTCTATTCTTTTTTTAAATTAAAATTGATTCAATTATTAATTGCTTTGTTTTATTGGTTTTACTACAGGTTATTAATATTAATTTATCTGATTTGTTATTATCTATTGTCATATATCCTGTTTTATTAATATAATATATTTTATTTATTTTATAAGTATATATTGTACTATTATAATAAATGTATATTAAATCATTTATTGACAGATATACTAATTTATTAAAATAGGCATTATTGTTATTTCCCGAATGAGATGCTAGGATAATAAATTTATTATTTATATTCGATTCTTTTAATAGTTCTATATTTATTTCCACATTATTCTTAGGACTATTTATGTTGTATATTTTTTTATCTATATTAATTTTAGGAATAATTAATTTAAATAGATAATCTTCTTTTGGTAGCGTTTTATTTACTAATTTTTTGTTATAAACTATTTTGTTTTTTATTTTGCTTTCTTTTGGAATTGGTAATAGTAATACTACTATTAATATAATTATTAGCTTTTTTATAAATTATCACTCCTATTAAAACTAAGATTATTTTTATATAATTGAGTATATTTATTCTATTACTTAGAGTATTTGGTATTGTTATTTGTGTATTATTATCTTCTTCTATTTCAATGGTATTATTATTTATTTTTTCTGTTAATACTACTTTTTTGTTATTATCATCTTCTGTTAGTACTAGGCATTCTTTAGTGTTTTTTTCTTTTATACAATAAGTTGCTAATTCTAAATTATTTAATTCTAATACCCCATTTTTATTTGTTTTATAATTGTTTATTAATACATTATCTTTATATACTTCTATTTCAACATTTTCTCTTTTAGATATTATCTTTTTATTATCTATATTTTCTTCTTTATTTGTAATTATTTTTATACTTCCTTTTATTTTGGTATTAAAATAGTCAATATTTACTAATAATTCTTTTTCGGTGTTTATATAATTGGTTTTATCATTAATGATTATTGTTAAAATTTCTTTATTATTTTGATAATTTTTAGGTGAATTTACTTGTTCTATATAATAAGTACCATAAGGTATTTCAAATGGTAATAAGAGTTTTCCACTTTCATCTGTGGAAAAAGCTTCTATGTTATTATGTGATAAATAATTTCCTTTTTCATCTTTTATTTTATATTTAATTTGGTTATCGTTTATTTCATTTAATGTCTCTTTATCTTTAGTGGTTATTTGTAATTTTGTTTTTATTTGTTTATTTATTAGTGTATAATTGTATGGATTATTTATTTCTCTATCTACAATAAAATATAAAATTGGGGCTTTTTCATATCCGTAAGTAGTGTTTTCTTGAATTACTTTATATTTTCCATAAGGTAATGTTATTATACTGCTACCTTGTTTGGTTGTTATTATAGATCCAAAATAATTTGTTGTTTTATCATAAAATTTAAAAGTAAATTCTATATTTTCTTCTCTTTCAAGTTTATTATTTACTTCGTAGAATTTATTAATTTCAAACTGGCGTTTTATTACTTCTTCTTCTAAGGTAATATTACCAGTTTTAGATAAATCCACTTCAATTAGCTCTTCATTTTTTTTATATCCTTCACTTGCTTTTATTTGCTTAATATAATATTTTTCTTTATACAAATTATCTATTGTGTATTTTAAACTACTATCAAATTTAAATGAAGTTACTAAATTATTGTTTTTATCATATAATTCATATTCTGCTCCTTCTAAAGTAGCTTGTCCTTTTGGAATAGTAGTTTTGGTATCTTTATCTACTAGATTTGTCTCTAGTTTATATCCTTCAATATTTATAGTTACTTCCTTTGTATTAGATGGGATATATCCTTTGGATATTAATAATTGGGAATTATTATTACTATATACTTTTTTAGGTATATTTGTATAATTGTTTATACTTAATACTACTTTAGCAGTTCCAAAATAATTATCTACTGTAGACAGTTTTAAATTATTGTTTGTTTTGTCTCCTATAATATTTTGTATATTATTTATTTTATATAAGAATAAGTTGCTACTAAAGAATGTAATAGTGTCTCCTATTTTTAAATTTACATTGGATGGAACATTTAATTTTTCAGTATAACTATTTATTTTGCTTTTTATTTCATTAATGTAACTATCTATGTTTATTCTATTACCATTTATATCTTCTTCATTAGTCCAGGTTATATCTAGATTTTTGTTTAAATATTCCCATATTATTTCTTGAGTTGCCATATAATATTCTTTTTCACTATGTATTTTTTCTTCATTTTCTTCATATTGATAGCCAAAATAGGCTACTAGATTTATGTATTCTAGTTGTTCTTTAGTTAAGTTAGTTATTCTTTGTTGTTCTTCTATATTGTCAGTAGAATTATATGTAGTTGTTGTTATACTTTTACCTATTTCAATACAATAGCTAGGTATATTATTAATTGTAAATATCTCTAAGTTATATAAGTGGGTTCTATCACTTAATGGTGCTATGGCAAATATTCCATCTTGTTTATTTCTTACTAAAACTGAATCATTTTCTTTAGCATACACACTAGTTATTCCTGTAAATAATATTAATAATAATATTATTAATTTATTACTTTTTATTCTTTTTTTATTTTTTTTGCTTATATTCATTTCTTTCACCTCTAATTATATTATTAGAGATTAATTATTAATTTCCTTTTAATTTAATTAAAAAAAACTAGTTTTTTACTAGTTTTTACCATACTTTTACTCTTTTTTTAGGAGATATATACATTTTATTGAAAGAATTAATATTATATGTTTTATAAAATAATTCTGTGGAAGATAGCGTTCCATTTACTCTATATTTGGATGGAGAATGATTATCTTGTAATAATAGTAATTCTTTGTATTCTTCTTTTTCTATCGAAGCCCATAGGTTTGCTAAAGATTTATACATATGTTTAATTTCTTCTTTTTTAGCTTTTTTTGATTCTGCTATTCCTGATATACATGATACCGCTCCTAAATCAGCAATATTTTCGTTTACTGTTTTTCTTCCATTTATGTATGATCCTTTTACTACTTCATATTTGTTATAGTATTTAATTACGTCTTGTTGCTTTTTCTTAAAGATATTATAATCTTCTTCTTGCCACCAATTATTTATGTTTCCTTTGTCATCAAATTTTGAACCATTATAATCAAATGCATGAGTTATTTCGTGTGCTATAATCATACCTATTGATCCTAAATTTTTATAATAGTTATCTTTTTCATCAAATAATGTAAATGATGATATTGGTATATTAATTGAATTATCTTGAGGATTATAGTAGGCATTTACTGTTGTTTCTGTAATAAGATTATCTTGTTTATTAGTTTTTAATTTTGATAATTCATAGTTATATAGATATTTTTCAATGGTTATAATATTTTCTATTAATGTATTATTTTCATTTAAATTATAATCGTAATTATTGTAATTAGATACTCCTATATTTATTTTCATATTATTTAGTTTTAGCTTGGCTTTTTTTCTTGTTTCTTTACTTAACCAATCTAATGTATCTATATTTTTTTTATAGTAATTTATTATTTCTTTAGTCATTTTATTTATATAATCTACTTTTTCTTGAGATATGTTGTTTTCTTTATATATTTTATCTATTTCGTTATTAAAATAATTATCTATTATTTCTCTTATTTTTTCTTCTTCATTATTTATTTTTTTCCCTAATAGTTTATTATTTAATTCATATATTAGATTACTATAATTATTATCTAAGAAAATTGCATAATTTTCTAATATTTTTAGTTTAAGTTGTTCTTTTAATAATTCTAAGTTATCATTTGATAGATAATTATTTATTGTCTTATAATTATTGATATCTATAATGCTAAATATTTCTTCATTTATATTTTTTTCTTTTAAATATTTATCTATATCTATATTAGTATATACTTTCTTTAATTCTTCTTTGGTTATTATATTATAATATTTTGATATATCTTCTAAGTCTTTAGATAATAATGAATTATTAGAAATATCTGTATACATATTTGTTATACTTTTTGAAACGTCTCTAGCTTTTTTAGTACTATAGCCGTATTGTTTTAATATTTTTATTCCATATTGTTTAATTAGTGCTTTATATGACATATAATCTTCATTTGCATAAAAATCTGAGGTTGCTCCAAAATCCATTGTTATTGGGTATAAATATATTATACTTTTGCTATTATCTTTATAATCTTTTTCTACTTTTATATTAGTAAATATGTCTATATTTAATTCTTTTTCTATTATTATAGCATTTTTTATATAATCCTCTATATTATTTGAATTATCTACTATATTTATGTATTTGCTTAGTGTTGATAAGCCTTTTTCTTTAGTTAATAGTTTTTCATATATTATACTTATATTATTGTTTGTTTTATTTTCTATTAATTTATTAATTATTTCTTTTTTTTTGTTATCAACTTTTTCTTGTTTATCTATGAACGTACTCCAAGTGTATTCATCATTTTTTAATTTATGTTTTTCTATTATTTTTTTATTTATATAATTATAATAATCATCTTTTAATTCATTATTAGGTAATAATAATAGTGGAATTATTATAACTATTATTAATAATAATATTTTTATTCTTTTCATTTTATATACCAAATAATACTTTTTCTTCTTTATATTGTCTTGTTATAATGTAGATAACTATTATTACATAAATTATAGATGAAATTAAAACGATAAATATATTTAAAATATTGAATTCTTTAGAAAAGATATCCATTAATATTTGTACGTAGTTAATTATTGGTATTAGGTAAAAAAATGATGTTATTTTTATACCCATTATTGATATCATCATTGGTATAATTGTTATTACATTTAATACTTGAGATGATGATTGAGCTTCTTTATATGTTTTAGAAAATGATGTTATTGCTATGGCTAATCCAGATATAAATAGGGAAGCTGATAGGCATATAATAAAACCAAATATTATTGTTATTACGTTTATTTCAAAGTTATATGTTTTAAATGCTTCAAAAAATGATGATGCTACAAATATACTTCCAATTGTTAGGATTAAACCTATTATTGATGATACAATGCTTGCTATTACACACGCTAGATATTTACCTGCTACTAATTCACTTGGCTTTATAGGAAATGTTAGTAATGTTTCTAAGGTTCCATTTTCTTTTTCTACTGCTGTAGCAGAAGTTGCCATATTAGTACTTGCTAAAACTATTGCAGCTATAATATAAGTAAATGATATAGAGAATATTAATTTTAACATAAAATTTTCTCCTTCTAGGTTTTTAAATTTATATGTAAAATTATTATATACTGTTTCTACATCTATATCTTCTCCTGTTAAATAAAGTTTAGCTAAATATGTGTTATATGAATCTAGGTATGATGTTATGTAATTGGTAGCATACATTCCGTCTTCTGAGTCTTGGTTTGTATATATTGTATATTTTTTTTGTTTCTCATTATAGTCTATATATGCTACTATTTTACCTTTTTTATATGAATTTTTCATATTATCTATATTTTTATAGTAAATTGGGGTAATAAAACATTCTTTCATTAATGATTTTTCTGTTGTGTTTGTTTTATAATTAATTCCTATATTATAATATTTTTCTTCACTTTGATTTTCATATATATATGCATATAAAAATATCATCATTGGTATTAGAATAGGAAATACTAATAGTGTTATAAGTGTCTTTTTATCTCTTAGTAATGATCTTATTTCTTTTTTTATAGTTATTATTATACTTTTTTTATTCATTTATGCCTCCTATTATAGAGAAGAAACTATCTCTTAGGTTAGTTGTTTTAGTTTGCTTTTTTATTTCTTTTGGTGTTCCGGTTGCTATAATTTTGCCTTTATTTATCATTATTATTTTATCACATATATTTTCTGCTTCTTCCATGTAATGGGTTGAATATAGTATACATTTATTATTATTTTTTTCTTCCTTTATGAAATTTAATATTACTTGACTAGATATTATATCTAAACCGCTAGTAGCTTCATCTAAGATATAGTATTTTGGATTATGAATTAGGCATCTTGCTATAGAAGTTCTTTGATATTGACCAGTAGATAAATTATCTATTTTTTGATGTAAGAAAGAATTCATATCAAATTTATTAGCTATTTCTTTTATTCTTTTTTCTAATTCTTCTTTTGGAACATCATAGTATTCTCCACACATTTTTAATAATTCATATGGTGATATATCTTTATATAGTTTGGTATTACCCGATAGGTAAGCTATTTTCTTTTTTATAGAAATTGCTTTATCATTATACCTTTCATTATCAATAGTAATAGTTCCTTCGGTTGGATTCATTATTCCCGCTATAATTCTTAATAGAGTTGTTTTACCAGCACCATTTGGTCCTAATATACCTATTATTTCTCCTTCTTTGGCATTAAATGATATGTTATTATCAGCTTTAAATAATACTGTTTCTTTTTTACTATTTTTTTTCTTAAATTCTTTGGTAATATTATCTACTTTTAACATATAATCACTCTTTCTATATTATATTCCTAATTGTGAATTAACTCTTTTTTGATAGGCTGCTAGGATTTTTTTATTACCCTTTTTTTCTTTTTTTGGTATTAGTTTATCAGCATTTTTTAATTCAAATTCACATAATAATAAATCTATTAATCTTCTTTGTGTTTTGGTTGGTTCTTTTTTACTTCCGTTTATTTCTTTAAATATTTTATTTATTCTATTATATATATCTACGTCTAGTCTTTCTATAGTATGGAGATATTCGTGGGCTCTATCAGTTAATAATGCTCCATTATCGATAGTTCTTTTGCCACCATTTTCTTTTTTTATTATATGATGATAGGTTAAATTGTTATTAATAATTATATAATCCATCCAATCCATGGTATATGTATTATATATTTCCATCATTTGTTCTGTTATTTTATCCATCTTAACTTCTTTCTTTTATAATATCATCACTTTCTAATTCTCCTATTAATAGTGATGATTTTTTATTATGTCTCTTTATATTATTATTTATTTCTTTTTCATCATAATTAGCATAGCAATACTTACATAAATGATTACATGAATTATAATATCCAATATCTACCATTTCAACACAATTACATTTTTTTTCTTTTCTTGCGGTCCAATTCTTATATTTTTTCCCTGTTAATTTATAGGCTAATTCATGTGATAGACATTCTCCTTTTATAAAGCCATACTCTGTTAAGTTTTCATCTTCGTAGCAGGTTTGTACTGTCATGTTATGTTTTTTTGCTATAGTAGAAAAAGATATACCTATTTCTTTATAATCTTCTTTAGTTATTTCTTTGTATTTTATTATATTTTTATTTTTCTTAACGTTTTTATATTCATCTAGAAAAGATACTATTATTTTATTAACATATCCATCTAACAGAGAACACATTTTATTAAAAGCTTTTTTATGATATTCTAGATTATATTTATCACTTATAAATATTGGATCATATCTGATATAAATATTATCTTTTCCTATAATATTAGATATTTCTTTTACTGCATCTATTATTATTTTTTTGTCTGTAACGTTTGGTTCTATATCTTTATTATATGGAGTTATAGTTATATGAAATATTATTGGTTTATCTATAATATTTATGTATTTTATAATAGGAAGAGGATTTTTAGTACAGAAAAGAATTAAGTCTACATTATTAAAATATATTCTACTTACTTGTTTTTTATAATATGGGTTTCTTACATCTACATATCCTTCTTTATATCTATTCATAAACCAATCTGTATAGAATGCTACTATATCTGTTCTCCCGCTTACATTTAATATCATATTCTACTCCTTATATTTATTATAAAATATTTAATAAAAAAAGTATATATTTTCTATATACTTTTAATCGCTAAAATCATTATCTATTATTACATAATAAGTATAGTTTGGATATAATTTTTTTATTTCATTTATAACTTTTCTTTTTATTTTTTCTGGAGATTTAGTATTAAAATCTACAATTATATCAAAGTTTATTTGATTTTTTTTGCTATCTATATAAAATCCATGTAATTGTAATATTTCTTTATAATTAGATATTATTTTTTCTAAATCAGTTTTAATTTTTAATGATTCTTTATCACTTGTATTAGATGCATATATTCCAATTGTTAGGATTATTCCAAAGGATGTATATATTTTCTTTTCTATTTCTTTGGTTAAAATATGTATTTCTTTTGCAGTCATAGTATCTTTTACTTGGATATGGACTGATCCAATCATTTGCATTGGTCCATAGTTGTGTAATACTAAATCATAAGTTCCTTCAACTTCAGGATATAAATTTATTGCTTCTTTTAATTTTATAGCTAATTCTTTATTAACCCTGGTTCCTATTAATTCACTTGATGTTTCTTTTAATAATTCAATGCTTGATTTAAGTATAAATAGTGATATTAATAGTCCTATTATTCCTTCTATATTTATTTTAAATAATAAATAAGATAAAATTGCTATAAGGGTTCCTGTGGATAATATTGCATCAAATAAGGCATCTGTTCCAGATGCTATTAAACTTCCTGAATTTATTTTGTTTCCTATATTTTTAACATAACTTCCTAATAATATTTTAACTATTATAGCTGTTATTATTATTATAATTGTATATACTGTATAATTTGGTTTGGTTGGATTTATTATATTAGTAAATGATTCTTTTAAGGATAATACTCCTGCTACTAGAATAATTATTCCTATAATAATAGATGTAAAATATTCTATTCTTCCATGTCCATAGGGATGTTCTTTATCTGGAGCTTTTGTTGATAATTTAGTTCCAATTATGGTTATAATTGATGATAGGGCATCTGTTAAGTTGTTTATAGCATCTAATATTATAGCTATTGAATTGGCAATAAATCCTATTATTAATTTAAATATTACTAATAATATATTAACTATTATTCCTTTAATACTTGTTTTAATTATTTTGTTTTGACGTTCCATTATTACTCCTTTATATATAAATGTCTTCATAATAATATTTATTATTTATTGTTTAATATTATTATTAAAAAACTCAATTTAGAGTTTTAATTTATTTTATTTAGTATTTTATATAATATTTTATATAAGTCTACACTTTCTTTTTTTGTTAAATTTAGGCATTTACCAATACTGGTTGGTATATCTTTTGCTAATATCTTTAATTCTTCTCCTTTTGGTGTTATAGATATAATTAGTTTTCTTTCATCTTTTGATGATTTATTTCTTTTAATATATTGTTTATTTTCTAGCTTTTTTAATAGTGGAGTTAGTGTTCCTGAATCTAAATATAATTTGTCTCCTAGTGATTTAACGTTTATTTCTTTTTCTTCCCATAAAACCATCATTGTAATATATTGTGTGTATGTTAATCCTAATTTATCTAAATACGGTTTATATTTTTTTATTATTTCTTTTGAACATACGTATAAAGGAAAACATAGTTGATTTTCTATTGTTAACAAATCTATATTATCCATATTTATTTTTCTATTATTTCTTTTAGTTCTTCTTTTGTTTTTAGTCCTATAGATTTTGCTACTTCTTTACCATCTTTAAATATTAATACTGTTGGTATAGACATTATACCATATTCTCTTGATACTTCTTCTGCGTCATCTACATTTAATTTATAGAATTCACAACTATCTATTTCACTTGCTAATTCATCAATTATTGGTGATAACATTCTACATGGTCCACACCAATCAGCATAACAATCAACTAATACTTTTTTCTCCTTATTATTAATAACTTCTTTAAAATCTTTTTCTTCTATTTTTTTTACACTCATTATTCATCTCTCCTTAATTCTTTTATAGCAGTTGTTGCTGCTATACTTCCATCACTTACTGCAGTTGTTAATTGCCTTAATGTTTTTACTCTAGTATCTCCAGCTACATATATTCCTTCTATATTTGTATGTACTCCATCTTCTGATTCGATATAGCCATAGTCATTAATTTTAATTAAATTAGCAAATATTTCATTCTTAGGGCTTTGTCCTACCGCTATAAATAATCCTGATATAGATATTTCTTTAGTATTGTTATCTTTATCTGTTACTTCAATACTTTCTATTTTATCTTCTCCATTTAATTTGGTAATATTAGAGTTTAATATTATTTCAATATTATCTTTCTTTTTTATATCACTTAAATATCTAGATTCTCCTCTAAAGTTATCTCTTCTATGGATTAAATATACTTTTTTTGCTATATTTGATAAATATATAGCATCTTCTAAGGCAGTGTTCCCTCCACCTACTACTGCTACTACTTTATTTTTAAAGAAATTTCCATCACATGTTGCACAATAAGATACTCCTTTACCTACAAATTCTTCTTCTTTTGGTATATTTAATTTTCTGTTTTCAGCACCTGTTGCTAGAATAATTGCTTTTGCTTGGTAAGTTCCTTTATTAGTAGTTACTTTCTTGTCTTCATCAATGTGAAGTGCTGTTTCAAATTTTATTTCTGTATCTAATTCTTTTACTTGATTATACATATTAGTTGCCAAGTCAAAGCCTGATATATTTGGTATTCCTGGGTAGTTTTCTACGTTGCTAGCGTTTATTATTTGTCCACCATAGCTTTTTGCTTCTAATACTAATACTTTTTTATTAGCTCTTCGTGCATATAATGCTGCTGTTAATCCTGCTGGCCCTGCTCCAATTATTATTATATCATACATGTTATCACCTATCCTAGTAATTCTATTATTGTTTTTTCCATTTTCATTGGATCTTCTATTGGTGAGTATCTTGCTACTATGTTTCCTTCTTTATCAATAATAAATTTTGTAAAGTTCCATATTATATCGTTTTCTTTTTTACAAGTAGTACTTATCTTTTTAACAGCAGACATAGCCATTTTATTTTTTAGTCCTTCTAATATTTCTTTTGGAGAATTATCTTTTATATATTTAAATAATGGTAATTCGTTTTCTCCATTTACTTCTATTTTTTTGAATCTATCAAATGATGTATTATATTTACTTGTACAAAATTCATGGATTTCATCATCAGTTCCTGGTGCTTGATGTCCAAATTGATCACATGGAAAATCTAATATTTCTAATCCTTTTTTATGATATTTTTGATATAGTTTTTCTAATGCTTCATATTGTGGAGTAAATCCACATCCTGTAGCAGTATTTACTATTATTAATACTTTCCCTTTATAATCCTTTAAATTTATTTCTTCGTCTTCTTTATTTTTTACTTTAAAATCATATATACTCATTATAGCCTCTCTTTCATTTTTAATTGTATACAATTGAATTATAGCATTTCGTTGTTTAGATTGTCAAGTATATATAATAACAAAAAAAGAGAATAAATTCTCTTAATGTAATTTTTGTATTTTCATTGATTTTATTTTCTGATTAATTGATTCATTTTTTAATGATGGATTTTCTATATTGAATAAATATCTATTTTTATTTTTTAATTCATTACTTAAATAAAATAATTGTTCATCAGTCATATTTAAACAGAAATCAAACCATTTATTTATTTCATCATTACAATCATGTTTTACATCAAAGTATATACTATCTAATGCATGTACGTATGATGGTTGATTTAATAAAATACTATTTGATATATGTAATGGAGATATTTTTAAGTTTGTTTTATATATTTTATTTATTAATTCAGTAAATTTCATATCATATAGTAATCTTGCTGTTCTTCCATTTCCATCACCAAACGGATGAATTCTAATAAATAATAATGTTATTAAAGCACTTTTTAGAAAGGGATTACTGTTTAATAAAGATAATGAATTTGCTTTATATTCTTTAATATAATCATCCATAAATTTTTTTATATCTTCTGGTTCTGCTCCATACCAATAGATATGTTTTTCATTATCTTTAACATAACCTACCCATGCTTCTTCTTTTCTATAATCATCTATTGTTTCTTTTTCAAGTGCAAATTTATGTAAATTTTTTATTCTTTGATGATTTATGTTTAATGTATAATAAAAGATATTATTCTCATTTATTTTAGAATAATTAGAAGTATGATTTTCAATTAGATTAGAATCTACTATTTCTTTTTCAAATGAGTTAATTAAAAAAGATGCTACTATATCTGGGTCATAGCTACTTAATAATTTTATATATTTATCAAAATCCTTTGATGTTTCTTCTAAATGATATAGTAAATTGGAATTTAATTTAATTCTACTTATGTATTCTTCTAATGGAAAATACTCTACTCTTTCTAAATTACAACAATTCTCTGGTCCCATAATTATCCCCCTTTTTTCAAGTTGTTTGATATTATACCACAAAATATTAAAAATGTTAACAAAAAGTTTAAAAAAATAATAATTTCTTTTAATTATTATTTTTATATTCTCTTATTATCCATTCTAGTAATAGTGCTACTACATAGTTTATTTCATTATTTGTAAGCTCTCTTCCTTTAGGAATATGATGCCATTTTTCTAAACAATTTCTACAACAACATGCACAGGCATGTTGTGCTATGAATACAGGGTGTCCTTTCATTGGTGTTTGTTTTCCATCATTAACTGGATTAGCTCCAGCTAATCTTTCTTTTATAAAGTCATAGGCATGATCTTTTATTTTATTCATACCTATATTATTTATATAATCTATCATATATTTTCTTAGTTTAAAACTAGATCTAAATTTTGATTTAGATAAATCTTCTAATTTTTTGTTAATTATTTCTTTATTATTTCCCATTCTGATTCTTTAAATCCTATTAGTATTATATCATTATCAATTAATAGTGGTCTTTTTATTAACATAGCATTATTTGATAATAGTTCTATTTTTTCATCTTTAGTCATTTTATCTAGTTTTTCTTTTAAATTTAATTTTCTATAGATTAAACCACTGGTATTAAATAATTTATTAATATTTATTTTGTATTTATTTATCAAACTATTTATTTCTGTTTTAGTAGGTGTATTTTCTTTTATTTCTCTATTTATATATTTAATGTTATTAATATTTAAATATTCTTTTGCTTTTTTACATGTACTACATTTGCTATATCCAATTAATTCCATAATTTCTCCTTTAATTTAATAATTATATTTACTTGTAATTCCATAATAGTCTTCTAGTGTTATCCAGTTACCTTTATTATATAATTTAGTAGCTAAATCTACTCCTACATATCTTAAATGCCATGATTCATACATATATCCTGTTTCATTGGTTTTTCCTTTTGGATATCTTATTATTAAGCCATATTTGTAACAGTTATCATTTATCCATTTTGCTTGATCTGTATTATCAAATGCTGATGTTATACATGCTGCCACATTATAATCACATACATCAAAAGCTAGGCCTGTTTGATGTTCTGAATGTCCTGCTCTTGCAGAATAAGTATCAGCATTAGCTTGTCCATCTGTTGCTACATAATTATTATATATGTATTTTTGGTCATTATAAGATCTAAATCCACTTCCTACAAATAAATTATATCCTTCTTTTGAAGCATCATTTTTTAGATTATTAAAGGCATTTTGTGTATTACTAGTTAATCCTCCTGGATAGTATGTTGATGGTAATTTATAGGTTTTATTTGCTATTAATACTCCATCTATATAAGTTATACCATTTTTTACTTCTCCACTATATCCTTTTGATGTTGTAAATGTAGTATTAGTATTATCAACAATAACTACTTCTTTCTTTTTAACTTCTAAAGTAAATTTTTCTTTCTTTTCATTATTACTAGAATCTTTAGCAACATAATATAATTCATATTTATTTGGTTTATTTATATCATAATCTCCTTCTATACTAACTTTAATATCTTCTTTAGA
Organism: Bacilli bacterium; assembly: GCA_017432825.1. Lineage (GTDB taxonomy): Bacteria > Bacillota_I > Bacilli_A > RF39 > UBA660 > RUG11198. The sequence goes on from JAFRIJ010000011.1 coordinate 96,601, forward strand.
GTTATCAGTTGCTTTTACATCTTTTAATAAATCTATTTTATCTCCTTCAGTAATACTTATACTATTTTTAAATTCTATTGTAGGTGGTTCCTTATCTATAATATTTACAGTATATGTATAATTCTTTTTTCTATTAAAGTAATCTTTAACTTTTATAGTTATTTTCTTACTACCTAAAACAGATGTATCTATTAATTCTTTTTTGCTTAATAATTTACCATTATTTATACTTTTAATATAATCAGTATTATATACTTCTTCATTAATATTTATTTCTATATTCTTTTTAATATTAATAATTAATATTTTAGATTTATAGAATAAATATCCACCTATAAATAACCCTATTATTAAAATAAATATAATACTAAATATTGTTATTTTCTTCTTTTTATTACTTTTAATTCTTTTTTTCATACTATACTTCCTTTTGATAATTATATCATATTATATAATGTAATAATAAAAAAAGATACCTAGAGGTATCTTCAGACTATTAACAAAATTTACTTTGTCAACAGTCTGAACACTATTTAAAGATAAATAGTTTTTTATTTTATATTATATTGTCTATTTCTTTTATTATTTCTTGATTATTATTTAGTATAGATAATAATTCTTCTTCTACTGGTGATTTATTATCTATTAATAAGTTTTTATTTAAGGTATTATTTAGTTTTTTATATTCTTCTTCTAATTCACATATTTTTGTTTTTATTTGAGATAATTTAGTATGTACTTCTTCATATTCCATCTATATCTACCTCTTTTTCTCCTGATAAAATCATTTTATTTTCTCTTTCTAACTCTTTATGTTCTTCTACTTTCTTTTCTAGCACAAGAATATTATTGTTATGTATTTTTGATATTTTTTTCAAATTGTTTACTAATTCTGATTCTAATAAATCTATTTTATTTGTATTATTTGTTTGATAATACTTATTTATTTCTAAATACAAATTATCTAATTCATCTACAGAAATGTCTTCTTCTTTTATATATATTTTTAGTTTGTCAATTAATAGTTCTATTTCTGGAACATTCATTCCTATTTTATCAATCATATTGCTCTCCTATAAGTATTTTTTAATATCAAATTCTTCTTTTATATATTCTAAATTAATTTTATCTATTTTTAAAGAAATATCTTTTTCATGTTCTTCTATTTCTTTTATCATAGTTATTATTTTATCTTCTATTATCTCTATTTCTTTTTTGTTTTTCTTAATTTGTTCTAGTTCTGATGTTATTATATAGTTGTTATAAATTGATATTACTTCGCTATAAAGATTTATTATTTCATTTAATTTTGCTTTACAATTATTGAAATTTATTATAATTTCATCTTTATTAGATAAATTATAATTTATTGTATTACCATATGATTTGTATTTTTCTACTATGTATTGATATAACTCTTTTATTTCGTTTAAATTAGAAATAATAGGCTTTATTTTTTCTTTATCACTTATCGAATCATTAAGGAAGTCATTAGCTATAGTTCCTTTCCAAAGCATACTTGCTTGTGATAAGTCATTGTAATAGTTTAAATAAACCTCTTCATATTTTCTTATAATATTATTTATTTTATTTATTTTATCCTTTAGATTGGATATATTTATTTTCATATTATCACCAAATTATGTTTATTATACTTAATTCTATTATTTTATTAATCAATTATTTATAATAAAAACTCCAATTGGAGTTTTTATTTCTAATTATTATTGAAGAATTTCTTTGTTTGCTTTTTCAAGTGTTTCTCTTTCTGAAATTTCTCTACTCATACGAGTTGTTAATGATGATTTTAGTGTTTCCATATCAGTTTCAAAATCACTTTTTATTTTATTAACACTATTTGTTAATGAGGTTACTTCATCACTATCAAATGCATCACATGACTTAACTGTTGTTAAAATGTTTTCTAATGTTTTTTTAACATTATCAATTAGTGTTTGCATTGGAGTTTCTATTGAACTAATGTCTGCCCCTTCTTTAACCCCAAGTTTTCCACCATTTAGTGTTGCAGCTAATTCCATCGAAATTGAAGGTATGCCAAAATTAAACCCTGGATAATTTATACTTTCTCCTTCTACTAAATTAAAATTTGCTACTGCCCTGCGAATTTCAGCGCTTTTTTCGTTAAATTTACTTGCAATATCCGTTTCTAAAAGTTTTATTTTTTCTCCTATTTCATTTGCTAATGATCTAGCAGAATTTGATACCCAATTTTCATTAAATTCTTCAACTATTTGTTTAGCGTCTAAAACTATTTGTTCTTCGTAATCACTTGCTGCTTCTTTTAAACTAGTACACATGCTTGTTAGTTTTGACTGATCCATTGCAGCCATTTATATCATCTCCTTTTATAAATATGGCTTATTTAATAGTAGAATACTATTCTTTACATTTTCATTCTAACATTATACTAATTGATAGTCAATAGTTTTAACGTTATCTTTACATTCTTTGTTAGTTATTAATAATAGTTCTGTACTATTTCTTATGTCCGTATTTATTACTATTTCATTATTATTATATATTCTATTATTTCGTTTATTTAATAATATATATTCTGCATTCATATCTAGTTTAATTCCTTCTAAATCTGATACTGATTTTACTAGTAATTTTTTTATTTTCCATATTATTTCATTTACTGGTATAAGGATATCAAACGATGTATCTAATTCTGGTAATATTAATTTTATTAATACTTTATTATTCATTATTATCACCTACATCTTTAGTAATGAAATCTATCAGTTTTATTAGTGTTCCTGTACTTTCTACTATATGATAACCCATATTATTTTTTATTTCTTTCGTCATTTCTCTTGTTAAATTAGTTAATCTTAATGTGCTTTGATCTGATACTCCTTTACCTATCCATATTCCTTCATTTGTATTATAGAAGTCTTTAAACCAAGATTCATATGCATATGTTTTTATTTTATTAGCGTCTTCTACTGCAATAATAGATATATGCTCATATTTCTTTAGTAATTTATTAAATTCTTCTATTTTTTTATTATCATTTATTTTAGCTATAAATTTATCTAATCCATATATTAATATTATTCCTTCTACTTGTTGTTTTTGTTCTATTAAACTATTTATTTGTTCTTGTAATTTATTAAATATTTCTTCTATATTTTCATTATAGTAATTATTATGATATTCTTTAGTTATTGGTAATAGTTTAGATGTATCAAATATATATAGGTTAGTTTTTAAATATTTAAATAAGGCAATTAAACTTAATACAAAGTTTTTAGTATTATCTAGTTTATTAGATGTTATAATATTTCCTTGGTTTGCTAGAAAATCTATTGTAGATATTTCTAATTCTTTTTTGCTTATTCCTATTGGAATATTATGTATATTTGTTAGACTACTTTGTATTTCTTCAAAGGATACTATATTTGGTAATATAGGTATTTTTTTAGCAACTTTTTTATTTATTTCTTTTTGTTTATTTACAAATTCTACTATATAATCATTTAATTTATCTTCATCTTCTATAATAGTTGCTGTTTGAAATTCATGTACTCCATCATTTTTTAGTACTCCTCTGCCAAAATTATCCCTTGGATATATTTTTGTTTTTGTACCAAATATTGATGTGTAATCAAATTGATCTTTTAATTTGAATGCGTAATTATTTTTACAGTTTGATGTTATTTTACTATTTACTGAGTTAGTGGCATTTGCTGTTAATATAAATATTATTCCATATCTTTCAGAATCTCTTACTAATTCTGGTAATACATCATATAGATTTTGATTTGCTTCATAAATAGAATCATAATTATTTAATATTACTAACATTATAGGTAATTTATTAGGACTATTTTTAATGTAGTTTATATATTCTCCTCCATAGTCTGCAAACAGTTTTTTTCTAGAAGCTATTTCATTTCTAATTAGTTTTATTAAATTATTAAATTCTTCATCTTCCTCTTGATATACTATTCCACCTATATGTGGTAATTTACTATATTTTCGTAGTGATTCTGATCCATAATCAACTATATATACATTTATTTCTTCTGAAGTATGATTTTTTGTTATGGAATATATTAATGTATTTATTAAATATTCTCTTTCACTACCATCATTCCCATATATTATAGTATTTCCATGCTCTAGTAAATTATATTTTACTATTCCTTGTTCTTGTTTTTCTGGAGCGTCATATTCTCCTATTACTGCTTCTATATTATATGGTGTATGTGTTACATTATATTTTTTTTCTAGATTATCTACTAGTATTATACTAGGAATATTTTCTAACCATAGTCTTTTTGCTTTTTTACCTGCTTGTTTTGCTACATTTATTATTGATTTTAGTATATTACCTAGTTGTTCTCCTTGTGGTTCTATTCTTATACTATTACCAGCTTGAACTCTTTTTATGTAATTACCGCAATCATCTATAAAGTTAATGCTTTTATCTATCTGTTTTACTATTTTTTCTGATGGATAGTATTTAGCACCACACCATCCTGATTGTCCTAGGGCATAATATTCATCGTATCCTACTTGCAAGTAGAATCTTCCTGCTTGTTTTAAATATGCTGCATCTGGTTTCTTTAACATTTCTTTACTATCTTGTTCATCTTGTACTTTTAAACATACTTTAAATTTAGAGTTAGACCATATTTGATCGTTTACTACACCACTAGGTTTTTGAGTTGCTAGAATAAGGTGTACTCCTAAAGAACGTCCTATACGTGCTACACTTATTAGATTATCCATAAAATCTGGTTGTTGACTTTTTAATTCAGCGAACTCATCACAAATTATAAATAAATGTGGAATTGGCTCTTTTAATCTTCCTTCTTTATAATATCGTTGATATTTATATATATCCATAGTGCTTTCTTCTAATATATCTCTTGCTTCATTAAACATATGTTGTCTTCTTTTTACTTCACTATCGATACTTACTAATGTTCTATCCATTTCTGCTTTATCTAAGTTGGTTATGGTTCCTGCTAAATGGGGTAAAGATATTCCTGTTGTTTGATTTTCAAATGCTAAAGCTAATCCTCCACCTTTATAATCTATTAGGATAAATGACACATCATCAGGACTATAATTTATACACATAGATAATATATAAGTTATTATAAATTCTGATTTACCACTACCTGTAGTACCTGCTATTAATCCATGAGGTCCATGATATTTTTCATGTAAATCTAAGAACATTAAATCTCCTTGTTCATCTACTCCTATTTCAGCTCTTAAACTTGATGTAGAATCATTAGTATTCCATCTATTTAAAATATTTAATTGTTCAACTTTACCAACTTTCTCCATTTCCATAAATGTTATAGCATCAGGCAATTGTTTTAATCCTTCTTCAAATTCTATTGGTATATTAGATAATAGATTTGTAATACTCATCATATCAATATTATAATTTATTTCATCATAGAATATTATTTGTTCTTGCTTTTCGTAAGAATTTTTTAATATACCACCTTGATTATTAATTCCTAAAGATATAAAGTTATTACATTTACTAGGCAATTTACTTAATCTTTCTTCTAGTAATACTATACTAAAACCTAGGTTTTCATCTATTTCAGTGATATTCTTTAAAAAATCAAATCTTTTTATTCTATTATAGTCATCTACAAAAATAATGTAATGTGGTTTAGGAAAATCTTCTTTATTGTTTATTCTCATGTTTACAACCATATTTAGATAGTCTGCTACATCTTTGCATGATTCTTGAGTTGAAGCAAAAAATCTAACATTTCTATTATTATCAAAGTTATGATTTAAATATTTAATATAATCCCAATATTCTTCATTATTTTCGTTAGTAAATACTACTATTTTCAAGTCTTCATATGTATAAAAAGTTAATAATTGTAGAATTATATTATTTATAAATGCATGACTTTTATTAGAATTTCCCATTACTGCTGTTACTTTATTTTCTTTAAATGAATAGCCTATAGGTACATTTTCTATATATTTAAATTCTTCTTTAATTTTATCTACTTGTTTTTTTAGTTCATCTTCATCAATAGTAAATCCTTTTTCAGGATAAGCAATATCAACGTTTAGTCTTTCATTACCTGTGCCAATTCTTACTTTTAAGAAGTCATCTTGATCTATTCTTTTATCCCAAAAATTTAACCCTCTTGTTTTTATTATGTTTAAGCATTCTTCTGTTGATATTAAATTTTCTATTAAGATATCTTTTTGTAATTTTGTTTCATTAGTTAATTCTATCTTTTTTTCTTCTAAATATTTATTGTATTTTTCTAATATTTCTTTTTTTCTTTTCTTTTGTACTTTTTTATTATAATGACTTGTTATTGTTGGCCATAAAAGCATTGATACTAGCATTGCTATAGACACTAATAAAGAAGGCCATGAATCTTTTAGCGTTATTTCTTTAGAACCTAGTTTAGACATAGTACTTGCTACGGAAACAATTGAAGTCATACCCATCGTTAGCATTGGTCCTATTGTTAGTATTAACGGTATTTCTTGATTTTCTCCCAATTGAGGAGGATCACTTAATTCAATATGTTTTGTTTCTATCGTTCTTCTTATTCTTGGAGACTTTGAATAGTATTCTTCTTTTGAATATAAATCTCTATCTTTTATTTCTATATTTTGATTTGGTTCTTGTTTTGGATAATTGTACTTTGTTAATTTAGATAGTGATTCATTAACTATTAATCTATTTCCTTGGCTATTAATTAATACTGTATTAGATAAGAAAATTAGTTTTAGGCCATATATATTAATTGTGTCTCCTATTTTAATAAAATAATTATTCTTTTTTATGCTTTTATTGTTTACATATATTATACTGTTGTTTCCTATATCTAATGTTAAATGGTTATCTTTATAAGATATTTGGGCTACTGGCCCTTTAATATATTCACAGTTGTAATTTAAATTGCAATTATTATCATTTCCTATTAATAGGTTAATTGTTTGGTCATATTTATATGTAATTAGCTTATTATCATTTATATTAGTTATATATATTAAATAATTTTTATTATCTCTTCTTATTATATAGAATGTATTTGGTGTTGCTGGTATGTAATCTACTGGTGCTCCATTATTTATAACTGTACTATCAGGAGTTGAATATAATACCCATTCATTATCTCTTGCTTCTATATTTATTAGCTTTGAATCTATATCATTTTCGTCAAAGCTAAAACTACCAGACACTTCTTCTGGTAGGGACAAAGTAACTATTTTATTAGCTAGAAATAGATATATCTTCATATTAGCAACCCTACTTTCTATTTTAGTTAATTATAGCATATTTTTTAATACTATTTCAACTATATTTATTTATTTTATATTGAATTTATTATAAAAATATTGTATGATTTTTTTAGGTATGGTGATTATATGGATTATAAGATAAAAAAGAATGGGAAAATAATTATTGAATATCCTATAATTGATGGGGTGGTTGGACAAGGTAAAGTTATTAGTGATGGTAGTGATAGTGATACTGAAACAGTTGATATAGATAGTGATTATTCTATTCATAGTATTGGTGCTGCTGCTTATGATTATTCAAGCTATGATGAAAACAACACAAATAATGCTAATACTTCCTCAAACGATTACACAATTGATGCAGTAAAAAATGTTGGTGCCGCTTCATATGATTTTTCTAAAACTCATTATTATGAAGAGAATATACATACTGGAAAAGAAGAACCTATTTCTGAAAAATCAAAGGAACATACAATTATTAATTTTCATGATAACCCTGAAATTAATAAAAGAATTAATATAATATTTACTGCCTATAATGGTTCTTTATTTGATGAGAATGGTAATATTACTATAGACTTACCAGAATATAATATGATGTCTGAAGATCAAAAATATAGATTTAAAAAATTTTATGAAGAATATAAACTTGATTTAAGTGATGAACAAATAGCTGCTTTACTTGGTAATATGAGGCAAGAAGAGCAGAGATTTAATCCCGAGGAAAATACTGAAAGATTATTTGATCCTTATTATAAAGATAAATCTATTAACTTTTATGATTCAAAAACAGGTGCAATTATTTTAACTTTTGGGCCTGAAAGATTTAATTCTGATTATGATAGAGAATCTGCTAGAAATCGTGCAAGACAAAGTCATGGAGTTCCAGGTGCTGGTGGAATGGGACTAATGCAATGGACGGGAGGTTCTTGGAGCAACGAAAAAGGAAAATGGGCTGAAGAAGATAGTAAAAAAGCTTCTTTACTTAATTTTGCCAATGAATATGGAGGTAATTGGTGGGGATTAGATACTCAATTACTGTTTTCTTTAAAGGAATTAGGTACAAAGTCAAGAGATTCTCATGAATATAGTTATGATAAGTTTATGAATTATAAATATGATATCAATGGTGCTACCGCTTATTTTTGTGAATATTATGAACAACCAGGAAAAGATGAAGCACACTTAGATGATAGAAGAATTCCAGAAGCAAAAAAATATTATGAAGCAATAAAAAACTCAAAATAAAAAAGAAGATTTTTCTTCTTTTTTTATATTTCTATTAATTCATATTCAGTGTTACCTAATCCTAGTGATTCAGCGTATTCTGTTATATGTCTTCCTTCTTGTCTATCTACTCTTTCCATCATTTTGGTATGTCCTGGATCAGTTGAATTCCATATCATATCTATAAACGCTTGGTCGTTTGCTACAGGGTCTAAGCTTGCAATAATACCTAAATCTTTCATTACAGGATCTCCTTGATTACAATCGCAGTCACAGTCTACAGATATTCTATTCATTACAGTTATATAGACAATTGGTTTGTTATTTTCTTTTAAATAATCTGAAACCGCTTTAGCTGCTTCAGCCATAGATTCAATAAAATCTTTTTGTTCATATTTACAACTCCAGCATTTATCTGGGTCTACGCTTTGACCGCAGCTATGAATATATGCTTTGCCATTTCTTGATGCTATTCCTATTGATTGATTTTTTAGGTTTGCTCCAAATCCTCCCATAGCATGTCCTTTACCATGAGCTAAATTTACTATTGAATCGTAATTTTTAAAGTTTTCTCCTACTATATCATATTTTAGATGTTTACCATTTTTTACTGGTATTTTAAATTCTCCATCTTTATCCATAATATCTACTTTAGCAAACTTTGTAAATCCATGTTCTTCAGCAACTTTTATATGATCTTCATAGTTTGTTCTTGCTCCTGGATATGCTGTATTACATTCTATAATAGTTCCATTTAGCATTTTAACAAATGGTCCTATTAAATCAGCTTTTAAATATCCTTTAGCTCCCTTTTCTCCAGTAGATACTTTTACTCCTATGTTTCCTTTTAATTCTACTCCTAATTTTTCATATATTTTAATTAGGCTATCTGGTGTTATTTCTTTTATAAAATAAACTTTAGATTTCATATTATCTCCTTTATTTTATTTTTCTTGCTTCTAAATAATATCTTTTATCGTAGCTATGTCCCATTGAGAACGTTTTTCTTGGTAATGCTCCATCTACTATTACAGTTTTAAATAATTCATCTTTTCTCATTGCTTTAAATAAGAACGCGATATTTCCTTCTTTACTACCCATACCTCTTGTTGTATCATCTCCGTGAATATAATCTATTTTTCCTTCGTGATTAGCTAGATAATCATCTAAAAACATTTGGATAGATCCTACTGTTATGTTAGATTTTGGATTAGAAATATATATTTTTTTATCTATATCTTTAGTTACTACTTCTACTTCTTGTCCATTTCCATCTTCATTTATGTCATAATATTTATATAATTCATTTAATAAGTTTTCTGGATTAGTATTAAATATTACTCTATGAATTGGTTCAAATTCTAAGGCACTGCTATGAAGATTTACTAATTCTACAAGAGCATATCTTGCTGGATGATTTAGATACTCTTCTTCAGGCATAGTTTCCTTTAATTTTTCGTAGCAAGCTTTAGCAGTTGCAAGAGAGTGGTTTCCATCTCCCATTGCAAATAATAATATGCCTTTGTCTTTTACGTTATATTTATTTTCAAAGTTTTCCTTATCTGCTAATAGCTCTAATTTATTATTAATTTCTTCTTGTATTTCTTTATTTAGGTTATACCCTTTTATATGACCGCCTTTTTGCATTAAATCAAAATCATAGACTATATCACTATCTTTTACTTTATTTTTTAAATCTTCTATTATTTCTTTCTTGTCATCATCTATTAGGATCATAATATGTGGTAATTCTAATAAGGCGTTTTCTCTTACTTTCATTCTTGGTGGTATTCTTTCTATTACAGTTTTTTCAGTAGCTCTTATTGGTGTTTGAGATCCTTTTTCATAAGAATATGCTTCTAGGTCTACTACTCCTATTAATCCTTCTCTTACTTTCCCATCATTTTGTGTTCTTTCTATGTAGAACATTGTATCTTTATATTCATCAAATATATTATTATTAAGCATGTCCTCCATATTTTTATTAATTCTTTTTATTCTTTCTTCTACATCATTATCTTCTAGATATATTTCAGGAAGTGTTATGTTTAATGTTGATGGATTATTTCCAACAATATTGTTTACTTCTTGCCAGTAATCTGGTTCTGAAGTGTATTGATCACACGCTACTACACTCCATTTGTACATATCAATATTTTTTTTAGGAATTAATATATTCCCACTTTTAAATGGTATTTTCATTTTCTCATCTCCAAAGATATTATAACATATGCTTTTAATAAAATAAATAGTAACTTAAAAGGAAAATACTTGTTCTATTTTAATGACAAATAATTATTTGTGCTATATAATTATGTTGTTATTTTAATTTTTATTCTAAATAATATATGTGAATTTTTTTAGATATTGTAAGGAGATAGTATGATGAAAGTTTTATCAATTAAAGAACCTTTTGCTACGTTAATAAAAGATGGTATTAAAATATATGAAACAAGAAGTTGGAAAACAAATTATAGGGGTGAAATATATATTCATGCTAGTAAATCATTAAGTAAATCTGATAATGTAGAAAAAGCTTTAAAATATTTAAAATCAGATATTAATCCTGGATATATATTATGTAAATGTGAATTAGTTGATTGTATTCCAATGACAAAGGAATTTATTAATTATATTTATAATAATACAAATGAAGCTGATTATGGACGTTTTTCTGAAGAAAGATTTGCATGGAAGATTAAAGTTCTTGAAATACTTCCTACTCCTATAAAAGCTAATGGAAAATTAGGTATTTGGAATTATAAAAACACTAACTAATTGTTAGTGCTTTTTATTAAATTCTAATACTGTTTGTAAGTCTTTGTCTCCTCTACCTGATAAATTTACTATTATACAGTCAGATATTTTGTATTTTTTTGCTATTTTTATTGCATATGCTAAGGCATGAGAACTCTCTAATGCAGGAATTATTCCTTCTAATTTTGTTAATAATTTAAAGGCTTTTATTGCTCCTTTATCTGTAATACTATCATAATTAACTCTTTTTATTTTATTTAAATAGGCGTGTTCTGGTCCTATTCCTGGATAATCTAGGCCTGCTGATATTGAATAGGCATCTTTTATATTTCCTTTTTTATCTTGCATAATATAGGTTTTCATACCATGTATTATTCCAATTTTATTGTTGGCGATTGCTGATGCATGTTTATTTGATTTAATACCTAATCCTGCTCCTTCTACTCCATATATATCTACTTTTTCTTTAATGAAACTATTAAATAATCCAATGCTATTGCTCCCTCCACCTACGCAGGCAATTATAGCTTTAGGTAACTTATGTTCTTGTTTTATTATTTGTTTTTTTGCTTCTTCTCCAATTACTTTTTGAAAGTATTTTACCATTTCTGGATATGGACTTGGTCCTACCGCTGAACCTATTAAATAAAAGGAATCTTTATGTTGCAATAGATAATCAAAAGCTTCATCTACGGCATCTTTTAGTGTTTTATTTCCTCTTGTTACTGATACTACATTTGCTCCTAATAATTTCATTTTTTCAACATTTACATGCTGCCTTTCTATATCAACACTTCCCATAAATATAGTGCATTTTAAGTCTAATAAACTGCATACTGTAGCAGTTGCTACTCCATGTTGACCTGCTCCTGTTTCAGCAATAATATGATTCTTTTTCATTCTTTTTGCAAGCAGTGCTTGACCTAAGGCATTATTTATTTTATGTGCTCCTGTATGATTTAAATCTTCTCTTTTTAAATATATTTTAGCGCCACCTATATATTCTGTTAATTTTTCTGCATAATATAATGGTGATGGCCTTCCTACATATTGCTTTAAGTAATACTTATATTCTTTAATAAACTTTTTATCTTTTATAGCTTTTTTAAATTCATTTTCAATTTCTTTTAATTTTTCTTTTAATTCTTGTGGTACATATTGTCCACCAAATTCTCCATAATTCATTTTTTTCTCCTCTTTCATTTAAATACCTTTTTATTCTTTTCCAATTCCAATCACTTTCCATATGCGCCACCTCCTTTCATGCAAAAAAGCACATGTCGGAAACAATCCATACATGTGCTTGTGTTACTATTATATTATTTTTTATTTAATATTTCACGACAAAACCTGTATGGACCAACTCTTCCATACATTCCACCAATTATTTAATTTATTTATATTTAAATAATTCATAGTTTTGCCTCCTAAAATAATTATATGTTTTTTTATTTTTTTGTCAATTATATAGAAAAAACTCTAACTATTATGGTTAGAGCATTATGTACTAATGGCACGCAATTACATGACGTTTACGAAAAAATGAAATAAAACTTATTGTATATAAATTATAGCATTAACTAATAATTTAGTATATAATAATTTTGATAAGGAGGATACTATGGATAGTAAACAATATTTAGGAAAAATTATAAAAATTAAAATGGATCGACCATTTGGAACAAAACATCCTAAACACGGATTCATATACCCAGTTAATTATGGATATGTTCCTAATACCATAAGTGGTGATGGTGTAGAATTAGACGCTTACCTTCTAGGAGTATTTGAACCAGTAGAAGAGTATGAAGGAGAATGCATTGCAATAATACATAGAACTAATGACAATGATGATAAACTTGTTGTTGCTCCTGTAGGAAAATATTATTCTAATGACGCAATAAATGCTTTAACAGAATTTCAAGAACAGTATTTTGAACATATAATAATAAGAAATGAAAAAACACTAACTAAATAGTTAGTGTTTTAATTTACAAAATGGCAGGGGTGGCAAGACTTGAACTCACGACATTCGGTTTTGGAGACCGACGTTCTACCAGCTGAACTACACCCCTAAATGAAATCTGTTAATAATATATCATATTTTTTGTTATTTTTCAATAAAAAAATAATATATTTCTATATTATTTAGCAGGTATCACACTATCTATTACTCTTGTTATTTCAGTCCATTCTTCTTTAGTAGAAGGTTCTTCTATGAAAGGATTTATATATTCTGGATTATATCTAGCAGCGTATACTCTTAATTTTTTATTATTATCATATGTATTATCTGTATAAACTACATAGTCTTTTCCTGTTAATATACTTTTAAATGTTAATATCACATTGTATGTTACTTTAGTACCATTTGGTAGTGTGGTAGAGATTGTCTTATTGTTCATATTATTTCCTTTCTTTGGTTAATTGTTTTACTATTTCTTTGCTTTGATTGTATATTTTTTCTTGATTATTAATTAAATTAAAGATATTATTGTAGGTATCTTCTGTTATTGTTATTGTTTTAGGTGTGTTGCTTATTGTTTGTTGTATGGGAGTTATTATGCTGGTTAAATCTAAATTCTTAACTTTATTTATATATAGATTATATATTTTTCCTTTGGTTATATTTAAATTTTGTGGTATATAATACGTAATTATACTTTGTGTCATAAATACCTCCTTTATTTATAATATAACCAATTATAAATATATTATTTATTTTTTTTATTAATTGTGTTAAAATTGTTATGGAGGTTAGATATGAAGAAACTATTTTATTTTGTATTAATTATATTATTAGTGGGCTGTTCTAGTGGTGATGGTAGAATTAATTATACGAAAGCTAAGGAACTAATCATTAATAATCAAGCTGTTCTTGTTGATATTAGGACAGAAAAAGAGTATCTTGAAAAACATATTGATGGTGCTGTTTTCTTTAACCTAGATGATATTAATGAGGAAAATGCATTAAGTGTTATTGGAAATAAGGACACATATGTTATTGTATATTGTAAGAGTGGTAAGAGAAGTAGTGAAGCATATACTTTATTAAAAAAAATTGGATACAAAAATGTTTATGATTTGGGATCTATTGATAATTGGAAAGAATAAAAAAAGAAACTATTGTTTCTTTTTTTATATTAATGGTGCTATTACTAGACCAATCCCTTTTTATTCAAATGCAGTAAATGATAGCATTAAATTTGCTGTTGTATTAGTTTGATCTTCTTCTGTATATCCATACTCACTTGAAGTAAATACTGCTATATATGGTATTTTACCAGCTATTTTTTTTATTTTATCATATACTTCATTCATTCTTTCACCGATAATAAATCTTTGCCCTTCAGGCATTACTAATAGGTAAGCTTTTGCATTAGGGCATTTGCTTTTTAATATATTTAATGTTTTTTCTATAGAATTAATTAATTCTTCTATTGATGAATACATTTTAATAATTGCTGTTTTTTCTGCTATATTTGATCCAAATTTAATTGATTTATCATTACTAACATATAGTGGTTGCCTTATGGCAGTTAAGTTGCCTAATCTATCTTTTATTCCTATTGGATTAGTTATTGATTTATAATATATTTTATCTTCTATTAATTCTTCTTCAGATAGATTTAGCCATTCTTTATATTTTTCTAAGGCATTTTTACCATCTATTTCTAATAGTGTTCTATTATCCTTTATTTTAGTAATAATTCCCATATTATTTGTTTCTTTATAATTTCCGTTATAAATATTTGTTATTTCCTTTCCGGTATAAATAAAGGATACTACAACACCTTCTTTAAATATTATATCGTTATAAAAAATTGAATAATCTTCATCATTTGGAGGACTTCCTCCAAAACATGGTACCCTACCTATTACATCTTGTATTCCTTTTAAGTATTCTTCTTCTTCAGTTGGTGATGCACTCATAAAGAAGTAATCTGGTGCATAATCTAATTCTGATTTTTCTAGTGCTTTTAAGGCAACTTCTCTACCAGTTTCTCTTGCACTTCTTTTTTTTTGTATTCCGTAACAGGATACTACTATATCTTCATCATCAAATAATAATAATTCTCCTACTCCTTTCTCATTAGATATATAACCATCTGGTACTAGTATGTTTCTTGTTGTGCATCCAATTATATCTGTATCCGGTAGGATAGTTTTAATTCCTTCAATGTATTTTAATTGATTGTATTCTTTTGAATTAAATAATAAGCCTATTTTAGGATTTATTCCATTACTTCCCTTTTCGGCTGTTTCTTTTCCAGCGTCAAAAGAATTCTCTAATGTACTATAACCTACTTTTGCTTTTAACATTCTATCCTCCTTTATTATAATAATACTCTTGGTATTATAGTAAAATTATAGCATATGATTTTTTTTGTTGTAAATATGTTATATATGAGTTTACATAATGTTTTTGTTATGTGTTAAATAAAAAATATCACTTATTCAGTGATATTTAGGTTTAATGTTAGTGTTCTTCTTTTTGATTTTGGAAATTCCGTGTATTTTATTCCACATGTATCAAACATTATTTTTGATGCTTTTATTCCGTCTGTATCTTTATATTTATCTGATAAATAAATAACTTCTTTAATTCCGTTTTGAACGACTAATTTAGCACAATCATTGCATGGAAATAATGTTACATATAATTTAGCATCTTCTAAATCTTTTTTATTTCCTTTAAAATTAGATATAGCATTCATTTCTGCATGGCATACGAATGGATATTTTGTTTCTAAATATTCTCCTTTCCTATCCCATGGAAAAAATCTATCTTCAAATCCATTTGGTGTTCCGTTATATCCAATTGATAATATTCTATTATTTTTACTTACAATACATGCTCCTACTTGTGTATTTGGATCTTTACTTCTCATTGAAGACAATACTGCTACTCCCATAAAGTATTCATCCCAATTTAAATAATCTTCTCTTTGTTTATTTAATTCTTTCATAATTACTCTCCTATTTTTTAATATAATTATTTTATGAATAATTTTTTTATATTTTTCTTAGGTATTAATATTTTTACATTATTTACTGTTTCTATGTTGTAAGTATCTTTTTCGTGATTTTCTAGTCTTTCTCCATCTATACACCAGGTATCTTCTTCTGGATTATTTATTTTTATTTTTAATTTGTTGGTTTTATAGAAATAAAATCCTGGAACTTTTGATGTATCATATCTTGTAAAGAAATATAGTGATTTAAATATATCTTTCATTTTTCTTATATTACAGAATATTACTTCAAAATTATCATCATCTAATTTAACTTCTTTGTATATATTTTTTATTCCTGCTATGTGATTTGCATTAGATATTAGTACTAATGAAAATAACCCTCTATACTCTTCACCATTTACTTCATAAGATATATCATATAGTTTTGATTTTTTAAATACTTCTTTTATTCCTTCTTTAATATATGCTAAATGACCTATTTTATGTTTTAAATCTTGTGGAGTTTCATAAGACAAATTAGTAAATTTTCCTATTCCTGCTACATATATAAAAGGATGATTATTTATTAAACCTATATCAAATTTTTTTACTACTCCATTTAAAGATAATTTTACGTTATCTATAATATTTTTCCCATATCCTAACATTGCTCCTATATCATTAGTTGTTCCTACCGGTATATGGGTTAGTAATAATTGTTTTTCTCTTTTTAAATTACCTGTCATTATCTCATTAAATGTTCCATCTCCGCCAAAAGACATTAGTAGGTCTATATTTTCTATTTCAGTTACTATTTCGGTTGCATGTCCTTTATATTTTGTTGGTATTACTTCTACTTCGTAATCATGATATTTAAGTAAGTTTTCTATTTGTGGTAAATATGGTTTAATATTTTTTCTACCTGAATTAGGATTATAAATTATCACACATTTTTTCATACTATACCTCTTTCATAAATATTTTATCATATATAAAATAATAAACAATAAAAAAATACCAAAATTGGTATTTTTTATTTGCTGAATGGTATAAATCCCATGAATCTTGCTAGTTTAACTTGTTTTGCTACTTCTCTTTGATGTTTTGCACAAGTTCCTGTAAATCTTCTTGGTAATATTTTACCGTTTTCACTTATATATTTACTAATTATATTTGTATCTTTATAATCTACTGTTTTACCAGCACACATGTGACATATTTTCTTTCTTTTTTTACGAAATTCTGCCATTATATTTCCTCCTTTTTAAATTAGAAAGGTAAGTCATTGTCACTTATTTCAATTTGTTCTCCAAATGATTCAAATGGATCTTTTTCTGTACTCATTGTTTCTTCATTATTTGTGTTATCAGAAAAATCATATGGTGTTTTTTCTTGTGGTGGTTCTGGCATATCATTTAATGAATTATTATTTGAAGAACTATTTTTAGATTCTAAGAATTGAACATTATTTGCTATTACTTCAGTGACATACACTTTTTTTCCTTCATTATTATCATAATTTCTTGTTTGAATTCTTCCTTCTACTGCAATTAATCTTCCTTTTGTCATATACTTACCAATGTTTTCAGCTGTTTTATCCCAAGCTACTACATTAATAAAATCGGCTTCTCTTTGCCCTGTAGATTGATTAGTAAAAGGTCTATCAATTGCTACTGTAAATTGGCATACAGCTCTATTTGAACTAGTGTATCTTAACTCTGGATCTTTTGTTAATCTTCCAATTAAAATTGCTTTATTCATAATTAATTCTCCTAATTTTCAATATTTAATATTAAATGTCTTACAACATTTTCATCAATGTATGCAACTCGATCAAACTCTTTAACCGCTTTATCATCGTTTGCTTCAATATTGTATAGGTAATAGAAACCAGATTTCATCTTTTTGATTTCATAAGCAAATTCTTTTTGTCCTAACTCTTTTGATAATGTAATTTTTGCTTTGTTAGCTGTTAAAGCTTTTTCTAATGCTTTTACTGTTTTCTTTCTAGCATCTTCCTCAATATCAGATTTTACAATAAACATTAATTCATATTTGTTCATTATTACACCTCCTTTTGGTCTATCGGCCTTTTCAGGCAAGGAGCTTTCGCTCTTTATGTATTATAGCATAATTTATTTAAATTGCAAATGTTTTATATATAAAAAGAATGAATTACTCATTCTTATTTAATTCTATATATTCATTTATTGTATCATTAAACATTTTTATTGCATCTTCTATTACTTCTTTTTTAGTTAAATCTACTCCCGCTATTATAAGAGACTCTAATGGTTTTTTTGTTCTTCCTACACTTAAGAATTTGATATAGTTATCTACAGCATCTTTCTTACCATCTAATATATCATTTACTATGTGGCAAGCTGCTGATAATCCTGTAGCGTATTTATATACATAAAAATTATAATAGAAGTGTGGTATTCTTGCCCATTCATATTTTATTTCTTCATCTATTACAACATCGTTACCAAAATATTTTTTATTTAATTCATAATATTTATCATTTAAATAATCCGCTGTTAAAGGTATGTCTTTTTCAGCATCTTTATAGATATCTTGTTCAAATTCGGCAAACATTGTTTGTCTATATATAGTTGATTTAAATAATGTCATTAGGTTATCTAATATAAATAATTTTTCTTCTTTATTTTTACTTGTTTTTAATAAATATTTTGCTAATAATAATTCATTTACAGTTGATGCAACTTCTGCTACAAAGATAGAATAATCTCCATATTGATATGAGTTATTATTTCTAGTGTAGTAGCTATGCATAGAGTGACCTAGTTCATGTGCTAATGTTGACATGTCATTATATTTATCTTGATAATTTAGTAATATATATGGATTTGTATCGTAACATCCACTAGAATACCCTCCTGTTCTTTTGTTTTTAGTTGGATATACATCTATCCATCTATCTTTTATGCCTTTTTTTAAATTGTTTAAGTAATCGTCTCCTAATACTTCTAGTGCTTTATAAACTGTTTCTTTAGCTTCTTCGAAAGGATATTTTTTATCATATTTTTCTACTATAGGTGTATAAATATCATATAAATGTATCTCATCTAATTTTAAAATATTCTTCTTTAATTCATAATATTTGTAAAGTACATCTAAATTATTATTGATTGTTTTTATTAGGTTATTGTATACGTTTATATTTACTTCATCAGGATATAAACACCATTCTATGGTACTATTATATTTTTTCATTCTAGAAATGGTTATATTCTCTTTAATATTACCTGATAAAGTTGAAGCAAATGTGTTTATAAATTGTTTGTATGTTTTATAAAGAGTTGTAAAGGCTTCTTTTCTTACGCTTCTTTTCTTTGATTCTATGTATACTCCGTAGTTAGAACATGTTAATTCTACTAAATTACCTTCTTCATCATGAATATTACCAAATGTTAGATCTGAATCTTTTAATAGTTCATATGTTTCATAATTATTATTTAGCATTTTTGTAATACTAGATAATAATTTTTCTTCTATATCAGATAAAGTGTGTTCTTTATATCTATATTCGTTTTTTATTATTATTTCATAGTCTTTTAATTTTGGTTCTTCTTTATAATACTCTTCTATTTCTTTATATTTTTTTTTTAGAATATTAGGTGTTACAAAATAAGATATTTTTGAAAATTTATCAAATAAATTGCTTACTTTGGCGCTTAGTGCTTGATTGCTATTATTTGCTGTATCTTCATCAAATAATAAATGACTATAGACTGCTAGTTTTTCTAATATTCTTGATATATAAAAATAATTATCTATTGTTTCATAAAAACTATTTGCGTTATCTAACATTATACTTTCGTATTTAGAAAAATAATCTATGTTTTTAGATACTTCATCGTATTCTTTGTTAAATTCATTAATACTTTTATATATTTTACTTAAATCCCATTTATATTTTTCTTCTATTTCTTTTCTATCCATATTTATCCTTTCTATACATTAAATCTAAAGTGACATATATCTCCATCTTGCATTATATAGTCTTTTCCTTCTAAACGCATTTTTCCTTTTTCTTTTACTTTTTGTTCGTTTCCTTGTTCTTCTAAATCAGTATAACTCATTACTTCTGCTCTTATAAAACCCTTTTCAAAGTCAGTGTGAATTATTCCAGCACATTCTGGTGCTTTCATTCCTTTTTTGAATGTCCAGGCTTTTACTTCATCACTTCCAACTGTAAAATATGTTGCTAAACCTAATAGACTATATGTTGCTT
The DNA here is from genome assembly GCA_017432825.1 of Bacilli bacterium. Lineage (GTDB taxonomy): Bacteria > Bacillota_I > Bacilli_A > RF39 > UBA660 > RUG11198. Next base: position 117,079 of record JAFRIJ010000011.1, read on the forward strand.
TAATTAATTGTGATAATCCACTTTCTTCTATTCCTAAATCATTTAAGAACTCTTTTTTTTCTTCTTCTTCTAATTCAGATAGCTCGCTTTCAATCTTAGCGCATATCATTACTACTTCAGAATTTTCTTTTTTTGCGTATTCTTTTAATTTTTCTACATAATCATTTCCATTTGTTGCTACTACTTCTTCATTTACATTGGCTACATAGATTATTGGTTTTAATGTTATTAAATTAAATGAAGATACTATTTTTATTTCATCTTCTGTTAGTGATAAATTTCTAATAGGTATATTTTTTTCTAATGATTCTTTTATTTTTACAAGTAAATTATATTCTTTTAGGTCTTCTTTATTCTTGGTTGTTTGAGCTTTTTTACCTATTTTATTTATTCTATTATCTATTATTTCCAAATCTGCTAAAATTAATTCTACATTTATTACTTCAACATCCCTTATTGGATCTACATTACCGTCTACATGTATTATATTATTATCTTCAAAGCATCTTACTACTTCTACTATAGCGTCTGTTTCTCTTATATGAGATAAGAATTTATTTCCTAATCCTTCTCCTTTACTAGCGCCTTTTACTAATCCAGCTATATCTGTAAATTCAAATGTTGTAGGTATAGTTCTTTCTGGTTTATATAGATTTTCTAAGAATATCATTCTTTTATCTGGTACTATTACTGTTCCTACATTAGGATCTATTGTAGCAAAAGGGTAATTTGCTGCTAGAATTTGTTGTTTTGTTATTGCATTAAATAATGTTGATTTCCCCACATTTGGTAATCCTACTATTCCTGCTGTTAAGCTCATGATATCACTTCTTTCACTAGGTTATTATAACAAAAAAAGATGTAAATAACAATTATTTACATCTATCTTTATAACATAACTCCTGTATTTATACCAAGTGGTATTCCTAGGAAATAAAATACTATTACTATTGTTAACCATAAAATTGTAAAAGCTATTGTATATGGTAACATTAATGATAAAGATTTAGATATTGTGATTGTATCATTTTCTTTTTTATTATATATTTGTAAGAATCCAATTAGAATAACAAAATATGTAAATAATGGTGTTATTCCTTTTAGGGAACTATCTGCTGCTCTAAATACTGCCATAGCGTATTCTGGAGTTAATGAGCTTTGCATAAATAAAGGTACTATTACTGGTGATAGTATTGCCCATTTAGTAGAAGATGCTGGAACTAATATTGTTGATATCGCTGTAATTAAAAATGTTAATATTACTAATACTAAACCTGTTATTTTTAATTCTCCTATTAAGTTCATTATATACGATAATATAAATACTCCTATATTTGTTTGTTTAAATATTAAGCAAAATTGAGCTGCAAAAAATATTAATACTAATAATGATGATAAGTCTTTTAAATAATAGTTCATTCCATCTACAAAGTCTCTATTATTATTTATTGTTTTTACTCTTAAACCATATACTAATCCTGCTAGCATTAACAAGAAACTAAATATAAATACTGATCCTTGATTAAAGTAAGAATTAGTTCCAAATAATTGATCAACATAGCTTGATGATTTTAAATCTAGTAGTAATCCAGAGAAAGGTAATCCTGGTATTATACAATATAATACAGGTAGTAATATTGCTAATACTGATAATATTGCTATTATTACTCCTTTCTTTTCTGTGTTTGTTATTTCTTTATCTATTTGTTCTAATTCAATTTCTTCAAAATTATATTTTCCTAATTTTGGTATAATTACTTTTTCTGTAACTATTGTTCCTATATACGCTATTAAAAAAGTACTAATTAACATAAAAAATAGGTTCCCATTAGGATTTACTTTATATGTTATATCTAATATTGTAGTAGCAGATTTTGTATATGGCAATAAAGCACTATCAAGAGAGTTTGCTACTATATTAGCGCCGTATCCAAATGTAATCCCTGCATATGCGGCACATATTCCTGCAGATGGGTGTCTCTTTAAATCTCTAAATAATATAGCTGCCATAGGTATTACTATTACATATCCTACATCGTAAAACATTGAACATAGTACCCCTAGTAATGATATTAGAAACGTTATTATTCTTCTTGGTAATATTTTGGCAAGCATTTTATTAAATGAATTTAAAAATCCTGATTTAAATGCTACTCCTATACCCATTAGACCTACAATTAAAGTTCCTAATGGCGTAAATGATATGAAGTTTTTTAATAAATTACTAATTAAATATTGAATTCCTGTTCTATTGAATAGGTTATTTATATTAACTATTTGAGATTCTAATTCTCCCGATACTGTATTTACTGTGTAATAATTTGATTCTATTTTCAATATTCCACCAATACTACTTATTATCATTATTATTAATGTAAGAGTAAAGAATACTAGCGCAGGATGTATTTTATATTTTTTTATATTTTTTAATTTTTCTAATTTATTTTTCATTATCAACTACCACCTTTTTTAATTTCTTATTGAATTCTACTCTTGGTAGCATTATTGTTCTATTACAATTTAAACATTTTATTTTTATATCTGTACCAATTCTAGTTATCTCCCATTTGTTTGTTCCACATGGATGCTGTTTTTTCATGATAACTATACTTCCTAATCCGTAGTCTTGTTTCATACTAACCTCCATTTAAATTATATCATTTAAGTTAAATTATGTAAATATAATAAAAAACATACTTAATTTGTATGTTTTATTCTTCTAATAACCAATCTTCACCTTTATGTGGTTCTGTTCTTAATAAGTCGTTATAGTTTTGTTGTCTTAATACTTCATATACTGCTATAGCGGCACAATTTGATAAATTTAGTGCTCTTACGCTTGAAGTAGTTGGTATTCTTATACATCTATCTAGATAATTTTTTAATATTTCTTTAGGTATTCCTGTAGATTCCTTTCCAAATATTAAATAAATATTTTTTTCCTTATTGGAGAAATCAAACTCTGTATGTGGTTTTTTACCATATCTAGTAAAGAAATAGTATTCTCCTTTATTCTTATTTAAGAAATCAGTAAAATCTTCATATATGGTATAGTCTAATTTGTCTATATAATTAACGCCACTTCTTTTTATTGTTTTATCATTTAATAGAAAGCCTAAAGGTTCTATTAGATGTAATTTAGTATTAGTAGCAACACATGTTCTCATTATATTTCCTGTATTACCCGGTATTTCTGGTTCATATAGTACTATGTTAATCAATATCGATTGCTCCTATTCTATTTAGATATTTCATTATTTTTTTAGGATCATATTTTACTTTTGGAATGCTATAAGTATCTGTTATTTTTCCATTAGTAAATACTACTAAGTATGGTAAATCATTTTCTATTTTTAATTTTTCTTTTACTTTTCTTTGGTCTTCATTTGTTATATCTAAATATAATATTTTATTTCTTAAATTATTATTAGTTATAGTATTTTTAAATTTTTTTTCAAAATCTCTTATTTTTTCGTTCCCTAATATTGATACATATATTACAGCGTCTTTATTTTCAATAATATAATCATTTAATTCGTTATAATTTATTACTTGTAAATATTCATTTAATATTCCTGTATATAATTTACTATCATTATATGTTTTATTCCACTTCAATATATATAATAAAAGTAGAATAGTAAGTATAATTATTAATGTTAGATATAAATAATTTTTAGGAGGTATTATTCTTTCTTTTTCCTTATTTATCATACTCATAAATATCATCTCCATTTAATTAATTTTATCAATAATATTTTCTTTTGTAAATATTTTACAATAAATATTATGAAAAAAAGAAGGAATTATGTTATTAAATATATATGTTTTATTTAGAGATAATATATGTTATAATATGCGTGGTGATAATTATGATTAATTATGATAAAGAACTTGAAAAACTTATTAGTAATTTGAACGGTACTATTCCTAAATTACTTTTACATAGTTGTTGTGCGCCATGTTCATCTTATGTTATATCTTACTTAACTAATTATTTTGATATTTCTATTTTTTATTATAATCCTAATATATCTCCCAAGGATGAATATATAAAAAGAAAGAAGGAACAAATTAGATTAATTAATTCTATTCCTACTAAAAATAAGCTAGATATTATTGATTGTGATTATGAGAATGATATTTATGAAAAGATGATTAAGGGATTAGAAAATGAGCCAGAAAGAGGTAATAGATGTACTGTTTGTTTTAAGTTAAGGTTAGATACTACTTGTAGGAAAGCAAAGGAATTAGGTTATGATTATTTTGGTACTACTTTAACTGTTAGTCCATATAAAAATAGTAATTTAATTAATGAAATTGGTTTATCTTTGCAGGATAAATATAATATTAAGTATTTAATATCTGATTTTAAAAAGAGAGAAGGATATAAAAAGTCTATAGAATTATCTAAAAAATATGATTTATATAGGCAGGACTTTTGTGGATGTAAATATTCTAAAAAAGCTAAATTATTTGATTAATTTAGTTTTTTATTTTAGAAAACATATTTATTGTTTTATATAAATTATTTTGTTTTATATTCCATTCTTTATTTAATTCTCTTAATAAAGATTTTTTTATTTCATTTATATCATTTGGTTCTTTTTGATAATAATCATAGTATAAATATTTTAATATAGTGCTATTATTATTATCCTTAATATAATTTATTAATTTCTTTTTTTTCTCTTTTTCAATTCTTAATTTATTTTGATATTCTACTTTTTTATTTTCTATATATTCTATATTTGTTACTGGTAATTTTTTAGATACTTCTATACATTCTTCTTCTTCATCAAATATTAAGCTGCTTCTTTTTATTAAATATCCTTCTTCATTAAAGAGAAGTCCTAAAGATATCTTAGTATTTGATACTAAGCATATTAGTTTTTTATAATTTTTATTATCTATTTTTATTTTATTTATAAATTCTTTTGATACTTTTATAATATTATTTTTTAGGATATTAATGTCTTTATCTGATACTCTATATAGGGGTATTTTTATTATGTTTTTTATTTTGTCTTCTCTATTCCACTCAAAAAAATTATAATAATTATCTTGAAAATTTAAAACTATATCATAAATGTAGTTCATTTTTTTTGTCTCCTTTAATTAGAAAAGTAAATAAAATAATTATAAAGCCTATTAATGAGTAGTAACATTCTATTCTTCTAATTATAAAATTTACATAAAAACTAAAATTATACCCTAAAGTTAAGAGATTAAGATATAGTATTATGAAAGTGTTACCTATAATCATAAGTGAAAAACCTATTAGAAAGAAAAAAATACGTGTCATTATACTCACCTAATAAATATTATTCTTTATTATGGTTTTAAGACACATATTATTTTATTCTTCTTTATTATTTTCTATTTCTTTTATTTCTACACTTGATATAGATTCAAATCTTTTGGTTATTTTGTCTGTTGTTATATTTATACTTTCTACATCTTTACCTACTGTTTCAATACTTTTTGTTAATTTAGACCATCTTTCTTTGTATCTATTAAACTCTATACTTAGTTTATTTAATTCTTCTTGTATTACTTTAGAGTATTTATCTCTTTCCATATTTTTAAGTAATATTTGAATTACTGTTAGTGTTGACATTAAAGTTGTTGGAGATGTTAACCATACTCTTTTTTTATTAGCATATTCAACTATATCTTGATGATAAGCATTTATCTCTGCAAATAAAGCTTCTGCTGGTAAAAACATAATTGCTTGACTTGAAGTAACTCCTGGTATTATATATTTAGTACTTATAGCATCTATGTGTTTTTTTACATCAATTTTAAATTTTTTCTCTGCTAATTCTCTATCTAGTTTACTTTTATTTTTATCTACCATTAATCTATAATTTTCTAATGGAAATTTTGAATCTACTGCTATAGTACCTAATGGTTTAGGGGCAAATATTACAGCATCTGCTATAGTACCATTATTAAATGTATATTGCGTTCTATATATTTTGTCATTTTTTTCTCCAAATATACTTACTAATATATGATTTAAATTTACTTCTCCAAATATTCCTCTTGTTTTTTTATCTGTTAATATACTTTGCAAAGAGACAATGTCTTCACCTAAGTTGTCTATTTTCTTTTGAGCTTCATCTATTTTAGATAATCTTTCTAAGATACTAGTAAATGTTTTGTTTGTTTTGTTAAAGTTTTGATCTAATCTTTCGTTTACTTTATCATTCATTAGCATTAATCTTTCTTCTAACATTTTATTTGTTTTATCAAATTCACTATTCATATTTTTAACTAATTCTAATCTAAAGTTAGATAGTTCTTTTATTGTATTGGTTTCTAATTTACCTAATCTTTCAGTAATTTTGGCTTCATTTACGTTTTTTATTATTGCTATTATTACCAAAACTATTATAATTATTATTCCTATTAATATTATATAATCTATCATCTTTACACCTTCTACTTTATATAATTTTATCATATGTAATTATTAGTGTCAATAAAAAGCGAACATTTGTTTAATAAAACAGCTATTTTATAGCTGTTTTGTAATATTTACATAAATGTTGTAGTTTACAGTTACTACAATTTGGTTTTGCAGATTTGCAATGATATCTACCAAAAAATATAAATTGATGGTGGGTTTTAATCCATCTTTCTTTAGGAATTTTTCTCATAAGTGTTTTTTCTACTTCAGATACGTTCATATTACTTCTTGCTATTTTTAATCTTTTAGATACTCTTTCTACATGTGTATCTACTGCTATAGCAGGTACTTTATAGTATTCTGCTAGAAATACATTAGTTGTTTTTCTTCCTACTCCTGGTAGTGTTTCTAGATATTCTCTATTATTAGGAACCATGCCATTATAATCATTTACTAATCTAGTTGCAATTTCCTTTACAAATATGCTTTTCTTTTTAAATGTTCCTATTTCTTTTATTATATTTTCTATGTCAGATAATTTTGCATCTTTTAATTCATTTAGTGTTTTATATTTATTAAATAATACTTTTGTTACTTTGTTTACTCTAATATCAGTTGTTTGGGCACTTAATACGATCGCTATTAGTAATTCATAATCTTTTGTATAGTTTAATTCGCAATAAGCATTAGGATATAATCCATCTAAATAATTTAATACTTCTTCTATTCTATTCATCTTCTAACCAATTATAATCGAAGACTTCTTCTGTTTGTTCTTTATTTTTATGATATTTAGTTTTATCTTTGATTATATCTTCCTTTGTATTTAATCCTTTATTTTTCCAAGTATATAAAATTCTATCTATATATTTTAAATTTCTTACATTATTATATATTGCTTCTTTTAATGCTTCTTTTATTAATTCTTCTGAATAGCTACCTGATGTCCATTCTTTTATTATTTCACATTCCATTGGAGATAATGTTCTTCCTAGTTCTTTTTCAAAGATACTAAACATATCTGTATTATTATTTTCTTCTACATTTGTTTCTATTATAATATTAAATAACTTATTATATAAATTATCTATATATATATATTCTTCACTTATGCCTTTATCATTTTTTTCTATTTTTATGTTTATTATATTTTTAGATGCTAAATTGTTTAAAATATCCATTACTTTATATTTATCTATTGATAAGTTATCCACAAATACTTGTGGATTATATATAATTTTTTCTCCCAAATTAATTATATATATTAAAATAACTAATTCTTCTTCTGTTATATTTAATTTTTTGTAATTAACTAGTAATTTTTTGGGAATAATAAATGGTTTTTCTTTTAATAATTCTATTATTTTACTATTCATAATTATTTCTCCATAAAAGTTTCTTTTATTTTTTCATTCGTTTTAGCATCATAGTATATATATGTTACTTTGTTATTTTTAATTATTTTATCTTCGTATATTAATCTATTATTCTTATATAATATTTCGTATTTATTATTTGGTTTTAAATTAGATATTTTTTCTTTATACACTTCTTTATATTTATTATCTAATACTACTATGTCTTCTTCAGTTTTAAATATATAATAGTTATTATAATAGTTACTGTATGTTATTTTATTTGTTTTATAGTGTTTACTTATTTTGTTTGTTATACTTTCTTCATAGTTATTATTACTATTAATTGTGTAGGATAATGATAGTATACATATTATAATTATAATTACAAGTATTATTAGTATTTTTATTATTTTTTTCATAAATCCTCCCTTGTAATTTTGATTATAATATAAATTATTTTATTTGTTAATATTTTTATATTTTTTTATTATATAATCTTTTATTTTATTATAATCATTATCTATCTCTTTATATATTATTTTTTCTTCTATATCAGTTAGTATCTTTTTTATATTGTCATTTGGTTCTATATTTAATATATTAATTATTTCAGTTGGTTTAATATTTATATCTTTTTCGTTTTGAATTGGTAATTCTTTATATATTTTATTTAATTCAGTAATACTTTCATTTTTTATTTGAAATGCTACTGTTGAATTATATAATCCATATTTATATATATTATATTTATCTTTAATATCTTTATCTAGTAGTGATCTTATAGCTTTCATTCCTGCTTTTTCATGCTTATTAAAAGGATATATATCATCTACTTCTAATTGAGTCCATATACCTACTAAATTGTGGCATGGATTTATATTTTTTAGATTATTTAATTGTAATGGTTTATCTAGTTCTAATTCTAATAATAAGTCTATGCCTTTTTTATTATTAACACTTGAAAATATTTTATCTAATTCTTGTTTTTTTCTAGTAAAAGATAAATTCTTTAGTAAATTACCATATTTTTTCATATAAGATTTTGTTTGTTCTTCTATACTAAAATCTAATATTGAAGAAAAACGTACTGCTCTTAATATTCTTAACGAGTCTTCTTTTAGTCTATATTTTGGATTTCCTACTGTTCTTATTATTTTATTATCTAAATCATTCATTATTTCTAATTTATCTATTATTTCTCCTTTACTATTCATACATATTGTATTAATAGTAAAATCTCTTCTTAATAAATCTTTTTTAATATCTTTTATATATTTTAATTGTATTGGGATTCTGTTATTTACGTATTTAATATCTCTTCTAAATGTTGTTATATCAAAAGATATATTTTTATAATTAATTGTTACTGATCCATAATTATCACTGGATGATGATTTAAATATTTCTTTAACTTCTTTTGGGGTCGCACTTGTACATATATCTATATCATTAGATTTTAGTCCTAAGAGTTTATTTCTTACATATCCTCCTACTATATATGCCTCATATCCGTTTTCTTCAAGGATTTGTAATACTTTTAGAGCTTTTTCTTCCATTTATACTTTCCTTTCTTTAAATAAATTTAGACTTAGACTTTCTTAATTATAATATATCAAATATTTTTCTTTTTAGAAAGGGTTTAAGTCTTATTTTACATATTTATTTTCTTTACAAGTAGTTATTATTATGCTAAAATATACGCTTTGATTGGGGGGGATTATGAGTTATTTAGATGATAATCAGATTATTGAAAAGAAGAAAATGATTAATAAGATGAAAAGAGAAATTGTTTATTTAGAAAATAAGAGAAATCATATTAACTATACTAATTATAAGATTAGATTGTTAAGGAGAATTAGAATGTCTTTATGTGCTAGTAGAGTAATTGCTCCTTATGTTTTGTCTTTAGGTTTATTATTTGGTGGCTTTTCTTGTTTTGAAATTACTCCTTTTTTTAAGGATTCTATAAAAAACAATTTGCATTCTAAAAAGATATTTGATAGTTTAGGTAATATTAGTATTGAAAGTCAATATGATAATTATGATAATTCTATTGGTACTATTACGTATTATGATAGATGGGTTAAAGAAGATGATTTATACACAAGAAATATAAAAACATATGATGTTGATAATGTTGATGAGAATACTATTCTTAATGTGTTAAATAGTCCTAACTCATTTAATTTAGATGCTATTTTTGGAGATAAAGAGACAGTAGTTACTGAAAAAAAGAATAATTTATCGTTAGAAGAAGCTAATGGTAATCCTTACTGGCAAGTAATATTATATACGGAAGATAAGAATGATTATGTATATACTATAGAATCTAATTCAGTTAATAATTCTTCTTCCTTTTTATTTATTATTGTTTCTATAGTTGTTGAAATTCTAATTTTAGATAGAAGATCTAAAAGATCTAGTTTTGATTATAAAAAGAGTATAGAGAATATTAAGAAAAATTATTCTGAAATTAAAATAAATGAATTGGATAGTAAGATTAAGATTAAGAAAGCCAATTATGATAGGTTGGTGAAATAATATGTCTAGGTCTGATATGATATTTGATTTTATATCTCCTAATGAGTGTGATAAATTATCGTTAATGTCTGGGAGTGATATTCAAGATTTAATTATTTTACTTAATTATTACTTTATTGATTATAGAAATGATTTAGGATTGGATAAAGATTGTACTTTTGGTTTAGAATTAGAATTTGAGAAAGCTAAATTTCGTCAAATAGATTCTTTTTTACATAAAAGTCTGTTTAATGAACCTTGGAAAATAAAAACTGACCTGTCTTTATTATGGGGTGCTGAAATTAATTCTCCTATTTTACATGATTATGTTGAAGATTGGAATAATTTAAAAGAAATATGTGATTATGTTTGTAAATTAGGAATAATTAATAAAAGATGTGGTGGACATATACATGTTGGCTCACATGTTTTAGCAAAAGATGTTAAGTCTTGGTTTAATTTTATTTTATTGTGGTCTTGCTACGAAAATATTATTTTTAGATTTTCTAGTGGAGATTATTTAATATCTAGAGAGAGTGTTTTAAAATATGCTAAGCCTATGGCTATTCAGTTTAAAGAGATATATGATTTATATAAAGATAAATGTGATAATACTTATGATTTATCCTATTATCTTACTTGTGAAAGGCATAAATCTGTTAATTTTGCTAAAATGTTTAAAAATATGAATGTAGATAATTCTTTTAAGCAGGATAGTACTATAGAATTTAGATGCCCTAATGGTAGTTTAAATCCTATTATTTGGCAAAATAATGTTAATATGTTTGTTAAATTACTATATTATGCTAAATCCCCTTATTTTAATAGAGATTTAATTTTAAAAAGAATGAATATTAATAGTTTTATTTATGATTTAGATAATTCTTATATTTTAAATGTATATAATGATGTATTTATAGATCAAGCATTAGAATTTTGTGATTTAATATTTAATAATAATTTAGATAAAATTAATTTTTTAAGACAATATTTTAAGGAATTAAAGGTAAGTAATAATTCTAGAGCTTTTGCTAAAGCTAGAAAATTTACTAAATAAAATAAAAGCAAAGTTATTTTGCTTTTATTTTTGTTTTTTTATTGTTAATATTAATTTTTCTTTCTCTAAAGTCTATTACTATTATAATTGAATAAATAATTAATATTATGGTAAATATATATAAAAATAATGATATATATTGGTTAGTTGATATTGAACAAAAATCAAATATTGTATGTAATTCTACAGGAATTACTATGCTATATAGTATATTTTTGTTTTTTTCTTTTGGATTATTATTTATTTCTGCTATTTTAGCAAATCCTAAGAATGATCCCATTATTATTCCTAATGCTGTATGAGCTGGTATAGAGATAATTCCTCTAATTAGTGCTGTTTGTAATATATTAACTGAACTTGTTACATATAATATGTTTTCTAATGTAGCAAATCCTAATGATACTAATACGCTATAAACAATTATGTCATATAATTCATCAAATTCTTTGTTATTATATGCTATTGTATATGTTGTTAGCCATTTTGATATTTCTTCGGTTATTCCTACTGTTATTAAAATATTAATAAATAGTTTTATATTTGGTAGAGTGCTATTAATAATTGTAATTTCCTTAAAGAATATTTTTAATAATGTTGTTATTAAAAATACTATAAAGGTAGATATTAATCCACCTAAAAATAGTTCTATTAATAGAGATAGTGGTTCTTTATGTTTATCTAAGTTATAAATTAAAAAAGCTACTATTATTATCGGTATAATTGAATATATATAATTCATTTTCCACCTACTTTGTATATATAGTTTATCATTATTTTTTAATATTTACAAGTTGGTTCTTTTATATTATAATTTTATTAAGGAAGTGTGTTTATGAAAAAGAATGTTGTAATTATTGTTTTAATTGTTATTATTATATTGTTATTGAGTGCTTTTGGTTTTTTAGTTTCTACTGATGTTATTAGTTTTAATAAAAAGAGCAAAGAAGAACCTGTTATTCTAAAGGATAATAGAGAAATGATTGTTTCTAAGTTAAAAGAAGCTTTAACTGATGATGAATGGGTAAAAGAAAATTTATATGTCAAAGAGAATTGTTTTGGACAAAAAAGAGAGAAATTTAGTTCTGTTTTAAAATTTGAGGTAATAGATGACAATAATAATAATCCTATTGTTATTGTTGATGATTATTCTATTGATGACTTTATATCTGCTTCTTTTAAAGTATATTTTGATGGTGAAAAAGTTGTTTCTAAAATGATTGGTGCTGTTGGGCATCCAGGTCATTCTGGTTTTTCAATAGATAAGAATCAAGGTTTAGTTGTTGTTGTTTATGGTCATATGGGTAATTTTGTACAACTTGCATATGATGTAAAGGGTGAAGAAGTTACGGAATATGATGAATATAGGTGTGATACTGGTGATTGTGAATATGTTTATAAAGGAGATAAGAGTTACAATTTAACAGATTTTTCTATAGAATTAAACGATGAGAATGTTTATAAATATGTTAAATAATTTATTTATAGTAAATTATGATTATTTTTATTAAATATTTGATATAATTATTTTAAGAGATAATTATATCTTTTTTATATTGTTAGGAAGTGTATTATGAATCAAGATATTATTAAAGAAATAGCATTGGAACTTAATGTTAAGAATAATCAAGTAGAAAGTGTTTTAAATTTACTTAGTGACGGAAATACTGTACCATTTATTGCTAGATATAGAAAAGAAGCTACTGGTGCTCTAGATGAAGAACAAATTAGAAAAATTAATGAAGTATATGAATATCAGGTTAATTTATTAAAAAGAAAAGAAGATGTTATAAGATTAATTGATGAGAAGGGTCTTCTTACTGAAGAATTAAAGAATGATATTTTAAAATGTAATAAATTAGTCGAAGTTGAAGATTTATATAGACCATTTAAGGAAAAGAAAAAAACGAAAGCTACAGAAGCTATTAAGAATGGTTTAGAACCTTTAGCTAAGATTATTATGAGTTTCCCTTTAGAAATAGATATTAATAATATTGCAAGTAAATATATTAATGATAATGTTAAAACTAGTGATGAAGCTATAGAGGGAGCTAAATATATAATTGCAGAGTGGATTAGTGATAATGCAAGCTATAGAAAGTATTTAAGATTTAATATGATGAATTATGGTACTATAGTTTCTAAAATAAAGAAGAAAGCTATAGATGATAATTTAGATGTTAAAAAGATATATGAAATGTATTATGATAGAAGTGAGAAGGTTAAATATGTTAAGCCTCATAGAATTCTTGCTATGGATAGAGGAGAAGACGAAGGAATATTAAGTGTTAGTATCAATATTGATACTGATTATGTTTTAGCTTGGTTTGATAAAAAGATTATTAAAAATGAGAAATCTCCTATTACTAATTTGGTAAAAGATGCTATTAGAGATAGTTATAAGAGATTAATACTACCTAGTGTAGAAAGGGAAGTTAGAGCTGAGCTAAAGGAAAAGTCTGAAGATGGGGCTATAGAATTATTTGGACAGAATTTAGAAAAATTATTACTTACACCTCCTATGAAGGATAAAATTGTATTGGGATTTGACCCTGCTTTTAGAACAGGATGTAAGTTAGCAGTAATAGACGAAACTTCTAAGATATTAAATATTAGTAAAATATATCCTCATGAACCTCATAATAAATGGGATGAAGCTAAAAATATTATTAAAGATTTAATTAAAAGATATAATATAGATATTATTGCTGTTGGTAATGGTACTGCATCAAGAGAAAGTGAGAAATTAGTAGCAGAGGTATGTCAAGAATATAAAGATAAGAAAGTAGAATATATTATTGTTAGCGAAGCTGGGGCTTCTGTATATTCTGCTAGCCCACTTGCTATAGAAGAATTTCCTAATTTAGTTGTAGAAGAAAGAAGTGCTATTAGTATTGGAAGGAGATTACAAGATCCTTTAAATGAACTTGTAAAAATAGATCCTAAAAGCATTGGAGTAGGTCAATACCAGCATGATGTTAATCAAAAGAAATTAAATGAATCTTTAGATTTTGTTGTTAGTAAGGCAGTTAACTCTGTAGGTGTTAATATTAATACCGCCAGTCCTTCTATATTAAAATATATTTCTGGTCTTACTAAAACTACTATAAATAAAATAATTAAATATAGAGAAGAACATGGTAAGATATTATCTAGAGATGAATTAATTAAAAAGAAATTATTATCAGATAAGATATATGAACAATCTATTGGATTTATGAGAGTAATAGATGGTGATAATGTATTAGATATTACTCCAATACACCCTGAAAGTTATATTGTTACTTTAGATTTACTTAAAGATTTGGGATTTACTACAAAAGATATCGGTAGTAATGAACTAGTCAATAAATTAGATACCATAGATATAGTTAATTATTCTAAAGAACATAATATTGATCATTATACTTTAGAAGATATTATAAAATGTTTAAAACAACCTAATAGAGATTTTAGAGATGATTTTACTAAACCATTACTTAAGAGCAATATATTAACTATTAAAGACTTAAAAAGAGGAATGGAATTACAAGGCACTGTTAGAAACGTAGTAGATTTTGGTGCTTTTATAGATATTGGTCTACACGATGATGGTCTAGCTCATATTTCTAAATTAACTAAAGAATATATTAAACATCCTATGGATGTAGTTAATGTAGGAGATATAGTTACTTGTTATGTAGATGATATTAATTTAGAAAAAGAAAAAGTCAGTTTAACATTAATAGACCCTAATAAAAATTAGGGTCTTTTACTTGACAAATAAATAGTTATAATTTATAATTTAAATTGTCATGCAGATGTGGTTCAACGATTAGAATTCGGCCTTGCCAAGGCTGAGACGGGGGTTTGACTCCCCTCATCTGCTCCATTGAATATTTCCCTTGTTTACAAGGGTTTTTTCTTTTGCATAGGTGTTGTGAATCACACTCTACCCGTAATCTCCACTCCTCGTGTAACTAAAACATATCATACAAACTTATAAAAATCCAGTAAAAAAAATAACACATAAACGAGAATACTAATATTCTTAAAAGTATGTGTTATTATTTTATTAATTAGGTATAATTTCTGTGATATCTAGATAATATCCTAATACTTCACCAACATCAGTAATTCTTCCTCTGATTGTAAGACTCTGATCCTTTGTCAAAGTTTTAACTATTTCCTTCTGCTCGTTATTCTTAATTGTACAATGAATGCCATTAAAGTCCCATTCATCTGTAGATGACATTAATGAAATATATTTTAGGTCAGAATCTATAGTTCCTAATTTCCCAGTTACTTCAACATATTTTTTATTATAAGTGTCTTTAGCAGCTGCTGCATTATTATCTAACGCCTCTTCTAAATCATCTTTTGAAACCTTAATATATTCAATTGGTTGTTGCACTTGAGTAGAACCATTATTTGAATTATTAGCAGAGTCAATATTAGAAGTACTAGAATCATCTTTACCTAAACTTGATAGTACTCCAATTGCAACTATAATAATTAACACAATTAACCAAACTGGCATACCTTGTTTTGAACCACAATTTGGACATTTCTTTGCTTTTTTATCAATAAAACTTCTACATTTCTTGCATTGTTTAGTATTTGTATTACTTTCAGTATTTTTTGTCTCTTCCACTATGTATACCTCCTTTCTAATATAAGTATATCATAAAAACTTCACGCAGGCGACATATTTTTTGATTAATTTGTGAAATAATCTTATTAGAAAGGAAGTGATATACTTTGACCAGCAGATATTCTAAGGAACAATTATCACTTATTGTGCGCATGAATATAAAAAAATATCGCTTAATGCGAAAGTATACACTTCAACAACTTGCAGATTTAACTGGATTAACTCATGGATATGTTAGAGATTTGGAGTGCTTATCGATTGATAAAACACCATTACTTGAAACTGTAGGTAAATTTGCAGATGCATTAGAAATAGATATTAGGCAACTATTTGATGATATTGTTTAATCAAAACGCAAGAGTGCGGGAGAGGTATTGCATCTGCTCCATTGATGTTTTACCCGAAACACTTATGTGTTTCGTTTTTTTTATGCCTAAAGTCAATAAATATTAGGTATTCTTATAATATCATACAAATAGTATAATATCTAGATTAAAAGCAAATGAACAAAATCATTTGCTTTAATTATTGTAATACACTCTTGTCAATTTTTATTACAGGTCTTACACCCCAAGTAGTACTATTTGTAGGACTACTCTTTATGAATTGATTACCAGCACTAATTAATCCTCTGCTACAATCTATAACAAATACAGGCTTTCCTTTTTCATAATCAGATAACCAATAACCACCATTCCAATATTCTCTGCTATCACCATTAGAATATAAACATGCCGGTACTTCTACAACTCCAAGATGTCCTTCTTCGTTTTTCTCAACATTTAAGATACTAGCAACATCTGAAATTGTTAACATTCTGGCAATAACTTTCCAATTACTTGTTTGACTTTTTAAATAATTTAGTGCAGTTATTGGTCCTTCAGCTGGATTATTATTTTCATTAAGTGCAACAGTATCACCTAAATTCTTGTTTAATATTACTTCAAGTTGTGAATCACTAGATTTATCTTGGGAAATAACATACCAGCCAAGACAACCTTCGTCATCTTTGTTACATGATTTGTTTGTCACAGGATTATAGTATACTACTCCGCCACATTGTTGATATACAGTCCAATCTTTGTTCCCTGTATTATTTGAATTTTCATTTCCACCATTGTCACTATTAACATTCGAATCTATACTTGTTTGTTCATTATTAGTATCTTTTTCATTGCTATGTGAAGATTCCTTTTTAAAACTAACAGTACCAGTAGCTAATAATACAACTAATGCTAATAAAATTACAATGATAACTACAAGTAATGCAATAACACCATTTTTATTTTTTTCTTGTTGCATTTTTACTCCTTTCTCTATTTTAGTAATAGCATGTTACTATAATTTGTCAATATTATGGGTTTAATTTATTTTTTTATTATTAATTTATTATTTTCATATTTTTCTAATATTTCTTCTATTGTTTGAGCATGATCATATGTTGTTTGCATTATACTTCCATTTATTATTCTTGGTGAATATAATTTAGCAGCTTCTTTAGTATCTCTTATTTCTTGTGGTAATTCCCAGTATTCTTTTTGACCTGGTATGTGTTTTGCTACTACATAATCTCCACCGTTATGTGGCACTTTTGAATCTATTGAATTTGCAACCATTACTTGTGTTTCATCAATTTTACCATCATCTGAAAATGCCCAACTTGGTAGTATTCTTGCAGTTTGTCCTTCTGGTATGTGGACTGCTATCATAAATTCTTGATTTGATGGATCTTTGGTTGAAATTGTAATTGGTTCTATTCCAATTTCTTTAGTATTAACATCATATGCACTCATATTAGATGGTTTTACTGGCCATCTTTCTCCCATAGTTCCGGTAATTATATATGGTCTTTCTGGACTAGTTGTCCAATGATTTTGTTCTAAAATATTAAATCCAGACTTTACTGCATATTTTTTATCATTAAATTCTTTTTCTTCAAATCCTTTTAATAGTTTTGTTTTTTCATTAAGTTGATAGCAAGCTAATTCTACTTGTACTTCATATTTTGCTTTTCTGCACCACTCAAAACCTGGTGGTAAATATATATTTCTCATAATCCTCCTTCTTATTTATATATTCTAGGTACTCTTTTACTTATTGAACATAATATTTCATATGATATTGTATCTAGGTATTTAGCTATTTCTTTTATGTGATTATTATCTTTTATTAATGTTACTTTATCTCCTACTTTTATGGTATTATCTACTTTTACAAATAACATGTCCATGCATATATTACCAACTATTTTATATTTTTTATTGTTTATATATACATTTCTTCCGGTATTTTTTCTTATTATGCCATCTGCATATCCTATTGGTATTACGGCAATATATTCATTATTATTCGCTTTATAAATTCCATTATATCCTACTATTTCATTTGATACTTTATTTATTTGTATTACTTCACTATATAATGAAAATGTATCTTTAAATTTAATATCTTTGTAATCTATTAATCCGTACATTGCTAACCCTAGTCTTATTCCATTAATATAGTCTTTTTTAGGATATAAATCAGTAGCTTCACTGGCATATATATGTACTATTGGAATATTATTTAGATTAATATCTTTAGTTATTAATTCAAATCTTTCTATTTGTTTTAATGTATCTTCTTTATTACTTGAGTTATATATATGTGTATATATTCCTTCTAATGTTATTTTCTTTTTCTTAATTATAGATATTACTTTATTTAATTCTTCTTTATTATTTATTCCTAATCTATTCATTCCTGTATTTATTTTTATATGAGCTTTTAGGCTATTATTATTGATATTAATATTTTTTAATTGTTCTATATTACTTATTGTAATAGTAATATTATTCTTTATGCATATTGGTATATATTTACTATCTATTATACCTAAACATAGTATGGGAATATCTTTTATAATATTTCTTATTTCTAATGCTTCTTCTAATGTTGCTACTGCTAGATAATTGCATCCTGCATTTATTATAGATTTTACAACTGGAAAGTCTCCATGTCCGTAGCAGTCTGCTTTTACTACTCCAAAATAATATTTATAGTTGTTATGTTTTTTTATTATTTCTTTGATGTTATACTCTATATTTTTTGTGTTTATTTCTATATAAGTATTTCTATACATAGTATCACTTCCTCTTGTTAATATAATTATATTATAAAATAATACTTTTTTGTTGTTTTTTAATATATTTTACATTGTTTTACATTTATTTTTTTTGTTATTTTTTATAGATTTTTATTATGTTTTATGATATAGTATGTGGTGAAAGGAGTGGTATTATGGCTACAAAGAAAAAAATTGTTGATATTACTAAAGAAGAGAAGAAGTCATCAGAGAAATTTGGTAAGGATTCTCACGGAAAAATTATTAAACTAGAAGATAAGGGAGACAATAAAGAAAGAGGTAAAAAATATAGAATATTTGCTATATTACTTTGGATAGTTGCTATTATATTTGAAGTAATTGGTATACTTAGATTAAGTGGTGTTATTAATTGGTTTTCTAATTTAAGTGTTGTAACTTTCTTAATAATATGCATTGTACTTGATTTATTATTCTTTGTACCTGGTTCTTTATTATGGAAGAAGGCTAATCATATTGATCCTTTTTCTGAGAAGGATAAAACTAAGTTTTGGATGTTAAATAACTTAGGTACTATTTTGTCAGTATTAGCATTTTTACCTATAATTATAGCAGTTCTTACTAATAAGGATTTAGATAAGAAGGATAAGACTATTGTTACAGTTGTTGCTGCTATTGCTTTACTTATAGCAGGTGTTTCTAGTTATGATTTTAATCCTATATCTAGTGAACAATTAGAACATGCTGAAAAAGAAGTTATGAATGTTAGCGGTGGAAATACTGTTTATTGGGCACCACATAGTAAGAAGTATCATGTAGATCCTGATTGTCCAGCTTTTTCACAAAGCGAAACTGTTTATGAAGGAACTGTTAAACAAGCTTTTGAAAAAGGATTAACAGATCCTTGTAGAAGATGTATTCCAGAACTTGAAGAGGAGGAATAATGACTAAAAAGATTGTTAAGGTAGAAGAAACTAAAAAAGCTAATAAAATAGATTTAAACAAAATAAAAGATGTTATTATCGATAATAAAGATACTATTGCTAAGATTGCTTCTATAGCAGGTGATTTATTAGATGATAACAAATCTAAGAAAAATACTACTAAAAAGACTAGTGCTAGTAAATCTTCTAAAACTAAAAAAAATACTAAAGCTAAGAAAAGTGATTTAGATACAGTATTGGATTTAGCAGGTAAATTTTTAAAATAAAAAGACAATAACTATGTTATTGTCTTTTATCTTTTTGATAATTCTACTACTTTTTTCCATAATAAGGGACCTACTATACCATTTATATCAAAACCATAATCTTTTTGTATTTTCTTTACCGATTGTTCTGTTAATTCATCAAATATTCCATTTACTCTTACTCCTGGTATTGATTTATCATATCTACATATTGTTAAAAGAAATTTTTGAAATCTTTTTATATCTTCTCCACTCATTCCTCTTACTAAGAAATAATCTGGATACAATTCATCTATATATTCTTGATATTCTTTTGGATAAGATTTTAGGATTGTATTATAAGCATTTTGTAATACTAACCAATCAGCATAAGTAAATATTCCTGTTACAGGAAGTCCATATTTTTGTTGAAAGGCTTTAACCATTGTAATTGTATTGTTGCTATAAATTGAATTTGTCTTTAATCTTGGTATGTCCGGATCTAAGAATGCTAATGCATCTAAGAAATAGTGAATATATTCTACTTCTATTCCTGTATCTCCATATGTTATTTCATCTTCATATAAAAATGTTGCTTCTTCTTCTGTTAGTCCTTCTGAATATAAGTCTGATAGTTTTTTTACACTTGTATATACGTATTTTATTTTATACCATGTTCCTTTGTCTACTTTTCCTGTTATTGGGAGATTAAATATTTCTTGAAATTTCTTTACAGCATTCTCTGTTTCTTCATTATATATTCCTAATGTATCTTTTATTTCTGGTATGGCTGGATAATTTTTTCTTATTCTTTTTAAATCTCTTTGGATTGCTAGTACTGGATTACCTGCATTACCTAAACTAACTTCATAACCGGGATAACCTACTGTATCATCTCCTACTTGAGCATCATATTTTATTGATATATCATTTCCATAGTAGTATTTTAATATTTCTAGTGGTGTTTTATTTTGATTTGCTAAAGATACACTTCCCCATTGTGATAGTCCATCACAAGTAGTTATTCTTCCATCACAATATCTTGTAAAATATGGCTGTATTCCATTTCCTTTTACTACATAATTATTAAATATTTCTTCTACTATATTATTAATATTTTCGTACGTTCCTCTATTTTCGATAAATTTTTGATCATATATTGGAGAAGATGTTATATCAAAGTTATATCCTTTACTTGGATACCATTCATTATATATTCTATTTAAAGTAAATGAAATTATGGCATATATATTGGCAATAAGAGCATTTCTTGGCCATGTTGGATATAATTCACTTGATGCAACATTTGATATATATTCTGTAAATGGTACAGTTATGTTTTTTGCTGCTTCATTTGGCGCACCTAAATGTATTGTTATATTGTTTGGTACAATTGGATATCTAATAGCCATAATAATATCTTCTTTCATTCATTTGTGGTGTTATATTAATGTTTTGAACAACACATATATTATTGTACATACTGATTGTATATATTTGTTTTATGCTACTATCCTCTGTATTAGCACTTATTTCATATGTTGTGCTTTGTGGTATGGTTAAATCGTTTATATTTTGCGCTGGGGTTGGTAATGATATATTTTTTATCATTCCTGAATTATCTGTTTTCCCTTTAAAAAATATTACATTATAATTATCTATTATTTTACTTACTGTTATATCTAGATTAGAAATTGGAATTGCTTCTTTAGCAGCGGATGCTCTTATCATTAGAATTCCTCTTCCTGGATTTTCTTCCATAAACTTTTTATATATTTCTGTATTAATAAAGTTAGTATCAGTTATATTAACTGTATTCATATTTCCTCCTTAAATAATTAATTGTTGCCCTATTGTTAGGGAATTTGTTTTTAAATTATTTTTATTCTTAATACTTTCTACTGTTGTATTATATTTTTTTGCTATAGAATATAAGGTGTCTCCTTTTTTAACTATATATGTAATAGTAGTTTCTTCTTTTGGTGGTATGTATTCTTCTCCAAAGCATTCTTCTACTATTTGTGTTGTTGTCCTTATTTTAAGATTTTGTCCTATAGATAGTGTATTGCTTTGTAATGAATTATCTTTAATTATGGTATCTGGAGTTATATTATATTTCTTTGCTATTGAATATAAGGTGTCTCCTTTTTTTACTGTATAATTTATATAATTAGGTAAGGTTATACTATTTTCATTATTATATGTTTCTGGTATTTGTAATTTTTGACCTATAGATAAATTGGTATTTTTTAATTTGTTTATGCTTATTAATTCGTTTACTGTTGTATCATATTTTTTTGCTATTGAATATAAGCTATCTCCTTTTTTTACTGTATATGTTATATAATTACTTGGATTAATTCCTGTATTAGTGGGAATAATTAATGTTTTACCTATTTGAAGTGGTGTATTTATATTAATATTATTAATGCTAGCTAAATCACTAACTGATACTCCAAATTGATTACTTATTCCATATAAGGTATCTCCTCTTTTTATAGTATATGTTGTTTGCATAATTCACCTCTATAAAAGTATATGCCAATATAATTAAAAAATCATTCTTTTAAGGATGATTATGTTATTATAATTAACTTTTAGTTGTTATTTAAACTTATGGATAGTAAATTTTTGTATTTAGTTTTATTAAATATTATGATATATATGATTATGTTACATTTTTATCACGCACCCATAAAGTTAGGAGATTAAAATGATTAATTTTGTTATATGTTCTAGCAGTAATAGTTATTTACATCTTTATAAAGAAATTATTCATAAATTAATGAATGATAAAAAAACTGATTATAGGATTCATGCTATTAATAGTTTTTCTTTTGATAATATTAAAGGAAGAAAGATATTTATTTTTGATTTTATTGATGAAGATAATGTTAAATTTATAAAGGAATTAAGACTAAGCAAGGATAATTATAGTCCAATAATTTGTATTTTTGATAATAATGTTTTTAGTGATAATGAGTTGTTATGGTTTAAAAAAAATTACTCTGTTGATGTCATATTTAGAAAAGATAATATTTATGAATTATTAAGTATTTATTTAAATATTAATTATAATATTGTAAATAGAAATAAGTCTTTATGTTTTAAGTATTGTAATGAACTATTTCATATTCTATATAATGATATATATTATATTGAAAAGAATTTATGTAATAATGATTCTACTATTGTTACTAAAGATTGTAAGTATATTATTAATTTATCTATTAATAAAATTATGAATATTTTAGATAATGATAATAGATTTTATAAATGTCATAGAAGTTGTATAGTAAATATTGATAATATTGTTAGTTATGATATTAGTAATAATATTATTAAATTTTATAATGATACTATTGCTTTGGTATCTAGAAATAGAAAAAGAGAATTAGAAAATAAAATAATAGATAGAAATTATGTTAATTAATATTACTGAAAATCATTTAATTTATACTTTTTATCATCAATTTTGCCTTTGTTATTTAAAATATGATATTATATTTGGGTAGTAAAATATTAGTTAGGAGGATTAAAAAGAATTATGAAAAGTAGAGTTAAGTGGTTTAATGACGCTAAGGGGTATGGTTTTATTGAAAATAATGAAATGGAAGATGTATTTGTTCATTATTCACAAATAAAGAAAGATGGATATAAATCTCTAGAATCAGGTGATTATGTTTCCTTTGATTTAATTACTACTGATAAGGGATATCAAGCGCAAAATGTTTTGTTACTTAATGATAATATTACAATTTCATAACTACTATTACAGTAGTTTTTTTATTATTTGACAGTATTTATAATATATAATATAATTTATTAGTGAGGTAGATATATGAGTAGTTTAGTTAAATTTTTTATAGATATTTTTGGAAGTTTAAATAAAGAATTAGTTATTTTTATTATTTCTTTGTTTCCTATTTTAGAATTAAGAGGTGGTATGTTAGCAGCTACTTTATTACATATTCCTTATTTAAGAGCTTTAATAATATGTATTATTGGTAATTTGCTGCCTATTCCTTTTATTTTATTATTTTTAGAATTTATTTTAAATATATTTGAAAAATGGAAAATTACTTCTAAATTTGTTAGATGGTTAGAGAAAAAGGTTAATAATAATAGGAAACAAATTGATAAGTATGGTTATTTAGGATTAATCTTATTTGTAGGCATTCCTCTTCCTGGAACGGGGGCATGGACAGGTTCATTACTTGCTATTATGTTAGGATTAGATAAAAAGAAATCATTCTTATGTATTATTTTAGGTGTAATACTAGCTTCTATTATTATGAGTATAGTATCTTATGGAATAGTAGGAAATCTTATATAGATTTCTTTTTTTTATAAAAAAAGAGGAGCTATATTTGAAAATAGCTTCCTCCTATAAATTCTCTTAATATAGATAATTTTGGTACGTTTTCGCTTGGAATTGGTAATACTAGTTTTAATATTTCTAGCAATCTAATAGCGGTATCATATCCTGGATCATCTGGTGTTACGGAATATAGTAATGGTTCTACGTATGTTTTTAAGACTCCAAATTCATATGCTAAGAATGTATTAAAGATTACATCTGCTTCATCTTGGAAAGGAAATACGTATTTTTCTTCTCCTTTTCTTACATCAATCCATGTTTTTATTGTTGTTGCTGGCGAATAGCCTCTTGTGTAGTAATCTCTTACTATTCTTCTTAGTAATCTTATATCTGTCAAACTAATTCTATTATCATCATCTATATTTAGAAATGTTAATGGACTTAAATATATTTTATATTTGTTTTTAGAAGGTATTTCTTTAGTTAGTTCTTCATTTAGTGTATGTAGTCCTTCTATTATTAATATATCGTTTTCTTCTAATTTTAGAGTTTTTTTAAATTCTTTTTTTCCTGTTACAAAGTTAAATGTTGGTGTTGTTACTTGATGACCTTCTAATAACTTTTTTAATTGTTTATTAAATAAATTAATATCTATAGCTCTTAGACTTTCGAAATCTGGTCTTCCATTATCTCCTAGTGGTGTTTCATCTCTTTCTAAGAAATAATCATCTAAAGATAATGGATGAGGTTTTAATCCTAATGTTTTTAAATATAGGGCTAATTTTTTTGATGTTGTTGTTTTTCCTGATGAAGATGGTCCTGATAATAATACTATTTTAATATCTTTTTTATTTTTATGTATTTCTTCTGCTATTGTAAATAATTTGTGTTCTTGAAGAGTTTCAGATAAATTTATTATTTCACCTGTTCCTTCTTTTATTATTGCTTCATTTAATTCTCCAACATTATTTATATTTAATAAATTAGCCCAATTTGAGTATTCATCTAAGCTTTTTACATACTTCTCATGGTATTCATATTTTTTTATTTTTCCATTATTATAAGTAAATGGATATCTTAAAACTATTCCTTTATCGTCAATTTTAGTTAAATCAAACTTTTTAAGTATTCCTGTTTCTTTTGGAATATTTCCTATAATATAGTTATATACTCCATCTAATTTATACAATTTTACTATATTAGATGTATTATATGATAGGGTTTTTACTTTATCATATCTCTTTATTTTCTTAAAATATTCTATAGCTTCAATTCTAGATGTTTCTATTTCTTTAAATGGTAAGTTTTCTTTTACTTTTTCTGTCATTAATTTTTTTATTTCTTCTAATTCTTTATCAGTAATTTTCTTATCTATTTCACAATAAATTCCTTTATCTATTGGATGTCTTATTTTTATTTTAGTATCTTTACCTAGTACTTTCATTGTGCATGTTACAAATAAAAATATTAATCCTCTTTCATATATTTTGTTTCCTTCAGGATTTGTTATATCATAGAAAACTAACTCTCCACTTTTCATTATAACATCATCATAATTAATTATTTGATTTTTAAATTTAGCACATATTATTTCGTGTTCGTAATTTTCTTGTACATCTTCTATTATTTTTCTTAGTGTTATGGCTCTAGGATATTCTTTTTTTGTACCATCTTCAAATGTTATTATTATTCTATCCATTTTTTACCCTCTCCTATACATTCTATTCTTTCTAGTTTATTATATTATACTAATTATAGTTTATTTTGTCAAAATAATTAATGTATATTTTATGTATTATTATCTTAATATATATATAGGTGATAATATGAACTTAATACCAACTGTTATTGAAAAGAGTAATTACGGAGAAAGAGCTTATGATATTTATTCTAGATTGTTAAAAGATAGGATTATTATTTTAAGTGGAGAAATTGATGATAACCTTGCTAATAGTGTTATCGCACAATTATTATATTTAGATGGTATTAATCATGATAGTATTAGTTTATACATTAATTCTCCAGGTGGAAGTATTACTTCTGGTATGGCTATATATGATACTATGAATTATATATCTAGTAAAGTTTCAACTATTTGTATTGGAATTGCTGCTTCTATGGCTGCTTTCTTATTATCAAGTGGTGAAAAAGGAATGAGGTATTGTTTAGAAAATTCTGAAGTGATGATTCATCAACCATTAGGTGGTGCTCAAGGGCAAGCTACAGAGATTAAAATTGCCGCAGAAAGAATAATTAAATTAAAGAAACATTTAAATAAGATTTTGTCTCTTAATACTGGTAAAAGTATTAGTAAAATCAATAAAGATACGGAACGCGATTGTTTTATGGATAGTAAGGAAGCTCTAAGATACGGTCTAATTGATAAAATTTTGACTAATAAATAAAATCCACATGATTGTGGATTTTATTTTACATGTTTATTTACAAAAAAAAGAATTTATGTTATTCCATAAACTCTTCTTCTAATACTTCTGATGGTTCTTCATCGTAGAATTCTTTTTCAAGTGTATATCCTATGTCCATATATTCTTTAGCACCAGTTCCTGCTGGAATTAATTTACCTATAATTACATTTTCTTTTAATCCATGTAATTTATCAGTACTTCCTTTTACAGCTGCTTCAGTTAATATTCTTGTTGTTTCTTGGAATGATGCTGATGATAAGAATGAATCAGTTTGTAATGCAGCTTTAGTTATACCTAATAATATTGGTTGTCCTATAGCTGGTTTTTTACCTTGGATAATTACATCTTTATTTCCTTCAGTAAATTCATTAATTGTTACTGTAGTACTTGGTACAAAGTTTGTATCTCCAGCATCAACTATACGCATTTGAGATATCATTCTTCTTGCTATTAATTCTACGTGTTTATCATTAATATCAACACCTTGAGATCTATATACTTTTTGTACTTCTTTTAAGATATATTGTTGTACTGTATTTGGATCTGTAACTGCTAATAATTCTTTTGGAGATACACTACCTTCAGTTAATTGGTCTCCAGCATTTACTGACATACCTTTTTCAACTTTTAGTTTTGCTCCATACATAGTAAGGTGTTCTCTTGTTTCTTTACTATTCTTAATGTAAATTTTAAATCTTCCATTTACATCATCTATTTTTGCAACTTTACCATCTATTTCTGATATTAATGCTTTTCCTTTTGGTATACGAGCTTCAAATAATTCTTCAACACGAGGTAAACCTTGTGTAATATCTGCTCCAGCAACTCCACCAGTATGGAATGTTCTCATTGTTAGCTGAGTTCCTGGTTCACCAATTGATTGAGCTCCCATTATACCTACTGCTTCACCTATTTCAACTAGGTTACCAGTAGCAAGATTACGTCCATAACATTTTTGACAAACGCCATGATTTGTACGGCATGTTAATACGTTTCTTATTTCTACTTCTTCAATACCAGCTTTAATTATTTTATCTGCTATTGTTTCAGTTATATATGTATCTTTTTCACAAATAACTTCTTTTGTTTCAGGATTAATTACTTTTTTATTTGTAAATCTTCCTAATATTCTATCATATAGTGGTTCAATTATACCATTCTTTTCATCTGTAAATGCTTTTACTAATGAGCCTTGTGTTGTTTTACAATCTTCTTCTCTTACAATTATGTCTTGTGCTACATCAACTAGACGTCTAGTCATATAACCAGAGTCAGCTGTTTTAAGTGCTGTATCAGCACTACCTTTACGTGCACCATGTGTTGACAAGAAGAATTCAGATACTGATAATCCATCATTAAATGATGATAAGATTGGTATTTCAACTGGTTCACCATTTGGTTTTGCCATTATACCACGCATACCTGCTAATTGTACGAAGTTAGAAATTGATCCACGAGCTTTAGAATTCATCATAATAAATATAGGATTATCTTCAAAATCTTTTGATTTTGCGTATTCACTTAATTCATCTTGAATTTCTTCCTTGGCTTTATTCCATACGTCAATTACTAAATCTAATCTTTCTTTATCAGTAATTAAACCTCTTTGGAATTGTTTATTTATTTTCTTAACTTCTTTATTACTTTTTTCTATTATCTCATCTTTATTTTTACTTGTTACTATATCAGAATATGCTATAGTAATACCTGAATAAGTAGAATATTTAAATCCTTGATCTTTTAATTTATCTAGGAATATAGATGTTTCTGTAGTTCTATATCTTTTGAACATTTGAGCTATTATTTTTTCTAGAGTACCTTTATTAAATGGTTTAGCTCTTTCTATATTTTTAATTTCTTCTTTGATATTTTTTCCATAATCAACAAAGTATTTAGCAGGTGTAAATCCTTCTATATTTTCTGTTGATGGTTCATTTAAGAATGGGAATGAATCTGGTAATATTTCATTAAATATTATTTTACCTGCAGTTGTAATTAAATATTTATTTTTATATGTATCTAAGAATACTTTGTGTTTAAATGAATTTACTGGAACTGCTATTCTTGTATGAAGAGTTATATCTCTTCTTTGATATGCCATTAGGGCTTCATTTGTATTTTTAAATACTCTTCCTTCTCCAGGTTCATCATCTTTTTCCATAGTTATATAATAATTACCTAAAATCATATCTTGTGATGGTGTTACTATTGGCGATCCATCTTTTGGACTTAAGATATTATTTGCTCCAAGCATTAAGATTCTTGCTTCTGCTTTGGCTTCTTCAGATAATGGTACATGGACAGCCATTTGGTCTCCATCAAAATCTGCATTGAATCCTGTTGTTACTAGTGGATGTAATCTTATTGCTTTTCCAGATATTAATTTAGGTTCAAATGCTTGAATACCTAATCTGTGCAATGTTGGTGCACGGTTTAACATAACTGGATGTTCTTTAATTATATCTTCTACAACATCCCATACTTTAGGGTCTTTATTTTCTATCATTTTTTTAGCGGCTTTAATATTGTTTGCTAATTCTCTTGATACTAATCCATTTATTACATGTGGTTTAAATAGTTCAAGTGCCATATCTTTAGGTATACCGCATTGATACATTTTTAAATCTGGTCCTACTACTATAACTGAACGTCCTGAGTAGTCAACACGTTTTCCTAGTAAGTTTTGACGGAAACGACCTTGTTTTCCTTTTAACATACTAGATAGTGATTTTAATGCTCTATTTCCAGCTCCTGTTACACTTCTTCCACGACGTCCGTTGTCAAATAATGCGTCAACTGCTTCTTGTAACATACGTTTTTCATTTTGTATAATAATAGATGGAGCTCCTAATTCAATTAATTTTTTTAATCTATTATTTCTATTAATTACTCTTCTATATAAATCATTTAAATCAGATGTTGCAAATCTTCCACCATCTAATTGAATCATTGGTCTTAATTCTGGTGGTATTACAGGTAATGCTTCTAAAATCATCCATTCTGGTTTGTTTCCAGATGTTGCAAAAGCATTTAATACATCTAATCTTTTGACTAATCTAACTCTTCTTTGTCCAGTTGCATTAGTTAATTCTTTTTGTAATTCTTCTAATTCTTTTTCTACATCAACTTGACTTAATAATTCTTTAATAGCTGATGCTCCCATACCTACTTTGAATGTGTTTCCATATTTTTCATAATATACACGATATTCTTTGTCAGATAGAGTTTGTTTTTTAACTAATGTTGTTGCTCCTGGGTCTAATACTACATAAGATACAAAATAAATTACTTCTTCTAATTCTCTAGGAGACATATCTAGACATAATCCAATATATGATGGAATTCCTTTTACATACCATATATGACTTACAGGGCTTGCAAGTTCAATATGTCCCATTCTTTCTCTTCTAACTTTTGATTTTGTTACTTCAACTCCACAACGATCGCAGATTATTCCTTTATATCTTAATCTTTTATATTTTCCACAGTTACATTCGTAATCTCTTGTTGGTCCAAATATTTTTTCACAGAACAATCCATCACGTTCTGGTTTTAATGTTCTATAATTTATTGTTTCTGGTTTTTTTATTTCTCCATATGACCACTCACGAATTTGTTCAGGAGAAGCGATTCCAATTTTTAAAGCTTTAAATTTATTTGCTTCTACCATTAGAACTCACCTCCTATTTCTTCAACATCCTCTTCTATTTCTTCAATATCTTCAAAATCTTCATAATTATCATTTTCTTCATCGTAGTCATCTTCATCGTCATAATCATCTTCTAAGACATCATTTTCGTCTTCTATTTTTTCCATCGCGTTATTGTTATTTACTTCTTCAACTAGTGGCATTTCTTCATCATCATCGTCATCTCTTGATTCTAATTCTTTAAATCCTACAACCTCATCGTCATTATTAATTACCGATATGTCTAGACCTAAAGCTTGGAATTCTTTAATTAATACTCTGAATGCTTCTGGTATTCCTGGGTTTGGTAGTGGATTTCCTTTTACAATTGATTCATATACTTTTACACGTCCTACTACATCGTCTGACTTATAAGTTAGAATTTCTTGTAATACATGTGATGCTCCATATGCTTCTAGAGCCCAAATTTCCATTTCTCCAAATCTTTGTCCACCAAATTGTGCTTTACCACCTAATGGTTGTTGTGTTACTAATGAATATGGTCCTGTAGACCTAGCATGTAACTTATCATCAACCATGTGATGTAATTTTACGAAGTACATTACTCCAACGCTTATTCTATGATCAAATGGTTCTCCTGTTCTTCCATCATATAATATTGTTTTACCATCTTCGTCCATTCCAGCTTCTTTCATCATTGCTTTTACATCTTCTGTACTTGCACCATCTAATACTGGCGTTGCTATGTGTACACCTAGCTTTTTACAAGCCATTCCCATATGCAATTCTAGTACTTGTCCGATGTTCATACGAGATGGAACACCTTGTGGATTCAACATTATATCTATTGGAGTACCATCTGGTAAATATGGCATATCTTCTTGTGGTAATATTAGTGATATAACACCTTTATTACCATGTCTTCCTGACATTTTATCTCCGACTTGAATTTTACGTTTTTGAATTATATATACTCTTACTACTTTACTTACACCACTAGGTAATTCATCATTATCTTCTTTGGTGTATATCTTAACGTCATGTACAATACCTTCTCCACCATGTGGTACTGTAAGAGATGAATTTCTTACTTCTCTTGTTTTTTCTCCAAATATTGCATGTAATAATTTTTCTTCACTTGTTAAATCAGCCATTCCTTTAGGTGTAACTTTACCTACTAGAATATCTCCTTCTTTAACTTCTGTTCCTATTTTAATAATACCATTTTCATCCAAATTTTTACGTGCATCTTCACTTATATTTGGTATATCTCTTGTTATTTCTTCTGGTCCTAATTTTGTATCACGGCATTGAGTTTCATAATCTTCTATATGCAATGATGTATATACATCTTCATTTACTAATCTTTCATTCATTATTACTGCATCTTCAAAGTTGTATCCATTAAATGTCATAAATGCAATTGTCATGTTTTTACCTAGTGCTAGTTCACCTTTATCTGTACTTGGACCATCTGCTATTACTTGTCCTTTTTTAACTTTATCGCCTTTTCTAACAATTGGTCTATGATTAGCTGTTTCTCCTTGGTTTGATCTTTCAAATGTTGCTAAATCGTATGTATCTGTTCCTTTAGCATTTTTTATTACTATTTTTTTGGCATCAGCATACTCTACTACACCTTGTGCTTTTGCTACAACTACTGCTCCACTATCACGTGCTGCAACATATTCTACACCAGTTCCTACATATGGTGCTTCAGTAGTTAATAGTGGTAGTGCTTGACGTTGCATGTTTGCACCCATTAGGGCACGAGTTGCATCATCATGCTCTAAGAATGGAATTAAACTTGTAGTAACTGATACAACTTGTTGTGGAGATACGTCTATATAATCTACTTGATCTGCAGGTATAATTACGTTTTCACCATTTAATCTACCTGTTACTTGATCGTCTACTATATATCCATCATCATCTACATTAACTGTTGCTTGTGATATATAATAATCTTGTTCTTCATTTGCAGTTAAATATTCAACTTTATCAGTTAGTTTTCTATTTTCTACTTTTCTGTATGGAGTTTGAATAAATCCATATTCATCTATCTTAGCATAACTTGCCAAAGATGTTATTAATCCAATATTTTGTCCTTCTGGTGATTCAATTGGACATATTCTACCATAATGAGAAGGGTTAACGTCACGAACTTCCATTCCAGCCCTATCTCTTGATAGTCCGCCTGGTCCTAATGCAGATAATCTTCTTTTATGTGTTAATTCTGCTATTGGATTTACTTGATCCATGAATTGTGATAATTGGCTTGAGCCAAAAAATTCTTTAATTACTGCAGTAACTGGTCTAATGTTAATTAAGCTTTTTGGTGTTACTGTTTCTATATCTTGAGTAGTCATTCTTTCTCTAACTACTCTTTCCATACGTGCTAATCCAATTTTTAATTGATTTTGTAATAATTCTCCAACTTGTCTTACACGTCTATTTCCTAAGTGATCTATTTCATCATCGTGTCCTATTCCATCTAGTAAATTTAGGTAATAATTTACAGATGCATATACATCAGATATCGTTAATGTTCTTACATCTATTGTTTGGTCATTACCCATTATTTTAATCTTTTTCTTTGGATCTTTTGGAGAATATAAGTATAATACTTGAACTATATTATGATTATCTAATTCTTCATTTATTTTTACTTCTTCTCTTCCATATCCATCTTTTAATAATTCTTGTAATTTATTATATACTTCTTTAGTAATTTTTGTACCATCTGTAAAGATTGTTTCTCCATTAACTACTATATCTTGTGCTAGGGTATTATTTAATAGTCTATCTGTTATATTTAGTCTCTTATTAAATTTATATCTTCCTACTTTAGCTAAATCGTAGCGGAAGTTATCAAAGAATCTAGTAATTAATTGGTTTTTAGAAGAATCTAATGTTGTAGGTTCTCCTGGTCTTAATTTTTCATATATTTCTATTAATGCTTCATCAGTATTCTTAGTTGAATCTTTTTCTATTGTATTTTTTAAATAAGCATTATTATTAAATACTTTTAAGATATCTTCATCACTTGATAATCCAAAAGCTCTTAATAATGTAGTAATTGGTACTTTTCTTGTTCTATCTATTCTTACATAGATTACATCTTTTGCA
The DNA here is from genome assembly GCA_017432825.1 of Bacilli bacterium. GTDB lineage: Bacteria > Bacillota_I > Bacilli_A > RF39 > UBA660 > RUG11198. The sequence goes on from JAFRIJ010000011.1 coordinate 150,834, forward strand.
TCTATTTCATATTCTAGCCAAGTACCTCTTGTAGGAATAACTTTAGACGCAAAAACTGGTTTACCATTTTTATCCATTTCTTTGGAATAGTAAACACTTGGAGATCTAACTAATTGTGATACAATTACTCTTTCTGCACCATTTATAATAAATGTACCACTTTCAGTCATTAAAGGCATATCTCCCAAAAATATTTCTTGTTCTTTTACTTCTCCAGTTTCATTATTAAAAAGTCTTGTTTGAACTTTTAATGGAGATGCATAGGTTATTTGTCTATCTTTACATTCTTTTAAAGAGTATCTTGGTGTATCAAATTCATATTCACCAAACTCTAATGATAAGCTCCCAGAAAAGCTCTCAATAGGAAATAAGTCTTCAAACACCTCTTTTATTCCTTCTTGTACGAACCAATTATATGATTCTTTTTGAATTTGTAATAAGTTATCAAGTTCTAATGAATTTTTGATCATAGAATAGTTTCTTCTTTTTCTATAATCCCCGCTTTGCTTTAATTTATAAGCCATTAATTTCACCCCTATGCCTAATTTTTTTAGATAATAACGCGAAAAGGAGACGCGTTTCCAATATATAATATTAGCATCTCCTTTGTAAAAAGTCAATGAAAAAACTAATAATTATTAACTTTTTCTATTGTTTTTTATAATTATTAAATATTTTTATGATTTCTAATAATATTATAATGTATATTATTTTTCTTTATTAAGCCTATCTTTATATCTATTCAATTGATTTCGAGTTTCTCATGATAACACCTCTTGTATTTATATTACGTTTTTATTTATCAGTGTGATTAGTTTGCATAGAAAAAGACCTAGTTTTACTAAGTCCATTTATTATTGAAGTTCTACTGTTGCTCCAGCTTCTTCAAATTTAGCTTTTAGTTCGTCTGCTTCTGCTTTGTCAATTCCTTCTTTAACATTTCCACCATTGTCAGCAATGTCTTTAGCTTCTTTTAATCCTAATCCTGTTACATCTCTAACAATTTTGATAACTGCAATTTTATTTGGTCCTGCTGCTGTTAAAACAACATTTACCTTTGAAGGTCCTTCTTCAACTGCAGCTCCTGCTACTGGTGCAGCTACTGCTACAGCACTTGGATCAACACCAAATTCCTCCTTCATTGCATCTACTAATTCTTTTACTTCTAGAATTGACATTTCTTTTAAAGCATTTATAAAATCTTCTTTTGTTAATTTAGCCATTTTTATTTCCTCCTTAATTAATTTTCTTCTTTTTGTTTAGAATACAAATCTAAACATATTGATAGGTCTCTTACTACTCCTATCATTCCACCTGCTAGCATTGTAAGTAATCCTTCTCTTGAAGGTATTTTAGCATATTCCTTTAATTCATTTACATCAGCTAATTTTCCTTCAACAATTCCTACTTTAACTTCTAGTGCTTTGTGGTCTTTTGCAAAATCACTTATTATTTTTACTGGTGCTAATTCATCTTTAGAAAATGATATAGCAGTTGGTCCTTCTAAGTAACTCGCTAAATCATAATCAGTTCCTTCTACTGCTCTTTTAGCTAGTGTATTTTTATATACTTTGTAATCGGAACCTGATTCTCTTAAGCTTCTTCTTAGTTCATTTACTTCAGAAACTTTCAATCCTCTTGCATTGAATAAAACAACAGATTTGGCATTTTCGAATTTATTTTTTATTTCTTCAACTATTGATGCCTTTTGTTCAATTATCTTTGCATTTGCCACTTTTACAGCTCCTTTCTTTAATGCCATAAATAAATCCCTCATAGAGTGAGGGATAAAAAAGTTCTATATTTTTTTATTCCTCGGTAAGATTTTCAAACTATATAGTCCTTACTGTCTACGGCATAACTCTTCAACGTTTTATATTATATTACAATACTTTTTATTTGTCAAATGAATTTATATCTATTTTAATTCCTGGACCCATAGTAGAAGATATTGCAATATTCTTTACATATATTCCTTTTATTGTACTTGGTTTTGCTTTTAAAATAACATTAACGAATGCTTTTAAATTTTCAACAAGCTTTTCTTCATCAAAACTTGCTTTTCCAAATACACCATGAATATTTCCAAAACTATCTGTACGATAGTTAACTTTTCCTTTTTTAGTTTCTTCAATAGCTTTAGCTACTTCTGTAGTTACTGTACCTGTTTTTGGATTTGGCATTAATCCTTTTGGTCCTAATAATTTACCAATTTTACCTAGCATAGGCATCATTTCTGGTGTTGCTATGATTACATCAAAATCAAACCAATTTTCTTTTTCAATCTTATTAATCATATCTATATCACCAACAAAATCAGCTCCAGCTTCTTTTGCTTCTTTAGCATGATCTCCTTTTGCTAAGACTAAAATTCTTTTACTTTTACCAGTTCCATGTGGTAACACTACAGCTCCTCTTAATTGTTGATCTGCTTTCTTTTGATCTAGATTAAGATTCATAGCTACTTCTAATGTTCCATCAAATTTTGAATTTGATGTTTCTTTTACTAATTTTACTGCTTCTTCTACATCATATAATTTAGTTCTATCAATTTTTTCTAAATTTGCTATGTGTCTTTTACTTTTACTCATTTTATTACCTCCTTATGTGGTTAATAGCGGACTTTAATCCTTCCACGTAGGTATAAACCTATAGGAATAATTATTATTTTACTTCGATTCCCATGTTACGAGCAGTTCCTTCAACAATTTTCATTGCTTCTTCAACTGTGTAAGCATTTAAATCTGGCAATTTAGTTTCGGCAATCTCTTTTAGTTGATCTTTAGTAATAGTTGCTACTGTTTCTCCTTTAGAGTTACCTTTCTTTACTTTAGCAACTTTCTTTAATAAGAATGCTGCTGGTGGAGTTTTTAAAACCATATCAAATGTTCTATCTTCATAGATAGTTATTTCAACTGGTAATACATCTCCCATTTTATCTTTTGTTGCATCATTGAATTTTGTACAAAATTCTTGTAGGTTAATTCCTGCAGGTCCTAATACAGTTCCAACTGGTGGAGCTGGTGTTGCTCTACCGGCAGGTATTTGTAATTTAATTATTTTTGTAACTTCTTTTGCCACGAAAAACACCTCCATATTCATATATTTTTTCGCGAGTGGTTCATACGACAAGCAAAGGCTGTCCGCCGTCTTCTTTGCCTCCCACTTTTAAACCTATTATCTGGTTGCGGTTATAATAATATCATATTTTTATTCTATTATCAATAGTTTTTTTGTTTTTATTTAGGCTTCAATATCTGATAAATCGACTTCTACATTTGTTTCTTGACCAAATAAGTCAACACTAACATTTACTTTTTGTGTTTTCATATCAACACTTATTATTTTTCCTGACATATCTTTAAATGGTCCTGATAATATTTTTACTTTTTTACCTGTTTCTAATTCTTTAGATGCATCTATTCTGCTTAATCCCATTGTATTCAATACTTTGTCTACTTCTGCAGGCGATAATGGAATTGGTTTTGCTCCTTTACCTGATGAGCCTATAAATCCTGTTACTCCTTGTGTATTTCTTACTATATACCATGCTTCATCTGACATTACCATTTCTATTAATACATAACCAGGAAACATTTTTTTTACTTTTTCTTTTTTTACTCCATTTTTTACTTCTACTATTTTTTGTTCTGGCACTATTACTCTAAATATATTATCGTGCAATTCCATAGAGTCAATCATCATTTCAAGTTTTTCTTTTACTTTGTATTCATATCCACTTACAGTATTTACTACATACCATTCTTTCTTCATTATATATTACTCCTTAATAATGTGATTAATAAATCTATTCCATAAAAATATACGCCTAAGAATAGCATAAATAATACTACAGTTAAAGAATATTTTACTAAATCTTTTCCACTAGTCCATCTAATACGACTTGTTTCTTTTTTTACTCCTTTGAAATATCTTCCAATTGCTTTAAATATGTTTTTCATATTTCCTCCTTAATTTACCTAAAATAAAAACACCTTTCGTGCTAGCTATAATATAGCACTTTTATATTATTATGTCAAATTATATTTAGTTTTTTTTGTAATTATTTTTTTATTTTTGGTAATAATATTACCGATATCGTTAAAAAAATGTGCCATCTATTTTTGTTTTCTATTTATTTATTTATAATTATTGTAGTTATTGAAGAGGTGCTTTTATGGATTTTGGTAAAAAAATACAATTACTTAGGAAAAATCATAATATATCACAAGAAAATTTAGCTTTATTATTAAAAATAAATAGAAATTATTTATCAAGGATAGAAACAGGAAAATCAGAGCCAACTTTATCCATTATTAAGGGAATAGCAGATTTCTTTAAAGTAGATGTTGCTAGTTTAATGGATATTAATACTAATAAAGGTAGTGATAGTGAAAAAATTAGAATTATTACCGAAGAATGTAAACATCTTTTAAGTAGTGATTTAGATTTCTTAATTAGAATGATTTCTGTTATGAAAGAAGAATATGTAAAAAAAGATACTAAATAAATATAGACTTTTATATAAAGTCTTTTTTATTGCTTTTTTATTAGATAAACATTATAATTATTTTATTGAAAGAGGGATAATATGATTAATGTTAGCAATGAATGGATTGATTATAAATGTCTTGCTACTGGTGATGGAGAAAAAATAGAGAAGTGGGGTAGTTATATTTTAAGAAGACCTGATCCTCAAATAATATGGAATAAATCTACTAGTTCTATATGGAATAAATGGGATGGATTTTATCATAGAAGTAATAAAGGGGGAGGTAATTGGGAATTTAAATCTAAACTTCCTGATTATTGGACTATTAATTATAAAGAATTAAAGTTTAAAGTAAGCCCTACTAATTTTAAGCATACTGGTATATTTCCTGAACAGGCTATTAATTGGGATTATATAATGGATAGAATTAATAAAGCTAATATAAAAGATTATAGAGTGTTAAATTTATTTGCGTATACTGGATGTGCTACTATGGCTGCATCTTATGCTGGAGCTTCAGAAGTTGTTCATGTTGATGCTTCAAAGGGAATGATTGAGTGGGCTAAAGAAAATATGCATTTATGTAATCTTGAAAGTAATAAGATTAGATTTATTGTGGATGACGTTATTAAATTCTTAGAAAGAGAAAAAAGAAGAGGAAGAACTTATCACGGAGTTATAATGGATCCTCCTAGTTATGGTAGAGGGCCTAATGGAGAAGTATGGAGATTAGAAGATAATATACAAGAATTATTATTAAAGGTTAAAGATGTTATGGATAAGGATTATGATTTTATCTTAATTAATTCTTATACTACAGGCATTTCTCCAACTTCATTAAATAATATTCTTAAAATAACTTTTGAAGGGAGTAGGGTAGAGTCTGGTGAAATCGGGTTACCTGTTAAAGAAAACAATTTAATTCTACCTTGTGGAATATATGGAAAAGTTACCAAAGATTAATATTATTTACGAAGATAATCATATTATTGTAGTAGAAAAGCCTATAAATATTCCTACTTGTGAAGATGATTCTCATGATAAAGATTTACTTAATATGATAAAAGATTATATAAAAGAAAAATATAACAAGCCTGGTAATGTATATTTAGGTCTTATACATAGGCTTGATAGACCAGTAGGCGGAGTAATGGTTTTTGCTAAAACTAGTAAGGCTGCTTCTAGGTTAAGTGAGCAAGTATCTCTTCATACTTTGAAGAAGACATATATTTTAGTTTGTGAAGGCAATATTAACGATAGGGGAGAGATGATTGATTATTTATCTAAGGATAATAAAACTAATACTTCTTTTGTTACTGATAAGAATAATGGAAAGATTGCTAAATTAAAATACAATAAGCTTGATTATAAAGATAATATGAGTTTAGTTAGAGTAGAGTTAGAAACTGGTAGAAGTCATCAAATTAGAGTACAGTTTTCTTCTAGAGGATATCCTTTAGTAGGGGACGCTAGATATAATCCTAATAGTGATAATAAAACTAATATTGCATTATATGCTAAAAAAATAGAATTTATTCATCCTACTAATAAGAAATTATTAAGTTTTGAATTAGATATACCAAAAAGATACCCTTTTAATTTATTTTAGGGTATCTTTTATTATTTCTAAGCTATTTACTACTACTTGATATTTATCATATCTTTTTTCTACATGGCCTTTTATTTTAATTATATTTTTCTTTTTAATATCATTATATTGTTTATATGTTTTAGGAAATAGGGTTAATGATATTATTCCATACTCATCAGATGCTGTTAAAAAGGCCATGATATCATTATTTTTAGTGGTTACTTCTTTAATTTTTTCAATAAGTAATGTCATTGTAATATATTTATCAAAGTATTTATTTATTTCATTTGTTGATATATCTTTTTTATCTTTATATATATTAGTTGGGTGATCAGATAAATAAAAACCAAATGAATCTAACTGATTTGATATTATTTCTTCTTTAGTAAAATTATCACTTTCTATTATTTCTGGTGGTTCTATTTCTAACAATCCTGCATCTTTTACAAGTTCTCCATAATTAATTAGGTTATCTAGATTATTTAATAGAGTTTTTTCATTATAGCCTAGATTGTTAAATGCTCCTGCTAATATGAGAGAAGTAATTACTTTTTTATTTATTGTTGTGCTATAATTTCTACAAATAAAATCTATTATATTTTTATAATTGTTATTTCCTCTATTTTTTATTATTTCACTTGATACAGATGTACCTATATTTTTTATTATTGATAGGGGACATCTAATATTATTTACTTCTATTTCGTATTTATCTGTACTTAAATTAATATCTGGTGGTAATAGTTTTATATTATGTTTTTTTATTTCTTCTAGGTATATCTTTGTTTTTGTTTCGTTACCTATGGTATTATTTAATATAGCGGTTTCAAAGTATTTAAAGAAATATGTTTTTAAAAATGCCATTTTATATGCTACGGTTGCATATCCTACTGAATGAGATTTGTTAAATCCATAGTTAGCAAATTTTAATATCATGTTATATATTTTTTCAGCAGTTTCTTTAGAATAACCATTTTTTACACTATTACTAATGAATTTTGGCTTTTCTTGAATTAATATTTCTTCTTTCTTTTTAGATATTGCTCTTCTTAATATATCTGCTTCTCCTAATGAATAATTTGCTAATGTTCTTGCTATTTCTAATATTTGTTCTTGGTATATAATTATTCCATAAGTAGGGGATAGTATTTTTTCTAAAGATGGATCTAAATAATCTATTTTTTCTTTTCCAACTTTCCTTCTTATATAGTTATCTATAAAATCCATAGCACCTGGTCTATATAATGCTAAGGCTGCTATTATATCATCAAATGATGATACTTGTAGTTTTTCTAGAAATTTTTTTATACCTGCTGATTCAAATTGAAATATTCCATCAGTTTCTACATTTTTAAATATTTCTAATGTTTTTTTATCTGTTAAAGGTATTTTAGTAAATGTTATGTTTATTTTTTCTTTTTCCCTTATAGTATTAATTACTTCATTGATTAGTGTTAAATTAGATATTCCTAAAAAGTCCATTTTTAATAAACCTAGAGGTTCTAAATAATTCATAGAATATGCTGTGGTATATATTCCTTTATTATTTTTGTATAATGGTATTGTATCATCTATATCTTTTCTACAAATCACTATTCCAGATGCATGTATTCCAATATTTCTTGGTAATCCTTCTAAATGGTTTGCTATATCATATAGTTTTTGCAATTTTATATCATTATCAATTATTCTTTTCAATTTTAGATTATTTGATAGTGATTCTTTTAATGATTCTTTTGGTGTTAGATATGAACATATTTCATCTATATCTGTTATACTTATTTCTAGTACTCTTCCAACATCTCTTATTACTTGTTTAGATGCTAGTGTATCAAATGTTATAATTCCTGCTACTTTTTTTTCTCCATATTTATTTGTTACATAATTAATTATTTCTTGTCTTTTTTCACTATCAAAATCTATATCAATATCGGGCATTGTTACTCTTTCAGGATTTAAAAATCTTTCAAATAATAAATTATATTTTATTGGATCAATATCTGTTATACCTAATGTATAACTAACTAAACTACCGGCAGCAGAACCACGTCCAGGACCTACTAGTATGTTATTTTGTTTAGCATATTTTACATAGTCCCATACTATTAAAAAATAATTACAAAAATTCATTTGGTTAATTATTTTTAACTCATATTCTAATCTTTCTTTATAAATATCTGTTACTTTGTTATCTAATCTTTTTGCTAAGCCTTTGTTACATAGATAGCTTAAGTATTCATAGGCATTTAAAGTTTTATCATATATTGGTAATAAATCCTTAGTATATGATATTTCTACATTACATAAATCTGCTACTATAGATGAATTAATTATATCTCTTTCATCTGATAGTTCTAATACTTCTTCATTTGTTAGTAAGTGTTGGTTTTTATGGGTATTTAATTCATATTCTCCTAATGTTTTTAAATCTTTTATCATATAGAGATAATCTATATATTTATAATCTTCTTTACTTAAGTATGATACATCATTAATTAGTATTTTATCTTTAGTTATTTTTTCTTTTTCAAAATTGTTTTTATATCCTATATATTTATATTCAAATAGGTTATATATTTCTTCATCATAGTTTTTATATGGTATTATTAATACTAAATTATCTTTATATTGTGATAATATTTTAATTGTTATATCTTTTTCTGATTTTATAGTAGATAGTTTTACTAGGTTTTTATATCCATTATTGTTTATTGCATATAATAATATTTCTTTGTTATCTACTGTTAATTCTAATCCAATTATGGGTTTTATATCATTTTTAATACATGTTTGATAGAATTCTGGTACTCCAAACATGTTATTATAATCAGTAATTGCTAAGGATGTGTACCCTAATGATTTTGCCTTACTTACTAACTTATCTATTTTATTTAGACTTTTTAATATAGAATAACTGGTTTTTACTTGTAATGCTGTATATTTCATTAGATTACACCTCCTTAATTTGTTAATTTCTTTTTATAATAAAAGATGTATCTAATTAATTAGATTACACCTTATATGTTATAATCTCCAAAATATAAATGCTACTATTATTGCTCCTAGAGCTATTATTAATGCTAAAGTAAATATTGGGGCAAAGCCTTGACTTTTAATTCCTATATCTGATGTTAGTATTCCTTTAGCTTTAGCTCCTTTTTTCATATACTTATTATTACTATCTGGTCTTTGTAATTTATAGTTTTGTTTTAGATTTATTTCTTGATCATCTTTAGATGTTATTATCATTTCTGTTTTGTTTCCTTTTTCATCAATAAATTCTTCTTTAATATTATTTTTCATTTTTATCCTCTCTTTCTCTTTTGTTACTACTTACCATTACCATTTCAGTAGTTAAATATTTTATTCTTTCTATTATTCTTTTTGCTTTTACTTTTTCTACCCCTTTTGAGGAAATACTAAAGTGTTCTTCTAATTCCTTTATTGTTAGGTTTGATGTAAAAAATGTAGTTAATCCTTCTTGCATTCTATATTGTAATATTGTTCCTAAAACTTCATCTCTTGACCATTCTGTCATTGTTTCAGCACCTATATCATCTATTAGTAATAATTCTACATTTTTTATAAATTTAAATCTATTATTATATTCATCTGAATCATTAAAAGCTTCTTTTAAGCTTCTTAGAAATTCTGGATAATATATTATAGCTATTTTATGTTCTTTTTTTGCTAGTTCATTTAAGCATGCTGATATTAAATATGTTTTACCACTTCCAAAGTTTCCTGTTAAATATAATCCTTTATTTTCTTTATTTGCGTCATAATTATCTATAAATTTTTTTAACCATTTTATTATTTCAAATCTTTTTGGATCATCTAAATCTATATCTTTCATAGAAGCTTCTTTTATTTCTTTAGGTATTTCATATAAGTATATATTATCTTTATATTTATCATGTTCTATTTGTTCTTTTTTATATTTGCATGGTATATAATCAAATACAAGGTTGTCATTTATTACTTCTGGATAATAAACATATCCTTGATATGAATTTTTACATTCACTTAAATTTTTACATTTTTGACAATTATTTAGTTCAGTAGCTGTGTCTTCTATTTTGGTTGTGTATTTCATTAAATATTCTTTAGGTAATTTTAGTTTAGATACTATTTTTTTAAAGGTAATATTTGTTTCCAAGGAATTATCATAATCTTCAATTAATTGTTTCTTATTCATATGGTAATTATTTTTTATAACTTCTCCTATATTTTTCATATTAATTATACTCCTTTAATAAGTTTTGCATTTCTTCTAAACTATCTTTTGATACTTCTTCTTTTTTTATTTCTTTATCAAACCATTCTGGTAATTTTGTATTACTTGTTGTTTTTATTTTTGTTGTTATATTATTCTTTTTATATTTTTTATGTTCTTTTTCTGCGATACGCATAGCGTCTTCTACTGTTTCAATATTTAATCTTTGCCATTGTCCTGCTATGGTTTCTGCTAGAGATCTTGTTAATTTATTATCGTTTGTTTTTAATATATAATCTATTAATACATTAGCAACTCCAGGTTTTAATCCATAATTAATTATCAAGTCTTCTGCTAGTTTTATATCTCTATTTGTAGGTTCTCTTCCTTGGTTTTTACTTTTTAATAATTCATATGGTCTTAGTGTTTCAAATGTATATATCATTTTTGCTCTTTTTGATGTATCTCCTTCAGGTTTTTTTAGATATTCTGGTTGTGAATTATATACTACACTAGGTAGTAATCCATGATTGTCAAATTGATAATAATTTCTACATGTTTTTCTTAAATCTTCTTTGTTGATTGTGTTTCTTTCATTAATACAACTCATTATTATATCTTGCATTTTTATTACATCTAAATCGTAAAGATAAGATAATTCTAATATTAATTCTTTAATTTCTTTAGTAAATATTCTTTCTTTATCTATACTATTTGGTAATGAACTAATTAAAAAATCAAAATCAAAATTAGTATCTATATTTAATTTTAATACATTTTTTTGTCTTATGTCATCATTTAATATTTCATAGGATGTTAATGGTACTGATGAAAAAACTTCTGTAAATGATGATGTTATATCTCGATATCCTGATGTATTTATTCTAGGTATTTTAAAATATGATTTTATTTCTTCATATTCTTTTTTTCCTGTATTATTATATAATACCACGTTTAATATAGGATGATTAAAAAATTCAGATGCTGTTATTGGAGAATATAGTTGATATATATAATTGTTAATGTTTTCTTCTTTATAAAATGTCTTTAATAATCCTATTGCTTCTAATTTTCTTCTCTCTGTTACTATTTCTTCTAAAGATAGTTGCATATTTGTTATTAAGTGATGATGTGTAAATTCTTTAGATATTATATCAGATTTATCTAAATCGGACCATAAAGAAAAATATAACATTATGGCAATTGGGCCTATTACTGGTTGATATAACATTGTTAATATTTTTCTATCTTCAGTGTCTATAATACTCTTATTGATTACTACATATGTATCTGCTGGTAAGATGTTATTATTCTTCATATTACAACCACTGTCCTCTTAATGATATTTTATAATAAAAGTAGTTAAAAGTAAAGAATTACATAATAAAAAAGGATTAAATCCTTTCTTATTATTCTTCCTCTATTTCAATAGCTCCTGTTGGACAATTATCTCTTGCTGTTTCTGCTAGTTCTTTATCTTCATCAGATATTTCTTCTACAACACATTCTGCTAGTCCATCATCATTAAAATCAAATATTTTTGATTCTGTAATAGCAACACAAGATCCACATCCAATACATTTATCTGTTACTTTTGCTTTCATACTAGTCTCCTTTCCTATTATACTATCTAATCTATTTTTTAATAATTTAGAAGCAAGCGTAGGATTTGCTTTCCCTTTAGTTTTTTTCATCATTTGACCAATGAAATAATCTAATAATCTTGGTTGTTTTTTATATGCTTCTATTTGAGATGGATTTTCATCCATTATTTCTTCTAAAATGCTAATTAATTCTTGCTCATTTGTTATTTGAGTCATTCCTAATTCTTTTACTAATTCTTCTGGTTCTTTTTCTTCTTCTATCACTTTAACAAATATATCTTTACTTTGTTTAGAAGATATTTTACCTGTTTCTATCATATTTATAATACTTACTAACATTTTTGGAGTTAGGTAAATATCTTTTAATTCCAAATCATATTTATTTAAATATCCTAAAATATTTCCAGTAATCCAATTGGATGCTGTTTTAGGATTACATTTTAGTGAAATACATTCTTCGTAGAAGTCTGCTAGTATTTTATCTTTTACGATTGTTCTTGCATCCTTATTTGATAAACCATATTCCTTAGCGTATTTTTCTTTTCTTTCTGGTGCTAATTCTGGTATTTCTTTTTTTATCGTTTCTATCCAATCACTAGATATTTTGAATTTAGGTATATTGGGTTCTACAAAATATTTATAATCTATGGCATCTACTTTTGCACGCATATAAACAGTAGATAGTGTTTCTTCATCCCATCTTCTTGTTTGTTGTGGCATTTCATCATATTTGCCAGATTCTTTTAATTCTATTTGTCTTTCTATTTCATAATTAATAGCATCTCTTACACCACTAAAAGAGTTAACATTTTTTATTTCTACTTTGGTTCCCCAATTATTTGGATTTTTTTCATCTAAATCACTATCCATTATCGATACGTTAACATCGCATCTTATTTGACCTTTTTTAGCATCTGCTTCAGATATTTCTGCATATTGATATATTAATCTCATTGTTTCTAAGAAAGAAACAGCTTCATCAGCATTATGAAAATCTGGTTCTGTTACTAATTCTAATAATGGAACTCCTGCTCTATTATAGTTTAATAATGATTCTTTTTCTAGGTGAACCATAGATGCTGAGTCTTCTTCTAAGTGTATATTATTTATTCTTACTTTTTTTATTTCATCTTTACATTCATATGTTAATTCACCATATATTCCTATAGGTGCTGGTTTTGTTTCTTGAGTTATTTGATATCCTTTTGGTAAATCTGGATAATAATAGTTTTTTCTTTCAAAATATAAATATTCTGGTTGCTTACAATTAAGTATAATACTTGCCATTATGGCTTTTTTTACAGCTTCTTTATTTACTACTGGTAGAGTTCCAGGAAATCCCATATCTATAGCATTTATATTACAATTAGGAAGATCTTCATATGAATTCTTTGCACCTGAGAATACTTTTGTATTTGTTTTACTTATTTCACAGTGCATTTCTAATCCTATTAGAGCTTTATAATTATTCATTTGAAACACCTCCTGCTATTTGATTTTTATATGGCATTTCACTTTCTAAAGCATAGGCTATATTCAATACTTTAATATCTTCGTAACAATTACCAGTTATATTTAGTGCTACTGGTAGATTATCTATAAATCCATTTGGTATAGTTATTGATGGAAATCCTCCAAAATTACCAATTTGTAAGTGTTCTTCTAATAGAACTGTATCATTATCTAATATATTTTTAGAATTATCTAAATGCTTAGCTGGTCCACTTCCTACTGGTAATATAACTGCATCATATTCTTTAAATAAGTTTTTCCATGTATCTACTAATAATCTTCTTACTTTCTGAGCATTATGAAAATATCTATCTTTATTTTCACTTTGTAAAACATATGAACCTATTACAAATCTTCTTTTAATAAGTGAAGAAAAGTTCTTTGTTCTATAGTCTTTCATCATTTCTATATAGTTATTTCCTTCTCCACGTGGTCCAAATATTAATCCTGTTAGATTAGACATGTTAGAGGTTGCTTCTGCACATGATATTACTACGTATACTGATGCTAAAGCATCTAATAGTTTTTTATCAACTGATACTTCTTCTACTTCCATTCCTAACTCTTTACATAAGTCTAGTGATTTTTTAAAGTTTTCTAGATGTTCTTTTAATTCACTGCTTGCATTTTGATACATTTCTATATTACATAGTTCTTTAATGTAACATAATTTTAGTCCTTTTACATTGCCGTCTATTGATTTATAAAGATTCATATTACTTGAATCCCAGGAAGTCATATCTTTAGGGTCTATTCCTTTCATATTATCTACTACTATAGCTGCATCTTTAACACTTCTTGTTAATACTCCACAGTGGTCTAGTGATGAAGCAAAAGGGAATAATCCATATCTTGAAATCATTCCATAGGTTGGTTTATATCCTACTATCCCACAATATGCTGCTGGTTTCCTAATGGAGTCACCAGTATCAGATCCTGTTGCATATGGATATACTCCTGCTGCTACCGCTGCCGCTGATCCTGCTGATGATCCTGCACACATTCTTGTTGTATCCCATGGATTTTTTACTACTCCGGTATGTCCAGTCGTACCTGTTCCACCCATACCAAATTCATCTAGTACTGTTTTATTTACAGGAACGGCTCCAACTTTATTTAAATTTTCTATTGATGTTGCTGTAAAGAAAGGAATATAATCTTTTAATGTATTTGAAGAACCTGTTGATAATATTCCTTTTGTTGAATAATTATCTTTTATACCATATGGTATTCCTGATAATAAATTATCTGTTACTTCTTTTGGTTTTGCGTCATCTATTATTGTAACGAATGCATTATATTTATCTTGTATTTTGTGTGATAATTCTAAAGATTCTTTAACTAATTCTTCACTAGTTACTTTTCCTTCAATTAATAATTTATGTAATTCTTCTATTGTTTTATTCATATATTTCATTATCCCACCACCTTAGGTACTGATACTTCTCTATCTGTTTTATCATCACAATTTGATAAAGCTTCTTCTATATCTACTGATTCTTCTATGTCATCTTCTCTTAATTCATATGCAAAATCATCTAGTGGGTGTGTCATTGGATCTATTTTTTCTATTCCTGGTATTTGATTTATTAAATCAATATTAGCGTCTATTATTTCAAATTCATCTAATACTTGTTTATTTTCTTCTTCGGTTAATCCTATTAATAATTTATCTGCGTAATCATCAACCATTTCTTTAGTAAATTTTTTCATGTTTGCCTCCTTAAAATAAAAAGTAATAATTTATCCTTAGGGACAAATTACTACTAGATATATAGTAGATAATACTTGTTTTTAAAGGATAATTAATTCCTTTTCTCAACTGTTTAAATTATATTATAGATATATTTTTTTGTCAAGAATTTGAAAGTTTATCTACTTTGTTATTTATTATTAATAAAAGTATTGATAATATTAGGATTTCTACTTTATATGCGTTTAAGAATAGTGCTATAGTGTTTGCACTTATGTGTATTATTATAGGTACTAATATATTATTAGTTTTCTCATACTTTATATTAAGTATTAATCCTAATATAAAAGCAAAGAATATTTTGGATGGAGATATGTGTATTATTGAAAAAAATATGGTTGTTATTAGTATTGATTTCCGTATTGAATTAAATTCTTTTAATTTGTTATAAAGTATATATCTAAATATTATTTCTTCATATATTGGCCCAATTAGTGAAGAAGATACAATAAATAATAGGTTATAGTTTAATTTTATTGTTTCTTTTGTTATTAAGAATATTATCATATTTAATATACAAGATAATGATATTCCTAAAGATATGTAATTATAGTAGCGTATTGATTTTATTTTAGTAATTTTTATTTTATATTTTTTTATTAGATAGACTATTGCTAGTGCATAGTAGAGTAGAAGTATATATATTAGATAGTTATTTATATATATACTTATGTCTTTATTTGTTAATATCTTATATATATAGGTAGTTATTATTGTAATTATATATGGTATTATTATTAATATTATAATTTTAAATAATGCAGATAATAATTTTTTTAAATAATTCATACAATCACCTATTTATATATTAACACTATTTTTTAAATAAAAAAAAGAAAGTTTTAAATTCTTTTATTCTTTCTCTTTTATTTAATATAGTTTTCTTATTAGTTATTTCCACAAATTATATGGATATGTTCCATTATCTATTAATCCTTTTATACCTTCTACTACATATTCTTTATCTTCTTTATATGTTACTCCATACCATACAGCATCTGTATTTAATACTTTTACTTTTTTATTGTCTTCTTTAATTGATGTTTGTAATACTTCTGGTATTAAAAATTCTCCTTTTTCTAAGTCTGTATTTGGATCATTTAAGAATTTTATAAATTCTTTTTCTAAATAATCAAATAATTTTGGTGTGAATCCTAACATATTCATTGATACTAATGTATCTGGTGTTACTTCAAATGAAGCACTTCCATTTAATGGAGACGCTACTATAGTGCCATCTACTTTTTCTACTTTAGATTCAAGTATACTTGTTAAATATCCGTTTTCTGCGTAGCATACACCTCTTTTTACACTTCCGTTTTCTGTTAGGGTATTTGCTATATTGTATCCTACAACTCCATAACAATCATCATTTGTATTATTTAAAAATTCTGCTATTTTTAAAAATGCATCTCTTCCATAGAAATCATCAGCATTTATAATAGCAAATGGATTTGTAACTACATCTTTACAACAATATATAGCATGTCCTGTTCCTAATGGTTTTTCTCTTTGTGATAAGTCCATATCTACTGGTAAATTACTAATTTCTTGAAATACATATTTTACTGGTATTTTCCCTTCTACACGTTTTCCTATTGTTTCTTTAAATATTTCTTCGTTTTCCTTTTTAATAATAAATACTACTTCTTTAAATCCAGCTTTTATAGCATCATAGATTGAATAATCTATTAAGAATTCTTTATTTGGACCTATAGGTTCTATTTGTTTTAATCCGCCAAATCTACTTCCCATTCCAGCAGCCATTATTACTAGCGTTAAGTCTTTATTCATTATATCAATCCTTTCTTTTTATTAAATTATACTATATTTTTTTTATTCTGTGTATAAAATTTATATTACGTTTACATAATTATTATTGAATATTCGCAGATATTCACTAAATCAATCTTATTGATTGATTTTTATTATTATTTATTTTATAATTTTTATGGAGATGATTATTATGGATATTTTTTGTAAGATAATAGATGGGGAAATACCTACAAATAAAATATATGAAGATGATTTAGTTATTGTTATTATGGATGTTAATCCTAAAAGTAACGGTCATTCTTTAGTTATTCCTAAAAAACATTATGATGATGTATTTGATATTGATAAAGAGACATTATCTCATATGTGGGATGTTGCTAGAGATATAAATAAATTAATAGAAAAGAAGTTACATAGTAATGGTGCTACTTTTGAGATTAATTATGGTATTGCTCAGGATGTTAAGCATATACACTTACATATTATACCTAGGTATAAATATGAAGATATTGCTAGTGTAGAAGAAATATATAAGGTACTTATAAGTAAATAACACTATTTGATTAGTGTTTTTATTTGCTTTTTTGTATTATATAATATATAATTATTTTGTTAGCGAATAATATAATTTATAGAGTAGGGGATGATATTATGAAACTATATAATACTCTTCATAAGAAAGTTGAAGAATTTGTACCAATAGAAGAGGGCAAGGTTAAAATGTATACTTGTGGTCCTACTGTATATCATTATGCTCATATTGGTAATTTGAGGACTTATATATCTGAGGATATATTAGAAAAAAGTTTAAAATATTTAGGATATGATGTAACTAGGGTAATGAATATTACTGATGTTGGTCATCTTGTTGGAGATGGAGATACTGGTGAAGATAAGATGGCTGTTGCTTCTAAGAGAGAAAATAAATCTTCTATGGAAATAGCTAAATTTTATACTGAAGCTTTTAAGAGTGATTGTGATAAACTAAATATTAGATGGCCTGATATTGTTAGTCCTGCTACTGAAAATATAAATGAATATATAAAAATAATTAGTAAATTATTAGAAAGTGGCTATGCTTATATAGAAAATGGTAATGTTTACTATGATACTACTAAATTTCCTAATTATTATGAATTATCTGGAAGAAATGCTGAGGATTTGATGGTAGCAGTTAGAGATGATATAAATATAGATAATGCTAAAAGAAATCCTTTTGATTTTGGATTATGGTTTACTAATTCTAAATTTGATAATCAAGAATTACAATGGGATAGCCCTTGGGGTAGAGGATATCCAGGATGGCATATTGAATGTTCTGGTATTAGTATGAAATATTTGGGTGAAAGGCTTGATATTCACTGTGGTGCTGAAGATGCAATATTTCCACATCATACTAACGAAATAGCTCAAAGTGAAGCTTATTTAGGTCATAAATGGTGTAATTATTGGGTACATTTAGGATTCTTGAATGATAAAAATGGTAAGATGAGTAAAAGTAATGGTGAATTTTTAACTGTTTCTTTATTACAGGAAAAAGGTTATAATCCTTTAGCATATCGTTATTTGTGTTTAAATAGTTATTATCATAATGCTTTAACTTTTTCCTATGATATATTAAATGGTGCTCAAAATGAATATGATAAATTAAAAAAGAGAATTTCTTCTATTAAAGAAGATGGTAATGTTGATAAGAATATTTTTAATAATTATATTGATAGATTTAAAGAAGCTTTAAATAATGAGTTAAATACTTCTATGTGTTTAACAATTATATATGAATTACTTAAAGACAATAATGTAAATGGTACTACTAAACTTAAAATTATTGAAGATATAGATAGAGTATTATCTTTAGATTTATTGAAAGAAGAAAAGAAAGATGTTGATAAAGAATTAGAATTATATATTAATGATATGATTAGTAAAAGAAATGACGCTAAGAAAAATAAAGATTATGAATTAGCAGATAAGATTAGAAATGAATTGTTAGAAAAGGGAATAGTATTAAAAGATACTAGGGAAGGAACTATATTTGAAATAGTTAAATAGGTGATTATATGTATGGTAATGAATTAGGGTATTATTCTGGATATATTTTTGTAATCATTGGTTTTATTATTACTATGGGTGCTCAATTATTAGTAAAGGGTAATTATTCTAAATATAAGAATATTTCTAATAGTAGTAAAATTAAAGGATATGAAGTAGCTAGAAAGATTTTAGATGCTAACGGTTTAAAAAATGTTAAGATTGAACAAGTTAGTGGAGAATTATCTGATCATTATGATCCTAGTAGTAAAGTTGTTAGATTATCTAGTGATATCTATAATGGAAGTAGCATTGCTTCTATGGCTGTTGCTGCTCACGAATGTGGCCATGCTATTCAAGATAAAGAAAATTATAAGGCATTAAGAATAAGAAGTAGTATTGTTCCTATGGTAAATCTTTGTGATAGAATTGGTTATATTGTTATTATGTTAGGTATTGTACTAGGATTCTTTAATCTTGCTATGATAGGGTTAATATTGCTAGGAGCAGTTTTATTCTTTCAATTAATAACTCTACCTGTGGAGTTTAATGCTTCTAGTAGGGCAAAAAAACAAATTAATATGCTTAGTCTAGGAGATAATAAGACTGCGGATGGTATTAGTAAGATGCTTACAGCGGCAGCGTTAACTTATGTTGCTTCTGTTATTAATACTTTATTTCAATTACTTAGAATGTTTTTAATGATTTTAGGTAATAGGAGAAGAAATTAAATATCCACAAATGAGTGGATATTTTTTTATAGAATTATTTATAATAGTTTGATATAATAATATTAAATAGGAAGTGTTATTTATGAATATTTTTGATTATATTGATAAATATGGTAATTATTCTTTTAATGAAAAGGAATTTAATGATATTGATAATTTAATATTTTCTTCATTAATTTATATAGATTTAGATAAATATGTTAGCAGTAATTTATTTAGTAAAAGAAGTATTTATAATATTGGAAAAGATTTTTTTAGGGATTACGATATTAAATCTAAATCTATTACTGCTACTAAGGTTGGAATTAATGTTTTAAAGATTATTATGAATAAAGATAGATATAAAAATCTTCTTCTTTATAATTATTCTTATATTGGTGATATTAATCAACAATTTAGTGCTGTTACTATAGATATTAATAGTAACTTAGTTTATGTTTCTTTTGAAGGAACTGATCAACTTATTAGTGGTTGGAAAGAAGATTTTATGATGTCTTATAAATTTCCTGTTTCAGCACAAAAATTGGCTATTAATTATGTTAATAAGTTTTTTACTTTTGGGAAAAAGAAGATAATATTGGGTGGTCATTCTAAAGGCGGAAATTTAGCTATGGCAGCAGGAATGTATGCTAATATGTTTGTTAAAAACAAAATAGTAAGAGTATATAATAATGATGGACCAGGGTTTAGAGAGAGTCAATTTAATAGTATTTATTATAATAGAATTAAAGATAAATTAGTATATATCATTCCTAATTATTCAGTGGTTGGATTACTTCTTAAACATAGTGATAATTATATAGTTGTTAAATCTTTAAAAAAGGGTATATACGCTCATAATTTAGCTAATTGGATGGTTAAGGATGATAAACTATTAACTACTGAACTTAGTAGTTATAGTAGTTTAATTGATAAGACTGTTTTTAATTGGTTAGAAAAACATAATGATAGTGAGAGAGAGAATTTTGTTAATAAATTATTTTTAATATTTGATAAAGCTAATATTATTGATTTAATTGATGTTATGAATAATAAAAAGCTTATATTTAATTTAATAAGAAATTCTAAGGAATTAGATAATAAAACTAGGAATATGCTCATGGACTTTATATATTTGTTTTTAAACTTATTTAAGGAAACCAAGATAAGTGAAATAGAAAGTTTTTTTCATAATAATTTAAATAAAAATATGTTTATAAAGCATTAATTGCTTATTTATTATTTTTTTGTTATAATATGTGAATCAAGGAGAGGTAAAATGAAAATTAATAATGTTAAATATGTAGCTTCTGCTGTTAGAAAGAGTCAATATCCTACAGATAATAAACCTGAGTTTTTATTAGTTGGTAGGAGTAATGTTGGGAAGAGTAGTTTTATTAATACTATAGTAAATAGAAAAAATATTGCTAGAACTAGTGCTATTCCTGGAAAGACTCAAACTTTAAATTTTTATTTAATTAATGAAGAATTTTACATTGTAGATGTTCCTGGATATGGTTTTGCTAAAGTTAGTAAACATTTAAAGAATAAATTTGGAATGATAATAGAGGAATATTTAAAAGAAAGAGAAAACCTTAGAAATGTTTTTATGCTTGTTGATTTTAGACATAAGCCTACTGAAGATGATGTTTTAATGTATAATTATTTAAAATATTATAATATTCCTGTTACTATTATTGCTACTAAGAGTGATAAAGTTTCTAAAAATCTTTTTGATAAGAATTTAAATATTATTAAAGAAACTTTAAATATTTCTAATAATGATGATATTATTTTGTTTTCTATGATAAATAAATTAGGAAAACAGGAAGTATTAGAAAAATTTGATTATATTTTAGAAAGTTAGAACACATTTTATGTAATTACATAAATTACTTAAGGTGGTTTAGGTGATTATTACTAAAAATGGAGATTTATATATTATTTATATTTATAAATCTCATGATATTGATATTTTTAATTATGATGATATTTCTTTTCTTTTAAAAAAAGTATTTAATAAGTTAAAAACTAAATATAATTTAAAGGGATTATGTAATGTTGATATTTATCTTAATGATGAATATGGAATGATTATGGAAATTAAAAATATTGATAGAGATTTAGAATATTTTGATATAAAAGTTTGTTTTCATTTAGATTCTTTATTTTTAAATGAAATTGCTTATACATATAATAATGATTATGATGAGATATATTATTATAATGATAAGTACTATACTATATATAATAAAAATATTGATAGTAATGTTATATATAAAGATGTTTTAACTATTATTAATAAGGGAATTAAGATTAAGTGAAGGTGGTGATATTATGAAACTTCCTACTGTAGCATTAGTTGGTAGACCTAATGTTGGAAAGAGTACTATTTTTAATAGATTAGTTGGAGAAAAAATTGCTATAATTGAAGATACTCCAGGTGTAACAAGAGATAGAATATATGGGGATGTTGTATATAAAGATTATAGATTTCATTTAATTGATACTGGTGGTATTGATGTTAGTAAGGAATTGTTTAATAACGAAATTAGAATACAAACTGAAATTGCTATTAATGAAGCTGATGTAGTGGTTTTTATTGTTGATGGTAATGATGAATTAAATCAAAATGATTTTGTTATTAGAGATATGTTAAAAAAAGCTAATAAAGATGTTGTAGTAGCAGTTAATAAACTTGATAATAATAACAGAATGGATAATATTTATAATTATTATGAATTGGGTTTTGAAAATGTTGTTGCAGTTAGTGGAGAACATAATATTGGAATTCCTGATTTGCTTGACTTAATTACTGGTAGTTTTAAACCTGTTGAAGATGTTATTTATGATAAAGATAAAATTAAGTTTTGTATAATAGGTAGACCTAATGTTGGGAAGAGTAGTTTAGTTAATGCTATTTTAAATGAAGATAAGGTTATTGTTAGTGATATAGCTGGTACTACACGAGATGCTGTTGATACTGAATTTAAATATGATTCTAAGGATTATGTTGTTATTGATACAGCTGGTATGCGTAAAAAAGGTAAAGTATTTGAATCTATTGAAAAATATAGTCTAATTAGAAGTATGAAAGCTATTGAAAGAAGCGATGTTTGTGTTATTGTTATTAATGCAGAAGAAGGTATTATTGAACATGATAAACATATCGCAAGTTATGCTATGGAATCTGGAAAACCTATGGTTCTTGTGGTAAATAAATGGGATACTGTTAGTGATAAAAATAATATTAGAGAGTATACTGATTTAATGAGAAATGAATTTCAATTTTTAAGTTATGTTCCTATTGTATTTTTATCTGCTTTAACAAAAAAAAGAATTCATACTTTAATGCCTGAAATTGAAAAGGTATATAATAATTCTTTAAAAGAAATTAAAACTAGTTTACTTAATAGTGTTATTAGGGATGCTGTTATGTTAAATCAACCTCCTTCTTATAAGGGGAAAAGATTAAAAATATATTTTGTAAATCAAAGCGGAATTAAACCTCCTAAATTTACTTTTAGTGTTAATAGTAAAAACTTAATTCATTTTTCTTATGAAAGGTATCTAGAAAATAAATTGAGAGAAAATTTTGATTTAGAAGGGACTCCAATAATTTTGCAATTTAAAAATAGAAGCGGAGAATAATATGTTAAATAAATTTTTTATTTTTATTTATGATAATGGAATATATGATCAGGAAGTATATAAATATTTTTTTAATAATGCTATTCAGTTTGATTATTATGAAGAGGACATGCTAAGGAATAATATTGGATGTAATTTGGTTATTGATAAGAAAAATGATATTCTTATTGATGTTATTCCGTTTATTCCTAGAATGGTAGATGATATTACTACTTTAATTAATATACATGAATATGTTCATACTTTGTGTTTATATAAAAATTTAAATAAGAAATACAAAGATTCTGTTATTTTAGAAGTTTTACCAATGTATTATGAAAAATTGTTTGCTATGGAACATGATAGTGATATTTTAAGAAGCTATGAAGCTAAATTAGATGATATAACTTTAAATAGTAATGATAAAAAGTATTTGTCTGCATTAAAGATTTGTTATCAATTATTAGATGGTAATAAAAAGAATAATAGCTTTAAAAAGATTAATAGAATAGCAAAAAAGCTTTCTAAAAATATTTATTAAACTTTATATTATTCCTACATAAAATATTGTAGGAGGTTATGATGGCTTTTTCTGATGGTTTTTTTAAGAAAGTAGAAAAAAAGACTAATGTTAATAAAGAAACAATTTTATCTTTAGCAAAAAAATTGCAAGGTGGTAATATGAAAAATGAATCTACAATAAAAGAAGTTATTCATGATATTTCAAGAATTACTGGTAGAGAGGTTACTAAGGAAAAAGAAGATAAAATTGTTAATGCTATATTAAATGATAATGTACCTAAAAATTTAGATAAGTATATAGATGATCAAAGTTAGAATTTTATTCTAATTTTGTTTTTTTTATAATAAATATAATTATTAGTCATAAAATTAATTGAATAAGAGAGTGAGGTATGTTATGGAAAAATTAGATGTTATTAAAAACATTTCCGAAAGATGTGGTGGAGATATATATTTAGGAGTGGTTGGTGCTGTTAGAACTGGTAAAAGTACTTTTATAAAGAATTTTATGGAAAATCTTATTATTCCAAATATAGAAGATGAATTTGAAAAGAAAAGAACTTTAGATGAATTACCCCAATCTGCTCAAGGTAAGACAATAATGACTACAGAACCTAAATTTGTTCCTGCTACTGCTACTAAGATAAAAATAGACGATTTTGAAGCGTCAATTAGAATGGTTGATTGTGTTGGATATGTTATTGATGCTGCCAAGGGGTATGAAGATGAAAATGGCCCTAGAATGGTGATGACACCATGGTATTCTGATCCTATTCCGTTTGTAGAGGCTGCTGAAATCGGGACTGAAAAGGTTATTAAAGAACATTCAACAATTGGTATAGTTGTTACTACTGATGGTTCTATTGGTGATATTCCAAGAAATGAATACGTAGAGGCTGAAGAGCAGGTCATTAATGATTTAAAGGATATTGGTAAGCCATTTATTGTTATTTTAAATTCCGCACATCCTATGATGCCAGATACTGAAAAGTTAGCAGATAAATTAAGAGATAGTTATAATGTTCCTGTTATTCCTATTAGTGTTTTAAATATGCAGGAAAGGGATATGTATAATATTTTGAAGGAAGCTTTATATGAATTCCCAATTGATGAAGTTAAATTTAATATTCCAGAATGGATTGCTATATTAAATAATGATAATGACATAAAAAAAGAATATGTTAAAAGAATTAAGGATAGTGTAATTGAAATTGATAAATTAAGAGATGTTGATAAAATTACTTTAGGGTTTAAAGATTCTGAATATATAGAAAAATCATATATTTCTAATGTAGATACTGCAAAAGGAGAGGTAACTATTCAACTTGATGCTCCTGATAATCTTTATAATACTGTTTTAAATAATATAATTGGAACAGATATTTCTTCTAAAGCAAAATTATTATCTATGTTTCAGGATTATAATATTGCCAAAAGGGAATATGATCAAATTAAGGGTGCTCTTAATATGGTGAAACAGACTGGATATGGTATTGCTGCTCCAACTTTAACAGATATGAAATTGGAAACACCTGAAATAATTAAACAAGGCTCTAGATATGGTGTTAAATTAAAAGCAAAAGCACCTTCTATTCATATGATTAAAGTAGAAGTCGAATCTACATTTGAACCTATTATTGGTAGTGAACTTCAAAGTAAAGAATTAATTAATTATTTAACTAAATCTGATAATGGTAATGATATTTGGAAGAGTGAAATATTTGGTAGAAGTTTAGATGTAATTGTACAGGAAGGAATACAAGCTAAATTATCTATGATGCCTGATAATATTAGATATAAACTTAGTCAAACTTTAACTAAAGTTATTAATAAAGGTTCTAATAATATGATTGCTATTGTTATATAAAAAAAATAGATTTATTAAATAAATCTATTTTTTGACATACAAAAACCAACTATTCCTGATAAAAGTAGTTGGTTCGAGTTTTTGGAAAAAATTGTACAGTTTTTTAATAATATGTATTATCTATTAGTACAAGACTAATAAATAATACAATTATTAAGAACTTTAATAAACATTATCAGTGTTTATTACAATCTCTTATCATTGTGAAGTTTTTCTTTCTTCATAAACAATTGTTTTACTTAGTGGAGATAAGAATTATATTTCTATAATTTTTCTTTCCTACTGAAGATAGTAAATATAAATTATTATATAATTATTATAGGATAATATTATAATTAATTAAATAAATTAAGTAATTATATATTATTGAAATAATTATATATACAAAGGGTAATAATAGATTTTATTATTTTTAGTAATAATTTATTATGAGAAATAGATTATTATTTATAAATAAATTATAAGTAATAAGGTATTAAATAATAAATTATTGAATAATAAATTATTGTTACCATATAATATTATTTAGATAATAAATTAAATAAATAATATTAAGATTTTATATTTTGTATATCTTCTATCTAAGTGTCTTTATTATATCACTAGCATTATATCATGTCAATACTTTTTTAAAAAAAAATGTAAAAATTTGTTTATTTTTTTTCCTTTAGAAAACTGTTAGTTAAATAGAGTAAAAAAAGTGCATATTTTATAATAAATGTATTGATTTTCATTTTTTTTCGTGATATCTTTATGTTGTAAGCATAGATTATAAGTTGCTTATTTATAGATTATGGAGGTATTAATATGACAAAAGCAGAATTAGTTGAATTCATTGCTGAAAATGCTGACTTAACAAAAGCTGATTCAACAAGAGCTCTAGAAGCTATGATTGAAGGAGTTACAGCAGGATTAAAGAAAAAAGGAAAGGTTACTTTAGTTGGTTTCGGTACTTTCAATGCAAAGAAAAGAGAAGCTCGTACTGGTCGTAATCCACAAACTGGTGAAAAAGTTAAAATTGCTGCTCGTACAGTTCCTACTTTCAAAGCTGGAAACAAATTAAAAGACGCATTAAATTAAAAAAGAGACTTTAAAAAGTCTCTTTTATTTTATCTCTCTATATATAGATACAACTTTCCCTAATATCATATCGTTTGAAATTACATTTACATTTATAGTAGGATATTTAGGATTTAATGCTTGTAATATTATTCCTTTAGGGTATCTATATAATCTTCTTACTGATAATACGTTATTTTTGACTGCTATAATTATATCATCACCGTTTTTGTAGTCTTCTTGTTTTTGAAAATATAATTTATCATTTTTAAGATACACTGGCATCATAGAGTCATCTAGTGCTTTAATATATAATTCGCTTTTGTTTGTTTGAGGTTCATAGGCAGCATTTTTATATGTATTAATTATTTTTTCATTTTGAGGTGTTAAATTTTTTTCTTTTCTTAAATTTGTTACGTATTCTTTTATTATTTTTTTCTCTATTGTTTGTTGTTCTTCTTTTGATAAAGGAACTTCTTTAAAACTATCTGTATCAATATTAAAGATATTGCATATTTGTAATAGTATATCATATGGTATGTTTAATTTTCCTGTTTCATATTTATGTAATGTTTGTCTGTTTTTTTGATAGTTTAGTGCTTTGGCTAAATCCTCTAATGAATAATTGTATTTTTCTCTATTTTCTTTTATTATTCTACTTACTAATGGTTTTAATGAATCACTTATTAGTTCTTGTTTTTTTGTCCTCATAACAATCACTTCCTTATTTTATTTTTGATCCTATATATATATTAATTGTTCCAATTATTGCTGCTATTAAACTTATCATATACCTTAATACTGCTAATTGTAACATTTCTATTGGTTCTTTTAAAAAGGTATATGCTGCGATAGTAAATAATATAGATACTAAAAATTGGATTATTATGCTTGAAAATATATTACTTACCCATATTTGATTCTTTACAGATTTTAGATATGAATACAATTTGCTATTTAGTAGTATTGAGTATAATAGTGTTACGTTATTGGCAAAATATAATCTTTCACTTCCAATAAATATATTATCAAATGATCTATTTATAAATAGATTAATATTGCTTGATTTTAATAGGCTTGTTAAGTATATTATTCCAAAGCTAATACATGATGATGCTACTAAAATAAGGGATAATTTTTTTATTTCTTCATTCCCCTGTTTTTGAATAATTATATTTGATGCTATAAATATTGTTGTTAGTGGAATAATACCTAAATTGATATCAAAATCTATTATAGGTATGATTTTTAAAGTCATTATATTTGATATTATAAATGCTACTATTGTATAGGCATATAAGCCATTTATTTGACAATATTTATATAATAATAACATTGAAATTAAGCAAACAATTAATTCTATTACTAGTAAATATATATTTATCATTTGCTCACCTTCTTACTTTTTATTAATGTTATAGCAATAGCAAATGCTACTACTATTATTAATTCAACCATATATGTTGATAATAATATTTTTATTATGTTTGGTAATGTTATTATATTATAATATGATATAAAGTAAGTAAGGATTAAAGCTATTAATCCTGAAGCCATATATGTAGAAACCATACTTATAAATATATAGTCATATAATTTTTTTACTTTTATATATATGTATATAAATACTTCATATGATATGTATGTTGCAATAGGATATGCTATTAATAGTTTTATGTTATTTAATATTACATTAGACATATTTATTGCTACTGTATCATTTATAGATTGTGTATAGTAAGCCATTAGATATAATAATATTGATGTTATTATATTTAATAATAAGTTTAATTTTATAACTTGTTTAGTATCTTTTATTATATTTTTTTCTAATAATAAGCATAAGCTAGTATATGATATACAGCAAGTTAGCATGCTCGCATTTATGTGGAATGTTGATAGGGCAAGATATTTAAAAGATAAAATATATGATATTAAAGAAAAAATAATAAAGACTATTTTTAACCCAAATGTATCTAATATTTTATTAAATATATAAATTGATGCTATTCCTATTAATAGGATACATATCATTATTAGCTCATTCATTCTTCCACCTTCTTATTCAATTTATATTATATCATATTTTTTTAGGATACAAAATAGTTGTTTTTTATTTTCTTAAAAAAATAGAAGTATTTTGTTATTCTTCTATTTCTTCATCACTTAATATAGTTAAATCTGCTAATTCATCATCTGTATCATCATCTAGATAAGTCTCACTATTATCTAGATCATCTATGTCATTTTCTTCTTCGTCTGTATCATTTTCTTCTTCTTCTGTTTCTTCTGATTCAGTAGTGTTATCTTCGTATATTTCTTCCATTGATACTTTTACTTTGTGATTTGATTTTAAATCCCATTCTCCATTTTCTAATAATATAAATTCTTTAGATGTACTTAATGATTGAAAGAAATCAGCTATATTATTTACGTAATCATCTTCTGATAATTCTAATAAATTACATACTTCCTTAAATAATTCTGCTGTGTTTTTTGTGCTTTTATTTTCTTCTAGATATAGTTTTGCAATTTCTGTATATGGTAATAATTCTAATTCGTTTTTTGGTATTTTACTTAATTTCATGATATGTCCTCCTTATATTTCATCAATAGGTATTAATCCTATTATATTTAAACTATTATTTATTACTATTTTTGAAGCATTAAACATATTTAATATATTTATATTATTAAATGATTTTCTTTCAATAATTATATTTATTAAGCTAATTAGTTCTAATAAATAATCTATTATTATTTTTAAATCTTCTTTTTGATATGATTTTATAATTATATCCTCAAAATCAGTTAATTTATTTATTATATTATAAATTATATTATTATTTGCATTATTATATACTTCTTTATTATTTTCTATTGATTTCATACATTTATTTATTTTGTTTATATATGTTGTTATTTTTATTAAATTTTTTTCTGACTCTTCATTAATTATACATTTATATCTAGTATAATTAATATTTTCTTGAATTATATTTTTTCCCTCAATATTATTAATTTTTATTTTTTCTAGATCTAAGTTTAATAATTTAAGTGCCTCTTCGATACTTCTATCATTATTATATATTACTATTTTTTCATAATTATTATATTTTTCATATATATGGGTTAAATATTTAGCAAAATCTGTATAATTTCCCATATTATCTATTAATTCTTTATTACATAATAATAGACTATTGTTATCTATATAACATATATTTTGATATCTTATTTTATTTAATAGATCTTCTATTTGATAACTATCTTCTATTTCTTTATTATCGGAGTACCTATCTATATATATTCTATATTTATCTAATAATATTTTTATTTCTTCTTTATCTATATTATTATTGTTTATATATATTTCTTTTTCTATATCGTAGCCGCAATAAGACAATATTCTAGAATAATTATCTATTGTTATTATAGTATTTAAGGATTTATTTATGTCTATTACTTCATCTATTATAGATAATTCAATATTTATTTTTTTATTATTTCCTATATTGTTTTTTCCATAGTCTTTATCTTCTTTTAGTATTCTTTTTAGTCTTTCTATTAAGTATTCTTCTTTAATAGTTATTTTTATAGTATTATCTTCTAATAAATCTATATTTTTTATTATATTATTTCTTACTATTTTTTCTTTTATTCTATTAAATAATTCTTTACTATTTATATAAACCATTTTATTTAATTCTTTAATTATATTTGTTAAATAGTATATTTCATTATTATCATTATAATACTTTAATTCTATTTCTTTATTAAATTTGGTGGCTATTTCTTCTGATGTTTCTTTTAATAATTCTTTAAGAGTATTATTTATACTCATTAATAATCACTCATTTCTATGTAAAATTCGCATTCTTCATTGCTATCTATTACTAAATAATTTATTTTAATATAGTTATTGTTTATCTCTATATTATTAGTTTTTATTTTAATTTTTAATATTAAATTACTATCTTTTAATAAGTAATTAGATAAATTAATATAATTTTTAGAAAAATATAATTTATGTTTTGTTTTTTCATTTTCTATTATTATTAATAATGGAGAATGATTTTTTTCTATCGTATATTTGTAATTTTCTATTTGAAATATTATTCTATTATCATTTTCTATTCCTATAGTATTAATGATATTAGAATTATTATTATTTTTTATATATCCTGTTAATTTTTTCTTCGTAAAATCTCCTCCAATTTGTTTAATTCAGTAGACATTATATCATAAGTTTATGAAAAATAAAACTTATATTTATATTTTTTTTACTAATAATATAAATAGATAATTTTTTTGCTTATTTTATATAGAAAAGAGTGATTTTATGAAAAGAAAAATAATTAATCTTATTATCATTTTATTATCTAGTTTTTTTATATTTAATATTGGTTTGTATTTATATTGTTATATTACTCCTAAAGTTCCTCTTAAGAAAGTTAAATCTTATTATTTATATAATAATGAGGGTAATTTAATATTTAATGATAATAAGAATTGGATTGAGTTAGAAGATATAAGTAGATATTTAATAGACGCTACTATAGATATAGAAGATAAAAATTTTTATAATCATATGGGTTTTGATTATTTAAGAATATTAAAAGCTGCTATAAATAACATTAGAAATAAATCATTATCTGAAGGTGCTTCTACTATTTCTCAACAATATGCTAGAAATTTATTTTTAAATTATGAAAAAACATGGTCTAGAAAGATAGATGAAGCATTAATGGCTGCTGAATTAGAAACTCATTATTCTAAGAATGAAATATTAGAGGGATATTTAAATACTATAAATTATGGTGGAGTATATGGTATTGAAAATGCTAGTTGGTATTATTTTGGGCATAGTGCTAGTTCTTTAAATTTAGCCGAATCATCAATGTTAGCGGGTATTCCTCAATCTCCTTCTAATTATTCTCCTATTAGTAATCTTACCCTAGCTAAGAAAAGACAGGAAGTTGTATTAAAATCAATGTATAAAAATAATGATATTACATTAGATGAATTAAACACTTCTTTAAAAGAGAATCTTAGTTATATTGGAAAATTAAATCAAGGAAATCTTAATAATGTTTTATATTTTAGAGATGCTGTTATTGAAGAATTAAATCATATTAATTCAATTCCTAAATCTGTAATAGATACGGGTGGATTAAAAATATATACTACTTTAGATGAAAAAGCTCAAAAAAGTTTAGAAGATAGTGCTAATGATTATTTAGATATATCCTCTGATTTGGAATTTGCTGGTATGATGGTTAATCCTGTTGATGGTGGAGTTCTTGCTATGATAGGTGGGAAGAATTATTCTATTAGTCAATACAATAGAGCAATTAAGGCTAAGAGACAAGTTGGATCTATAATGAAACCATTATTATATTATTCTGCTTTAGAAAATGGATTTACTTCTGCTTCTACTTTTACGAGTGAAAAGACTACATTTAACTTTTCTAATAATAAATCATATACTCCGAGTAACTATAATAATAAATATGCTAATGGTTCTATTACTATGGGAGCAGCTATTGCTTATTCTGATAATATTTATGCTGTTAAAACTAATTTATTTATGGGAGAAAGCAATTTAATTAATATTGGTAAAAGATTAGGGATTAATAGTAAATTATCTCCTAATCCTTCTTTAGCGCTTGGTACTAGTGAAATATCTATGAAAGAGATGATTGATGCTTATAGTTCTTTTGCTAATGATGGATATAAGATTAATAGTCATTTTATTGATAAAATAGAAGATAGTAATGGTAATATTATTTATGAATATAATAAGATAAATATAGATAGTATTCTTAATCCTAATTTAACTTTTATTTTAAGTGAAATGTTGACTTATACATATGATACTTCATTCATTGATTATAATTATCCTACTCTTATTAGTTTATTACCTAAGATATCAAATAAGTATGCTTTAAAAAGTGGTACTACGGATACTGATAAATGGATAATTGGATATAATAAGAATGCTGTTTTAGCATTATGGAATGGATATGATGACAATAAAAAAATTGATAGTTTAGAGGGAAACTATCAAAAAGATATTTGGATTGATACAATGGAAAAATATTTAGATGATAAAGATAATTCCTGGTATGATATTCCTAAAAATGTTGTAGGGGTGTTATTAAATCCTATAAATGGTAATGTTGCTACTAAAGAAGATAAAAAATCTAAAATATTTTATTTTTTAAAAGGAACAGAACCTTCTATTAATAACAATGATTTTGAAGCTGTATTTAAGGAAGAAAATAATATTATTAAAGAATAAAAGAAGTAGAAATTATTTTTCTACTTCTATATTTATTTTATAACTTGTGGCTTCTTCATTTTCTGTAACGTTAATTTTATATCCTAATAATTCCATATTTGTAGTAATACTCTTTATCATATTAATAATTGGTGTTATATCTTTGCTTTCTGTATTATTTAAATTTGGAATACTATTTAAATCAAATTCTGGATTTAATGTTTCGTTAGTTGGTATTGGATTTTCTACATTTATATTTGGATTGATTGATGGTACTTCATTAGGTACTTCCATATTATTTAGTCCTGACTCTATTGTTGTTTGTTCTTGAT
The DNA here is from genome assembly GCA_017432825.1 of Bacilli bacterium. Lineage (GTDB taxonomy): Bacteria > Bacillota_I > Bacilli_A > RF39 > UBA660 > RUG11198. Next base: position 184,212 of record JAFRIJ010000011.1, read on the forward strand.
AATTATTTTGAAATGATAGCGGATTTGTCATTGATGGTACCTCATTATAATTACTTTGTTCTACTGAAGTAGATGATGTTTGATCTGTATTATTAAATGTTGGTATGTTTACTTCAGGACTTGGTGTTGGATCTACATTATTAAATGTTGGTATGTTTGCTTCAGGGCTTGGTATTGGATTTGCATTATTAAATGCTGGAATATTGGTTTCAGGTGTTGGTTCACTAAAATTTGGAATTGGAGCAGGTTCTACATTAATATTTGGTTGTATATTATTTAAATCTTGATTTGGTATTTGTTGATTAAGTCCATTCACTATGTTATTTGATTCTTCCATTGATGGAAAAAATCTTCCTCCAAATGCTGGCTCTGTATTCATTCCTTGTCCTAAATTTTGTTCTAATCCATTATTAATATTGTTATCCATACTTTGATTTTCATTCATTTCTATTCTTTCCCTTCTTATTTCATTTTTATCTAATTCTGATAAATTAATTATGTCATTATTTATCAAGTTATTATTTACTTCTGTTTCATTGTTTAATGAATTTTTTAATATTTGGTTGCTATTATTATTATGTTTCTTTATTAATTTTAGTTTTGAATAGATTCTGTCAATTGGAATACCAAGTGTTATACTTAATTTTTCAACATTAGTATTAGGGTAGGAGATAGCTTTATCATATAATGATGCTTCTTCTTTTCCTGTCAATTCTTTTCTCTGAACATTATTTGTTATAATCATATTTATTGCTTGTTCATCAGTTATGTTTTCAACTATAACTGGTACTTTATCCATACCTATACTTTTAGCAGCGTTATACCTTCTATTTCCAATTATTATTTCATATTTATCATCTTTTTTTCTTACAATTAGTGGTTCTAATATTCCTAATTGTTTTATTGAATTTGCTAGATTATCAATGTTATCATTTTGAAATTCTAGATGAGCATGAAATTCACTGGGTATTAATTCTGCTATAGGTATATACGTAATTGTATTACCCATAATATCCCTCTATCCTTCTACTATATATAGAATACACTAAAATTTCTATTTTTTCAATAAAAAAAGAAAAAAATGTTTATATTTACAAATTTTTCTTTTTTATTTCATTATATTTTCTTGGATATATTAAATTAGTAGGAGATGTTTTTTTATATTTTATTAATGTTCTATAACTATTTTCAATGGGTAAATTAAATTCAATTCTATCTATTTCTTTAATATTTAATTTTTTTTCATAGTTATTAATTCCTATTAATTCTTCTTTTATATTACCTTTCATAGCAATATAATATCCATTAACTTTTACTAATGGTATAGAATACTCAAGTAGGTGTTTTAGTGGTGCTACTGCACGTGATGTTACTATATCATATTTTTCTCTTACATTTTTACTGTATATTTCTGCTCTTTTATTAATAACTTCTATTTCTTTTAGTTTTAATTTTTCTATTACTATATTTAAGAAATTGCATTTTTTTAGTGTTGAATCTATTAATGTGACTTTTAAATTAGGATACATTATTTTTAATACTATTCCTGGGAAACCTGCTCCTGTACCTATATCACATAGTGCTTGATTATTCAATTTTATTATTTTTAATATAGTTAGAGAATCATAAAAATGTTTTAAGTATACATCTTCTTTATTAGTAATAGAGGTAAGATTATATTTTTTATTTTCTTCTATTAATAAATTATAATAATTTTCTAGTTGTTCTAATTGATAATCTGTTATATTAATATCTATTTTTTTTAATTCTTCAATAAATAATTCTTTATTCATTATATTTCTTCCTTAAATATACCATTAGAATAGATATATCTGATGGATTAACTCCACTTATTCTCATAGCTTGACCTATAGATGTAGGTCTTACTTCGTTTAACTTTTGCTTTGCTTCACTTGCAAGATTAGTTATTTTATTATAATCTATATCTTCTGGTATTTGTTTTTCTTCTTGTTTTAACATTTTTTCTGCTTCTCTTTCTACTTTTTTTATGTATCCTTCATATTTTATTTGTATTTCTACTTGTTTGTTTACATCGTCATTATATTTCTTAGTTATTAATTTTTCTTTAAATAGTGTATCTATAGTAATTTCAGATCTTTTTAATAAATCATATATTGTTATTCCATCTTTTAATATTGGAGAATTATACTTACTTAGTATTTCATTATTCTCTCTAGTAGGGAATATCTTATTATTTTTAAGATAATCTTTAAAGTTATTTATATTATTTAGCTTTTCTTTAAATTTATTGTATCTTACTTCATCTATTAATCCTACTTTATATCCGTATTCTCTTAATCTAATATCAGCGTTATCACTTCTTAATAATAGTCTATATTCTGCTCTAGATGTTAGCATTCTATATGGTTCTATTGTCCCTTTAGTTACTAAATCATCTATTAATACTCCTGTATAAGCTTCATTTCTTTTTAAGATTAATGGTTTTTTATTTTCTAGTTTCATACAAGCATTTATTCCTGCTATTAATCCTTGACATGCTGCTTCTTCATAACCACTAGTTCCATTTATTTGTCCTGCAGTAAAAAGATTATTTAATATTTTTGTTTCTAAGGATGCTTTTATTTGAGTAGGGTAGATGGCATCATACTCTATAGCATAGGCATACTTTAGTATTTTAGCTTTCTCTAATCCTGGAAGAGAATGTACCATTTTTTCTTGTATATCTTCTGGCATGCTTGTTGAAAATCCTTGTACGTATATATCATCATAATATATGCTTTCTGGTTCTAAAAACAATTGATGTTTTTCTTTATCTTTAAATCTAGTTAGTTTATCTTCTATAGATGGACAATATCTAGGTCCTATACCTGTTATATCATCTAAACCTCCATACATACTGGATTTATTTAAATTTTCTAATATTATTTTATGAGTTTCAGGTGTTGTATATATTAAATGACATGGTATTTGATTATTTACATCATATAATGGTTTATCTAGGTCATGAGAGAAAGTATATGGTATATTATCTCCATCTTCTTTTTTTGTTTTGGAAAAATCTATTGATGATTTTTCTATTCTTGGTGGTGTTCCTGTTTTTAGTCTTAGTATATCAAAACCATAACTTTTTAATTTATCACTTAGATGCATAGATGTTTTTTCTCCGTTAGGTCCACTTCTTGTTCTAGTAGAGCCTCTTAATATATCTGCTTTTAAATATGTTCCAGTTGTTAAAATAACTATATTTGATGTTATTTTTTTATTATCTGATAAAATAATTCCTTTTACTATATTGCTTTCTACTATTAAGTCTTCTACCATTCCTTCTAATATGGTTAAATTCTTTTGATTCTTTAGAGTTCTTAGCATATTTTGTGGATATGTTATTTTATCTGCTTGTGCTCTTAAAGAATGTACTGCTGGTCCTTTAGATGAGTTTAACATTTTCATTTGTAATAGTGATTTATCTGCATTTATTCCCATTTCTCCGCCTAAAGCATCTATTTCTCTTACTATTATACCTTTAGCAGATCCTCCTATAGATGGATTACATGGCATTGTTGCTATATTATTTATATTTCCTGTTATAAGTAAGGTTGAATGTCCTATTCGAGCTCCTGCTAAGGCTGCTTCACATCCTGCATGTCCTCCACCTACAACTATTATTTCATAATCCATAGTTATCACTTCTTTTCTAATCGTTACTATTTTCCTAAACAGAATCTAGAGAATAAGTCGTCTAATAGTTCATCTGTATAGGTTTCTCCTATAATTTCTCCTAATAATTCCCAGGCATTTTTAATATTTAATTCTACTATATCTATTGGTTCATTATTATTAATGGAATTAATACTTTCTTCTATTTTGAATAATGATTTTTTTAATAAAGATATACTTCTAGCATCACTTAAGTAAGTTAAATCTTCTGTTTGTAATTCTCCTAAATTAAATAATTTAATTATTCTTTCTTTTAATTCATCTATTCCTTTATTGTTTACTATGCTTATTTTTATTATATCTTTTGGTAATTTAGAATAGTCTAGTTTGTTATCTAAATCTATTTTATTAGATATTATTATATGTTTTTTTTCTTTAATAATATTTATTAATTCTTTATCTTCTTTTGTAAGTTCTTCATTATTATTTAATATCATTATAATTAAATCAGAAGTATTAATTATTTCTTTGCTTTTTTCTACACCTAATTTTTCTACTATATTAGTTGTTTCTCTTATTCCTGCAGTATCTGTTATATTTAATAGTATTCCATTTAAATTAATTGTTCCTTCTACTATATCTCTTGTTGTTCCTTCTATATCTGTTACTATTGCTTTTTCTTCTTCTAATAAATTATTGAGTAGGCTACTTTTACCTACATTAGGTCTACCTATTATTCCTACTTTTAATCCTTCTTTTATAACTTTAGAATCTTCTGATTTTTTTATAGTTTTATTTATTTTTTCTTTTATATTTAATAATTTTGGTAATAATTTTTCATTTGTTACTATTTCTATATCATCATATTCTGGATAATCTATATTTACTTCTATATTGGATATTATTTCTACTATATCTTTTCTTAAATCTTTAATTAAATTAGATACTTTGCCACTTATTTGATTTATAGATAGTTTTCTTGCTTTATCTGATTTAGAAGATATTATGTTCATAATTCCATCTGCTTCTATTAAATCTATTCTTCCATTTAGGAATGCTCTTTTTGTAAATTCTCCAGGCTCTGCTAATCTTGCTCCATTTAATAGTAATAATTCTAGTATTTTATTAGTAGGCGCTATACCTCCATGACTATTTATTTCTACTATATCTTCTCTTGTAAATGTTTTAGGACTTTTCATTACAGATACTAATACTTCATCTATTATTTCTTCATTATTAATGATATATCCATAATGTATTGTGTGAGTATCTACTTTGGATAGATCTTTTCCTTTAAATATTTTATTTACTATATTTATACTATCATTTCCACTTACTCTTATTATAGATATTGCTCCAACTCCTTGAGCAGTAGATATTGCTGCTATAGTATCATCCATAATATTACCTCCTTTTTCTTCAATTATTTTAACATACATTTATTTATAATAAAAGTATTTGTTAACAAAAAAAGAACTATTGAGTTCTTTAATCGTTTAATTTGTTTTCTACTTCTTCCCAAGTCTTACCAATATATTCTAATGTATAATATTCTTTTCCGTCTATATTTAATTTAATTTTTTTTGAATCTATTTCACTTATATCTAATTTTATTATATATGTTGCATCGTCTTTTTCTTCCATACAAACATCTCCATTACTTTCGTGACATCCTTTACTAAATACTGTTAGTTCATATATATTATTAGAATTATATTTTATATTATTTATTTCACCATATATTCCTCCATCAGTTTGATATCTACCATAACTAAATCCTTTATTACCTATACTAGACATATATTTACTATTATTATTAGTATGATACCATATTCCTGTTACCATATTTAATAATTCTTGATCAGTATATATTTTAGTTTGTTCTTCTATTTTTTCTTCTGTTTTATTTATAATATCTTCTGTTTTTTCAATTATTTCTTTAGTTTTTCCTTCTACTTCTTTTTCTTTTTTATTAAATGATATTGTTTTTGTTTCAAACAAAGCAATAAATACTAGTAGCATTACTATAATACCTATTAATAAACCAATTATAACTCCATTATTATTATTTTTATTTTCCATATCGATTCTCCTTTATTTTATTATACAAAAAAGAATAAAAAAAAGCAACTTGTAAGTTACTCTTCTTTATTATCTTCTTTTGGTTTAATTACTACGCATCTATTTGGTTCTTCACCAACAGATTCAGTATAAACATATTTATTATTGGATAGAATGTTATGAATAGCTCTTCTTTCATATGAATTCATTGGTTCTAATTTAGCTTCTACTTTAGTCATTTTTACTTCTCTTGCTACTTGTTTAGCCATTCTTTCTAGGTTATTTATTTTTCTATCTTTATAGTTTTCAATATCTAATACTATTTTATAAATATTATTCACTTCTTGTGGTACTATTTGTCTTATTATATTTTGAAATGCTTCTAGGTTTTTACCATTTTTTCCTATTAAAATAGAATTCTTATCTGAATATATTTCTATTATTATATTTTTTTCTCTTCTTTTTATTTCTAGGTTGCATTCTATATTCATTAATCCTGTTATTTCTTTTACACTATCTTTTAAATATGTAATTACATCATTTAAATTAATTACGTTTATTTTAACTTCTTTTTTTAGTAAACCTTGTTTTTCTGATACTACTTTTACTATTATGTCTTCTTCAGTAGTTTTTAATTCTGTTAATGCTTTTTCTATTGCTTCTTCTTTTGTTTTTCCTGTAAAAATGTTTTCTTTCATTAGTCTGCCTTCTTTCTTTCTACTAATTTATTTTGGAATATTGTGAATACACTTGATGTTATCCAATATATTCCTATGGCTGCTGGTAGAGAGAATGATGCTACTACTATCATTGCCATCATAAAATATAGTGTATATTTCATTTGTCCTGCTTGAGGTCCTGATTGATCTTTCATTGTTTTTCTAAAAGAGAAAAATGATGTTAGGAAAATTAATATTAACAATAATATATACCAATAATTCTTATTTGTTAATATTCCTACCCATGGTGTTGTACCCATTTGAAATACTAAAAAATTATTTTCAAATATTGCTGGTGTTCTATTTATTGCTTCTAAAAATGCTAATAAAAGTGGTAATTGAATAAATGCAAGTAAACATCCAGACATTGGATTTATTTTATATTTTTGATAAATAGCCATCATTTCTTGGGCTTTTCTTGTTTGATCTTCTTGACTATCTTTTCCTTTATATTTCTTTTCTAATTTTTCTAATTCTGGTTGAGCTTTTTTTATTAATTCTGATTGAACTACTGTTTTCTTCGTTACTGGCATAAGTAAAAGTCTTATTAATAAACAAGTAATTATTATTGATAAACCATAACTTTTTAGTAGTATTCCTATTTTTATTATTAGCCATGCTAAAGGTTTTACAAATAAACTTGTCCATAATCCTTCATAATTAGAAAATGGAGTAAAGTTTTTACATTCTGGTATTTTATCTAATTTTACTTTGTTATCTTCATATATTTTTATTACTTCTTTATTTGTAGGTTTACAAATAATGTTAGAAGTTATTGATTGTCCAGTTTTTTCATTAATTATTGTTTTTTTGTTATCGTCTTTTAGATATTTTGTACATCCTGTTAGTAGTAGTACGCAAGATAATATTATAAATACTTTTAGTGTTTTATTTTTCATTTTTTTCTCCTATCTTTTTTACTAATTCAATAAAATGTTTTTCCATTTCTTGATAATTTAGTTCTAGTAATCTCTTTCTACTTATTATAACATAATCATATGTTTTTGGTATAATAAATTTATTTATATCTATAATATTTTTTATTCTTCTTTTAATTTTATTTCTTATTACTGCTTTTCCGGTTTTAGTTGGTATAGATACTCCATATCTATTATCTTTATTATTTTTTCTATAATAAATTGTATAATAATCGTTTTTTTTATAGTTACAATTATTTATTATGTCTGTAAATTCATTTTTGCTTTTTATTATATTTATTTTTTTCATATAACCTCCTTATATATAATATAGGAAAGATTTTTTTATTAAAAAAAAAGCACATGGTATTATTATGCGCATAATTTTTTTCTTTTTTTTGCTCTTCTTTTATTTAAAACGTTACCTTTTATACGTGCAAAAAAGCCGTGTTTTTTTGCTCTTTTAGCTTTATTTGGTTGATAAGTTCTTTTCATAATATACACCTCCAACTTAAATGCTATTTTATTATATATGTTTATTTTATATATGTCAACAATAATATTTTTAATTAATTATATTTTTTTATTTCTTTATTATTTAATTTGTGATACAATTATGATAAGAATGAGGAGGAGTTTTTATGTTTAAGGAAATAACTGCTATAAGTAAAAATTATGCTATGGTTAGGATAGATGGTACTGTTAGTGATGACTTACTTAATATGAATGTTATATTTGAAGATGGTACTAAAAAGATTCTAGGTGAAGTTGAAGAAGTTGATAAAGATCAACTAAAAATTAGTTTTTTGGGTGAATTTATTAATGGTAAATTTTTAGGTGGTATTATTAGAAAACCTAGTTTAACTTCTAAAATTAGAATGATTAATCAAGAAGAATTAGGTGAGTTAGTTGGAGATAATGATGATAAGAGTATGGTTTTAGGTTTATCTCCTTTATATAATAACTATCCTATTAAAATAAATATTGATGAGATGTGGAGTAATCATAGTGCTATATTTGGTAATACTGGTAGTGGTAAAACATACGGTGTATCTAGATATGTACAAAATTTATTTACTATACCTGATAAAATTCCTTTTAACAGTAACATATTTATATTTAATAATACTGATGAATATGATAATGCTTTTAAGAGTATAAATAATTATAATATTAATTTTAATTATAAGATGTATTCAATTAATGGAGATGATAATAGTTGTATTAGACTTCCATTATGGTTATTATCAGTAGATGATTATGCTAATTTATTGGATGTTACTGAATATTCTCAACTTGCTATAATTGAAAAGATGTTGAGTTTAGTATCTGCTTTTGCTAAGAAAGATGAAGAATCTAAAAGGTATCAAAATCATTTAATTGCTAGTGCTATTACTTCTGTTTTATATACTAATCAAACTCCTGGTAGAATTAGAGATCAGATTTTTCAAATATTGGAAAGCTGTCATACTGAAGAATTAAATTTAGATGTTGAAGTCCCTGGGGTTGGATATACTAGACAATTTAGAAAATGCTTTGAAATTGATAGTAAAGGTGAATTTGCAGAAAGAGTTTTAATAGCTGAATATATTCAGAAATTTGTTGATAACAATACTATTTGGAATGAAGATTATGTTCCTATATATTTTACTTTATCTGATTTGGAAGTTGCTTTAAACTTTACTTTAATATCTGAGGGATTACTTCTTAATGAAAAGTCTTATTCAGAAGCTATGGCTCTTAAAGTAAGACTTCATACTTTAAATAATAGTAGTTATAAGAAAATATTTGATTATCCTAGATTTGTTAATATGAATGAATTTATTACTGATATTATAATGGTTGGTCAAAATAAAAGAGCGCAAATTATTAATTTTGTTTTAGAAGATATTGACGATAGATTTGCTAAGGCTATTGTTAAGGTATACTGTAGAATTGTATTTAAATTTAGTAAATCTCTTAAAGAAAGAGGAGCAATGCCTATTCATTTAATGTTAGAAGAAGCTCATAGATATGTACAAAGAGATAATGATGTTAATATTTTGGGATATAATATGTTTGAACGAATTGCTAAGGAAGGTAGAAAATTTGGCTTAGTATTAGATTTAATTACTCAAAGACCCACTGAACTATCTGAAGCTGTTATATCACAGTGTAGTAACTTTTTAATATTTAAGATTACCCATCCTACTGATTTGGAATATATTAGAAAGATGGTACCTAATATTAGTGCTGATGTTATTGAAAAGCAAAAAGCTCTTCAATCTGGTACTTGTGTTGCTTTTGGTAGAATGATGAAAATTCCTATGATTGTTAAGATGGAATTACCTAATCCTGAGCCTAGAAGTTCTAATGCATCTATCTATAATAAGTGGATGATTGATTGGAAGAAATAAACAGTTTATTGTGGAAAAAAATATTTAATAAAGCTATGTTTTTTAAGGCATAGCTTTTTTTTTAACTTATTTGCACATATTTCAACATGTTAAAAAATAGTTTTCCACAGGTACTGTTGTTCGTTAACTGTGGATATTTGTGGATAAGTCCTTTTTTCTTTTATTTTATAAGTCTTTTATTGTTGATAATTAAGTGGAAATACATATATTATTTTTGTTTATTGTTATTTATTTTCCACATTGAAAAAAATTTGTTACTTTCTAATGAAATATATACACAATTATTTTTTTTATGTTAAAATAACTTTATAAATGTTTTGGAGGTGATGATGTGGATATTAATTCTTTATGGAATAATTTTTTAGATAAAATTAAAGAGAATATCTCTTCACTTTCATACGAAACATGGTTTAAGGATACTAAACTAGTTAATCTTAATGATAATACTGCTACTGTTATTGTTCCTATGCCTTTTCATAAAAAGCATTTGGTAGAAAATTATAAAAATATTATTGAAGATACTTTTTGTAATATTACTGGAACTAAATTTAATTTTAATTTTTTATTAGAAGAGGAATGGAATTTAGAGAAGGATTCTATTGAAGAAATTATTTCTTCTTCTAGTTTAAGTAATAATAATGATTTAGGCGGTGTGGTTAATCAATCTTATGAAGATGCTAATTTAAATCCTGATTATTCTTTTACTAACTTTATTGTAGGAAACTCTAATAGATTTGCATATACTGCTTCTATGGCTGTAGCAGAAAAACCTGGTAAAGCTTATAATCCATTGTTTTTATATGGGAAAAGTGGTTTAGGTAAAACTCATCTTATGCATTCTATTGGTAATTATATTATAGAGAATAGTAATTTAAGAGTTTTATATATTTCAAGTGATAAGTTTGTTAATGATTTTATTAATGCTGTTAGAAGTAATGATAAAGATAATTTTGATAAAATTGATTCATTTAAAAATAAATATCGTAATATCGATGTGTTAATGATTGATGATATTCAATTTTTAGGTAATGCTACTAAGGGTCAAGAGGAATTTTTTCATACTTTTAATGAATTATATAATTGTAATAAACAGATTGTTATTGCATCTGATAGATCTGTTGATGATTTAAAGATGTTGGAAAATAGGCTTCTTACTAGGTTTAATTGGGGACTTACTGCTAATATTACTCCTCCTGATTTTGAGCTAAGAATGAATATTATAAGAAAAAAGATAGCCCATCAAGAGTCTGCTAAAGATGTTCCAGATGAGGTTATAGAATATATTGCTAATAACTTTGCTTCTGATGTTCGTAAGCTGGAGGGTGCTATTACTAGAGTATTTGCTTACGCTCTTATGATGAATAAGGGTATTGTTGATTTAGATACTGCAGTAGATGCTTTAAAAGATCAGTTAACCGACAGAAGTGTTTATAAAAACGATATAAATAGAATTCAGACTGTTGTTTGTGATTATTTTAAAATTGATTTAGATGACATGAAGGGTAAAAAAAGGAGTCAAAATATTAATTATCCTAGACAAGTTGCTATATATTTATGTAGAACTATGGCTAATGAGTCATTTCCTAAGATTGGTACACACTTTGGTGGTAGAGATCATTCTACCATTATGAGTTCATATAATAAAATAGAAAGAGATTTAAAAAATAATGAACAATTAAAAGTTGTAATTAATGATTTAAAAAAGATGTTATCAACATAGTGTGTTGAAATTGATACTTGTTATCAACAAGCTTGTGGAAAATAAATCCTTATAATATAAGAGTATAATTAACTTTTCCACAGTTTCCACTCTATAATAATAAATAATTAATATTAATAAAGAAAGAAGGATTATTATGAAATTTGTTATTAAACAAGAAATATTATTAGAAAGTTTAAATCATACTTCTAGAGCTATTTCACCTAGAAATTTAATTCCTATTTTAACAGGTATTAAATTTGATTTAAAAGAAGAAGGATTATTTTTATCTGCAAGTGATACAGATATTTCTATTAGATGTCTTATTCCTAATGATAAAATTGAAGAAATAAGTGAGTTGGGTAGTGTTGTTATTGGTGGAAAATATATTGTTGAAATAATTAAAAAACTTCCTAATGTAGATATTACAATAGAGGTTATAGATGGATATAAGATGATTGTTAGTACTACTAATACTGAATTTAGTTTAAATGGGATTAATCCTAATGAATTTCCTAATTTAGATTTAGATACAACTAAAGAACCTATAATTATAAATACTAACTTGTTTAAAAAAGTTATTAATCAGACTTTTTTCGCTACTTCTCAAAATGAGTCTAGGCCTCTTTTAACTGGTATTAATTTCAGAATTGAAGATAATAAAATGGAAGTTATGGCTACAGATTCATATAGATTATCTAGAAAGATTGTTGAATTAGATAAACATTTTGATAATCCTATTAATATTGTTATTCCGGGTAAGAATTTATTAGAATTATCTAAAATAATGGATGATGATAAAGATAATTTAGAATTACATTTATTTGATAATAAAATTTTATTTAAATATAAGAATATTTTATTTTTATCAAGATTGTTATCTGGTACATATCCTGCTACTTCTTCTATTATTCCTGATAATTTCAGTGTTTCTGTTGAATGTAGTTGTATTTCTTTGTTTGAAATGATTGATAGGGCATCTTTACTAACATCTGATAGGGATAAAAATACTATTAAATTACAACTTTCTAAAAAGGAATTGGTAATTTCATCTAATTCTCCTGAGATTGGTAAGGTTGAGGAAAAGATGAAAGTTAAGAGTAGTGATGAGATATCTATTTCTTTTAGTTCTAAATATATGTTGGATGCTGTTAGAAGTTTTGAGACTGAAAATATTACTTTATATATGAATAGTGATAGTAGTCCTATTATTATTAAATCTTCTAAAGATGATAGTTTAATTCAATTGGTTTTACCTATTAAAACATATTAAAATTAACTAATTTAGTTAATTTTTTTCTTTTTATGACATAATTCTACTTTTTTTGACATTTATTTATGTTTTAATTATTTTGTCACGTTATTTTATGTGATAAGGGGGATTTATGAAAGAAAAGGTAGATTATGTTATTAATTATGAAACTTTACTTATTATGCCTTATGAAAATGACAAAAGTAAGGTATATGAATATGATGAAATTTTTATAGTTAATATGAATGTAATGGATATTATTAAGAATAGTTGTTTATTTTTTGGAAGTTCTTTAGATGGTAGGAAAGAGGGAACTAAGCATTTGATTAGTTGCGAGATGAAGGTACCAATTATTGTTGAGGATAGTGGATTACTTATATTCTTTCCTACTGGATCTTATAGAAATAAATCTAATATATGGATTTCTTATAATAATATACTTAATTATTCTAAAATAGATAGTAATCATACTATGATATTTTTTAAAGAAAATAATAATATTTCTATTAATGTTAAGTATAATATTTTAGATAATCAGATTATTAGATGTATTAAATTAGATGCTGTTTTTAATAAAAGAAGATTATGTTCAAATTTGAGTGAAAAATAGTGAATATTTTTCACTTTTTTCTTTATAAAATAAGGAATTTATGATATAATTATTATACTTAATATGGAATTAGGTTTGGTGATTTAATGGGTAGTTTATATTTTTATGATTATTAACAATTTAAAGTTAAGAAATTTCAGAAATTATAGTTATTTAGATATTGAATTATCTAAAAAATTAAATATTTTTATTGGAAATAATGCTCAAGGTAAATCTAATTTATTAGAGTCTATAGTTGTTTTAGCTCTTACTAAATCTTATTTAAATGTTAAGGATGAAAATTTAATTAAGGATGGAGAAAATGTATCTATATTAGAAGCGAATGTTAATTCTTTAAATACTAATAAGAAATTATTTGTTAGTTTTTCTAATAGTGTTAAGAAACTTAAAATTAATGATGTTGAAATTAAAAAGTATATTGATTATGTTTCTAATATTAAATTTGTTTTATTTAGTCCTATGGATATTACTTTAATTAAGGATAGTCCTGCTGTTAGAAGGAAGTATTTTAATATAGAGATTAGTCAAATATCTAATAATTATATTAAATTACTTCAAAAATATAATGTTTTATTAAAGAAAAGAAATCAATTTCTTAAAAGTATTAATGATATTAGTTTTGATAATGATTATTTTATTAATATTTTAGATGATAATTTTTCAACACTTGCTTTGGATATTACATTTGAAAGAAAAAAGTTTATTGATGATATAAATAATTATATTGGTAAGATATATTATGAATTAACTGGTGATAATGGATTAATGTTAGTTTATAATAATTCTATTCCTTTTGATGAAGATAAAGAATTGATGAAAAATAATTTTATTGATAAGTTAAAAGATAATTATATGAGAGATAAGTTATATGGTATGACTTTGAATGGTCCTCATAGAGATGATTATTCTATTTATTTAGATGGAAAGGATTTATCTTTATATGGTTCTCAAGGGCAAAATAGATCTGCAATATTGGCTTTAAAATTGTCTTTATTAGATATTTTTAAAGATATTACAAATGATTATCCAATTTTGCTTTTAGATGACATTTTTAGTGAATTAGATCTTGATAAAAGGAATAGATTAATTAAATATATTATGAATGATATTCAAACTATTATTACTACTACTGATTTAGATATGATTGATGAGTCTTTAGTAAATAATGCTAAGGTATTTATTGTTGATAATGGTAATGTTAATGTTTTAGAGAAGGAAGGTAATAAACATGAATAATGAACATTATGAAGCTTCTGATATACAAGTTTTAGAGGGTTTGGAAGCTGTTAGAAAAAGACCAGGTATGTATATTGGTACTACTAGTTCTAGAGGTTTGCATCATTTAGTATGGGAAATTGTGGATAATGCTATTGATGAAGCTTTGGCTGGATATTGTGATGATATTGAAATAATTATTAATAAGGATGGTTCTGTTACTGTTAAGGATGATGGTAGAGGTATACCTGTTGAAGTTCATCCTAAGACTGGTTTATCTACTGTAGAAACTGTTTATACAGTACTTCATGCAGGTGGTAAATTTGGTGGTGGAGGATATAAAGTATCTGGTGGATTACATGGAGTTGGTGCTTCTGTTGTTAATGCTTTATCTAAATGGGTTGAGGTAACAGTTTATAAGCATGGAAAGGTACATAATATTAAATTTGCTAATGGTGGTAAGACTACTCAACCATTAACAGTTGTTGGTGAATGTAGTGAAGATAGAACTGGAACTACTGTTAGTTTTATGCCAGATCCTGAAATTTTTACGGAAACTACTGAATTTGATTATGATACTTTAAAGACTAGAGCAAGAGAGTTAGCTTTTTTGAATAAGGGATTAAGAATAATATTAATGGATGATAGAGATGGACAATCTGATACTTTTGTTTATGAAGGTGGTATTAGAGAATTTGTATCATATGTTAATAGAAATAAAACTCCTATTCATGAGGATATAATTTATGTTGAGGGTGTGGAAAACGATATTTCTATTGAAGTTGCTATGCAATACAATGATGGTTATAATCCTACTATATATTCTTTTGTTAATAATATTATTACTCCTGAAGGTGGTACTCATGAGGATGGTGTAAAAAATAGTTTAACTAGAATTATTAATAATTATGCTAAACAGAATAAGTTGGTTAAGGATAATGATGAACCTTTATCTGGTGAAGATGTTAGAGAGGGATTATCCATGATTATCTCTGCTAAAGTTCCAGAACCTCAATTTGAAGGACAGACTAAGACTAAACTTGGTAATAGTGAAGTTAGAAAAGTTGCTGCTAGTGTATTTGCTAGCGGATTTGAGAGATTTTTATTAGAGCATCCTAATGATGCTAAGATTATAATTGATAAAGCTAATACTGCTGCTAGAGCTAGAGTTGCAGCAAAAAGAGCTAGAGAGCTTACTAGAAGAAAAGGTGGTTTAGAAGTAAGTAATTTTTGGGGAAAATTAACTGATTGTTCATCTAATGACGCTACTATATCTGAGATGTTTATAGTAGAGGGTGATTCTGCTGCTGGTTCTGCTGTTAGTGGAAGAGATCCTATTACTCAAGCAATACTTCCTATTAGGGGTAAGATTCTTAATGTTGAAAAAGCTAGGTTAGATAGAGTTTTAGCTAATGAAGAAATTAGGACTATGATTACTGCTTTAGGTACTGGGATTGGTGAAGAATTTGATATTGATAAGTTAAGATATTATAAGATAATTATTATGACTGATGCTGATGTTGATGGAGCTCATATTAGAACATTGCTTTTAACGCTATTTTATAGGTATTTTAGGCCTCTTATAGATGGTGGGCATATATATGCTGCACAGCCTCCTCTTTATTCAATTAAGCATGGAAAAAATATTAAATATGTTCTTGATGAATCAGAACGAGATAAATATTTACAAACTTTACCTCCAAATACAAAATATGAAATTGGTAGAATGAAGGGACTTGGTGAAATGGATCCAGAGGAATTAAGAGAAACTACTATGGGTATTAATAATAGAGTTTTAAAACAAATTACTATGGATGATGCGATGGCTGCTGATGAGACTTTTCAGCTTCTTATGGGTGAAGATGTTGAACCTAGAAGAAAATTTATTGAAGATAACGCTTTGAATGTGTTAAATCTTGATATTTAGGGAGGTATTTTATGCAAGAAGAATTAAATGATAAGAAAATAAGTGTAGATATTGTAGGAGAGATGAAGACATCTTTTCTAGATTATTCTATGAGTGTTATTGTAGCTAGAGCTATTCCTGATGTTAGAGATGGTTTAAAGCCAGTTCATAGAAGGGTTTTATATACTTTATATGAAGAAGGCATGACTCCTGATAAAAAATATCAAAAGAGTGCTAATGCTGTAGGTGCTGTTATGGGGCATTACCACCCTCATGGAGATTCTGCAATTTATGATACTATGGTTCGTATGGCACAAGATTTTACATATAGACATTGTTTAGTTGATGGTCATGGTAATTTTGGTTCAATTGATGGTTTTGGAGCAGCTGCTTCTCGTTATACAGAAGCAAGACTTGCAAAAATATCTATGGAACTATTAAGAGATTTGCAAAAAGAAACTGTGGATTTTGACGATAACTATGATGGACAAAGAAAAGAACCGGTTGTTTTACCTAGTAGATTTCCTAATATTTTAGTTAATGGTAATATGGGAATTGCTGTTGGTATGGCTACTAATATTCCTCCTCATAATTTGGGAGAAGTTATAGATGCATGTGTTGCATATATTGATAATAATGAAATATCTGTTAATGAATTAATGCAATTTGTTAAAGGCCCTGATTTTCCAACTGCGGGTATAATTCTTGGAAATAGTGGTATTAGAAGAGCATATGAAACAGGTAGAGGTGCTATTACTATTCGTGGTAGAGCTGAAATTGAAGATCATCATGGAAAAGATAGAATAATTATTACAGAGCTTCCTTATCAAATTAATAAAAAAGCCTTAATTACTAGAATTGGCGAGCTTGTTAGAGATAAGGTATTAGATGGTATTTCTAATTTAAGTGATGAGTCTGCTTTAGAAGGTATAAAGATTGTTATTGATGTTAAAAAAGAAGCTAATGCTAATGTTGTTTTAAATAATTTATATAAGCATACTCAGTTACAAACTTCTTATGGTATTAATTTCTTAATGTTAGTTGATGGAAAACCTAGAACTCTTGGTTTGAAAGAAATAATTGAAAAGTATATTGAACATCAACGAAATGTTATTTATCGTAGATGTCAATTTGATTTAAGAAAATATAAAGATAGATTACATATTTTAGAGGGATTAAAAATTGCTTTAGATAATATTGATAAAGTTATTAAAATTATTAGAGAATCTGAAACTGATGAAATTGCTCAAAATGGTCTAATGAATGAATTTGGTTTATCTCAAGCACAAGCACAAGCAATCCTTGAAATGAGATTAAAGAGATTAACAGGATTAGAAAAATCTAAAATTGAAGATGAAATTAACGAGTTGTTGCAATTAGTTTCTGAACTTGAAGATATTTTAGCTCATGAGGATAAGATTTTTGAAGTTATAAAGAAGGAAATGTTAGAAATAAAAGAAAAATATGCTGATGAGAGAAGAACTTATATTGATATGTCTGCAATAGATTTTATAGATGATGAATCTTTAATTCCTGTGGAAAACTCAGTTTTAACTATGACAAAGAATGGCTATATTAAGAGAATGGCTGTTGATACATATAGAACTCAAAATCGTGGTGGCGTAGGTGTTAAAGGTATGTCTACTAATGAAGAAGACTTTGTGGAAACTATAATTAATACAAGTTCTCATGATGATGTTATGTTCTTTACTAGTAAGGGTAGAGTATTTAGATTAAAAGGTTATGAGGTTCCTGAATATAGTAGACAATCTAAGGGAATTCCATTAGTTAATTTACTTAATTTAGATAAAGATGAACGTGTTACATCTATTTTAAAATTAAATAGGGAAGAAGATATTAAAGATTTAGTGTTTGCTACTAAATTTGGTTTAATTAAACGTACTCCTATTGAAGAATTTGATAAAATTAGAACTAATGGCAAAAAAGCTATTACTTTAAAAGATAATGATGAGTTAATTGCAGTAAGAAAAACTAATGGTAATAATGAAATATTAATGGCATCAACTAATGGTAGAATGGTTAGATTTAATGAAGATTGTGTACGTGTTATGGGACGTTCTGCTAGTGGAGTTAAAGGAATTGACCTTAATGGTGGAATTCTTGTAAATATGGATGTTGTTAAGGATAATTGTGATGTATTTGTTATTACTAAGAATGGTTATGGTAAGAAAACACCAATTGAAGAATATCGTATTACTAATCGTGGTGGAAAAGGTGTTAAGACGTTAAATATAACTGAGAAAAATGGAGATATAGTTTCGTTTAATGTTGTATCTGGTGATAATAAAGATTTAATGATTGTTACTGATGAAGGTGTAGTTATTCGAATTGATATGTCACAGATATCTACTTTAAGTAGAGTTACTCAAGGTGTTAGACTTATTAATTTAAGAGATGGTCAATTTGTAAGTACTGTTGCAATTATCGATCGAGATGATTCTATATCTAGTGAGTCTAATGATAATATTGAAAATGTTTAATATTTTTAAAAGAACTTTTATAGTTCTTTTTATTTTTGCCTTTGTTGTGGAAAACTCCTTTTTTGTTCTATAATCTGTTTTAAAAATTAAATTTTGCTTATATTTTATTACAAAATTTAATTTTTGAAATTTTATTTTAGTTTTTGCTTGTTACTGTGGATAATTTATTTTTATATATTATTATATTTCTTATAAATAATATAATGTTTCACGTGGAACATTATATTTTTTTTATACTTTTATTTTTATATATAAAATATGTAATATTAATATTTAATATATATTATGCAATTCATTATGTTTCACGTGAAACTATATTTTAATTAAATTCTAAAATATTCTTTTTATAATTAATAATTTTAATTAACTCTTTACTTTTTATATTTATTATTTTAATTTGATATATTTTCTGTATAATGTTTCACGTGAAACATTAAAATTTTTTATTTAATTTTTTTATACTTTTTATTTTTATATAAAATATGTAATATTAATATTTAATATATATATTATGCGATTCATTATGTTTTACGTGGAACTATATTTTAATTCAATTCTAAAATATTCTTTTTATAATTAATAATTTGTAATTAACTCTTTACTTTTTATGTTTATTATTTTAATTTGATATATTTTCTGTATAATGTTTCACGTGGAACATTAAAATTTTTTTATACTTTTTATTTTTATATAAAATATGTAATATTAATATTTAATATATATTATGCGATTCATTATGTTTCACGTGAAACTATAAAATTATATTACTATTTTAATATTTATTGTGTATTTTTAAAAAATACAATAATTAATTTTTGGTAAGAATATATATGTAAAAAAATGAAAGTTGTATTTTAGAAAATAGGTTGATTATTTATAATTTTAATGATATAATTTGTTTGATGCAACAATAATGCTGTGGAACCAAGTCAGGATTGGAAGATAGCAGCTTTAACATAGTTTATTGTGTGCATCTTTTTTTTATATTATTAACCGAACGAACGTTTATTTATTTAGAGAAATATATTTTTATTGTTTATTTGTTTGCTTTTTTATGATATAATATTTTTAGTTTTAGGTAGGTGGTTTTATGAGTTATTTAGCATTATATAGAAAATATAGACCGAGTTCTTTTGATGATCTTGTTGGGCAGCATGAAATTGCTACTATTATTAAAAATGAAATTTTAAATGATAGAATATCTCATGCTTATTTGTTTTCTGGTCCTCGTGGTACTGGTAAAACTTCTACTGCTAAGATTATTGCTAAAATGATTAATTGTCATAATTTGGGTATTGATGGTATTCCATGCGGTAAGTGTGAATCTTGTTTAAATGTTAATAATAATGATGTTGTTGAGATTGATGCTGCTTCTAATAATGGTGTTGATGAAATCAGGGAATTAAGAGATAAAGTTAATTTGGTACCTACTTATGGTAAATATAAGGTTTATATTATAGATGAAGTTCATATGCTTACTACGCAAGCTTTTAATGCTTTATTAAAGACTTTAGAAGAACCTCCTAAACATGCGGTTTTTATTTTAGCAACTACTGAATTTTATAAAATTCCTGCTACTGTAGTATCTAGATGCCAAAAATTTCAATTTTTAAAGTTTAATATTGATGATATTGTTGATAGATTAAAAAAAATATGTAAGTTAGAGAAAATTAAAGTTAATGATGATATTTTGTATGAAATAGCTAGATTATCTGATGGTGGATTAAGAGATGCGATAAATATGCTAGATCAACTTTCTTCATTTAAAGATGGTAAATTTGAATTAAATGATGTTTATAAATTAAATGGTGTTGTTTCTTTTGAAGATATTTCTAAATTAATTATATATATTCTAAATAATGATATTAAAAATATTGTTTTATTTGTGGATAATTTAAATAGATTAGGTATTAATTTAGATAAGTTTTTATATGATGTTGTAGATTATTTAAAAGATATTCTTATATATAAATCTATTTTGAATGATTCTTCTTATGGTGGTGTTAAACTTGAAAGTATTAAAAATATTTATAATTTGATTGATTATGAATTTTTATATAAATGTATTAATTCTTTTAATGACATATTAAATAAGGTTAGAAATTCTGGGTTCCCTATTATTGTTTTGACTACTAATTTAATTTGTTTATCTAATTCTTTTAAAAAAAGTGATTTTATTGTTAAAAATGATGAACTAGTTGTTGAAAAAGAAAAAAATTCTACTAATGATACTGTTATTGATAATGTTTCTAATAATAAATTATTTATTGATAAAAAGGTTAGGATTAATAATACTTTTGCTACAGCGTCTAAGATTAATAAAGAAAATGTTGTTTCTAAATGGACTTTATTAAAAGAGAGTATTATTAATGATTCTAAATATAATTCTTTGATTGGAATTTTTGATGATATAGATGTTATGGCTGTTGGAGATAATAATATAATTTTGTCTGTTAAATATGATTCTTTATTAGATAGGATATATAATTATTTGTATGATTTTGAAGAATGTATTACTAATTTTTTTAGTAATAATTATAAAGTTGTTTTTCTTGCTAATGATGAATGGGAATTTGAAAAGAAGATGTATATTGATAATATTAAAAATGGGAAAAAATATACTTATATTGAAGAAGTTGTTGAAAAAAATGATGATAATGTTTATACTAATAGTGATGTTGATAAACTTATTTCTATTGTTGGAAATGATGTTATTACATATAAATAAGAGAGGATGATTAATATGAATATTCAAGCTTTGATGAGAGAAGCACAAAAAATGCAGAAAGATTTGCAAAAAACACAGGAGGAATTAGAAAATACTTTATATGAAGGAAATTCTTCTATTGTTAAAATTACTTTGAATGGTGCTATGGAAATGAAATCTATTTCTATTGATAAAAGTGATTTTGATAATGATGATTTAGAAATGTTAGAGGATATGATTTTAGTTGCATATAATGATGCTTTAAAGAAAGTTAATGATGATAAAAATAAGAAATTAAGTAAATATGGTAATGGTATACCTGGGTTGATGTAGTATGTATCCTGAATCTTTAAAAATATTAATTGATAATTTAAAAAATTTACCTGGTATTGGTTCTAAGACTGCTGAAAGACTTGCTTTTTGTATGATTGATTTTGATAAGGATAAGCTTACTGATTTTTCTAATGCTATATCTAATGTTAGAGATAATATTAATAAGTGTGAAATATGTGGTAGTATAACTGATAATAAGGTATGTAATGTTTGTTTATCTAATAGCAGAGAAAAGAATATTATTTTAGTTGTTGAAAAAGCTAAAGATATTTATTTATTTGAAAAGTTGGGGATATTTAATGGTGTATATCATGTTTTAAATGGTTTAATATCTCCTCTTGATGGAATTGGTCCTCAGGATATTACTATTTCTAAGTTATTAGATCGAATTAATAATGATAATATTACTGAAGTAATTCTTGCGTTAAAGCCTAGTATTGAGGGAGAAACAACTATGCAATATATTTCTCAGTTATTAAAAAGTAGTAATGTTATTGTTACTAAGATTGCTACTGGTGTTCCAATGGGTACTGATATGGAGTATATTGATTCTTTAACTTTAGAAATGGCTATAGACGAGAGAAAAAATATGAACTAATTAATTTTACTAATCATAATATTTATTGGTGATGTTATGATTAATAAATTTTTTTTAGTTATAAGAAAAATTATTATTTCTGCTTTATTTATATATGGTTATGATTCTTTGATGTTATTTACTAATCATACTATTTCTATTAATAGTATTAATTTGCTATTTATAAGTTATTTTGGTATTATTGGTATGTTTTATTTAATTATTTTTTCTTTTATATAGTTTTGGTGGTGGTTATTGTGTTAGATGATTATATGGAAAGTCAAGATATTCCTTATACTTTACTTAAGAATTCTGTTGTTAATAATAAGCTTTCTCATGCTTATTTAATAGATGGTAGTAATTATGAAAAGGCTTTTGATTTTGTTATGGCTTTTGTTAAATTAATTGTTTGTAATAATCATTATTCTAATAATAATTTGTGTTCTCAATGTAATATTTGTAAGAGAATTGATGATGGTAATTATACGGATGTAAAGATTATTGAATCTGATTCTTTAGTTATTAAAAAGGAACAATTAATGGATTTACAAAATTCTTTTAGTTTAACTTCTCTTGAAGGAAATAAAAGAGTATATGTAATTAAAGATTGTGAAAAGATGAATAAGCAGGCGTCTAATAGTTTACTTAAATTTTTAGAGGAGCCTTGTGATAATATAATTGCTATATTATTTACTAATAATGTTAGTTCTTTATTATCTACTATTATTTCTAGGTGTCAGGTTATAAAACTAAATAATAATAAGGTATTTAATAATAAAGCTGTTTATAATTTTGCTTCTATTTTTTGTAGCAAGAAAGAAGATATTGATTTTTTTGTTAATGATGAATCTAAAAGTAAGATGATTGATGATGTTATTTCTTTTATTAAATATTATGAGGAAAATGGATTAGATAGTTTAATATATGTTAAAAAATTATGTTATAATATTTTTTCATCAAGGGAGGATTCTCTTATGGGAATTAGTTTAGTTCTTAATTTTTATAATGATGTGTTAAGATATAAATTTGGTCTAGGTAATTATTTTTATCAAGAATATATATATTTAATAGAAGATATTTCTAATAGAAATTCTTTAAATAAAATTCTTAATAAAATAGAATTATGTTATAATAAATATAGTGATTTGAAATATAATTTAAATGTTAATTTACTTATAGATGATTTAATTATTAGGATGGGTGAATGTGATGAATGTAGTTGAGGTTAAATTTGATGATACTAAAGATACTTCTTTTTTTAAAAACAATAAATTTGATTTAAAGGTTAATCTTACTGTAATTGTTAATAGTGATAGAGGATTTTTATTTGGGAAAGTTGTTAATATTATTAATGATATTGATAGATTTAAAAATGTTGAATTATATGACGTTGTAAGGATTTCTAATAAAAGGGATTATTTACAACATAAGAGTAATATTGAAGATATGCCTAACGTACTTAAAAAGTGTCGTGAGCTGGTGAGTACGAGTGGTTTATCTATGAATATTTTGGATGGTAGTTATAATTTGGATAGAAGTCAATTGTTATTTAGATTTGTTGCTGATGAAAGAGTGGATTTTAGACAACTCGCTAAGGATTTAGGTTCTTTATTTAAGACTAGGATTGAATTAAGGCAAGTTGGGATAAGAGATAAAGCTAAAGAGATTGGTGGTATTGGTCCTTGTGGTAGGAAGTTATGTTGTAGTAGTTTTTTAAATTCTTTTGATAGTATTACTATTAATATGGCTAAAACACAAGGGGTATCATTAAATCCTTCTAAGATTAATGGTGTTTGTGGAAGGCTTTTGTGTTGTTTAAAATATGAAAATGAAAATTATAAGGAATTAAGAAAAGATTTACCTATTGTTGGTAAAAGAATTATGTATAATGGAGATAGTGTTAAGGTTATTTCTGTTGATGCTTTAAAAAGAAAATATCGTATTGAGTTAGCAGATAAATCAATAATTGAAGTTGATGCTGATGAAGGTTAAAAATAGATTATTAAATTATAAAATGATTATTTATCAGGATGATGATTGGTTTAAATTTTCATTAGATTCTGTATTACTTGCTAATTTTGTTACGATTAATTTAAAGTGTAAGAAAATAATTGATTTGGCTTGTGGTAACGCTCCTATTCCGATGTTACTTAGTAATAGGACTAATGCACATATAGATGGGATTGAGTTACAAGAAAGTATTTATGATTTGGGTATGCAATCAGTTTTAGAAAATGATTTGTCTAGTCAAATTTCTTTGGTTTGTGGAGATATTAAAAATATATCTAATTATTTTTCTAGTGATAGTTATGATGTAGTTACATGTAATCCTCCTTATTTTAAAATTAATGATAATGGTTACGTTAATGATAATTCTGTTAAATCTATAGCGCGTCATGAGATTAAACTTAGTTTGGATGATGTTCTAGTTAGTGCTAGATATTTACTTAAAAATGGTGGCTATTTTGCTATGGTTCATAGAACTGATAGATTTATTGAGATATTAGAATGCTTGAAAAAATATAATTTAGAACCTAAGAGAGTACAATTTATTTATCCTAAAGATGGAAAAAATAGTGATTTATTTTTAATTGAGGCTACTAAGAATGGTAATAGTGGTTTTAAGATACTACCTAATTTAGTTATTCATAATAATGATGGTAGTTATAAAGAATATATTAGAAAATATTTTGAATGAGGTGTTTTATGTGGCAAAATAGTTATGATAATAGTCCTACTTTGTATTTAATTCCTACTCCTATTGGAAATATGGAGGATATTACTTATAGAGCTATTAATGTTTTAAAAAGTGTTGATATTATTTTTTCTGAAGATACTAGAGTGACTAGTATTTTATTAAAGTATTATAATATAAATAAAAAGCTTGTTTCTTTACATGATCATAATGAAGATGTTGTAAAAAATAAGGTATTAGATTGTTTAAAAGAGGGATTAAATGTTGGTTTAGTTACTGATAGAGGGACTCCTATTATAAGTGATCCAGGATATAAAACTGTAAAGTATGTTAGTTCTAATGGTTTTAATGTTGTAGCACTTCCTGGCCCTTGCGCTTTTGTTCCTGCTTTAATTACTTCTGGAATTAATCCTATGCCTTTTATTTTTTATGGTTTTTTGGATAGTAAAGAATCAAAATGTAGAAATGAATTAGAGAATTTAAAGTATAATGTTAATACTATTATTTTTTATGAAGCACCTCATAGAATATATAAAACTTTAAAATTAATTTTAGATATTTTTGGAGATAGAGAAATTAGCTTATCTAGAGAAATATCTAAAAAGTTCGAAAGTATTTATAGAGGTTCTATTAGTAATATAATAGATGATTTGGATGGTATTAAAGGGGAATTTGTTATTGTTGTTTCTGGTTATGTATCAGTAAATAATAATATTGAAATGTCTATTTACGATAATGTTAATTTATTAATTAATAATGGTTTTGATAAAATGAATGCTATAAAGATGGTAGCTAAAGAAAGAGGTATTAGTAAGGGTGAGGTATATTCTCTTTATCATAAGGAGGGATTGAAATGAAGATAATTTTTGGATTAGGAAATCCTGGGAAAGAATATATTAATACGAGACATAATATTGGGTTTCAATTATTAGATTTTATTTGTAATAAAAAGAATATTTCTTTTTTAAGAAACAAATTTAATGCAGAAGTTGCTGAATATATAGTTGATAATGATAAAGTGTTATTAGTGAAACCTTTATCTTATATGAATTTATCTGGTAGTGTTATTTCAAAGTTTGTATCTTTTTATAAGGTTGATTTAGACGATATCTTAGTTATTCATGATGATTTAGATTTAGAATTTGGCAAAGTTAAATTTGTTTACAATAGTAGTAGTGGTGGACATAACGGTATTAAGGATATTGAAAGATGCTTGGGGACTAGAGATTATTTAAGATTAAAGATTGGTATTTCTAATAATAAGGATATTGAAACAAAAGATTATGTTTTAGGTAAGTTTACAGAGGATGAGTTAAATGTTTTACTTTCAGTCGACAAAAATCTTGTAAATGTTATTGATGATTTTTGTACAATGGATAGGAATATGCTTATGAATAAATATAATAGAAAATAATTATCTGGAGGTGTATATGGACTTTTTTAATAATATTTTTAATATTAGTGATGATGATTATTATGGTGTAAGTGGATTAAATACTGAGTTATCTTGTATTTATGTTTATAATACCTTTTTGAAATATAATAAAGGTATGGTTGTTGTTACTAATTCTTTATTTGAAGCTAATATAATATATACAAAACTTTGTAATTATACTGAAAAAGTTTTGTTTTTTCCTATGGATGATTTTATTACTAGCGAAGCTATTGCTATTAGTCCTGAATTTAAAAGCGAAAGAATTCATACTTTAAATTGTTTAGTTAGAGATAATAAATATATTGTTGTTACTAATTTAATGGGTATATTACGTTATTTGCCTAAAAAAGAGATATGGCTTAATAATATTATTAATATAAAACAAGGTGAATCTATTGATAGAGATTTTTTATTATCTCGATTAATTGATATTGGATATGAAAGAGAGTCTATAGTTACTGAAACTGGTAAATTGGGTGTTAGAGGATATGTTGTCGATTTGTTTCCTATTGGTATGGATAATCCTGTTCGTATTGAATTTTGGGGAGATGTAGTTGATACTATTAAATATTTTGATGTAGAGACTCAACTTACTATTAAAGAAATTAACGAGGTATCTATATGTCCATATACTGAATTTTTGTTGGATAGTTATGATGATAATACTATTAGAAAACAAAAATATTTAAAGTATTTTGGAAAAGATATTGGTTCTTTATGGGATTATACTGATAATTTTAAATGTTTTTATTACGATTATAATCAAATTATGGAAGGTTATAATTTATTAAGTGAAACTATTGCTGAATATGATAGGGATAATGTTTCGTCTATAAAAACTCAATATATGTATGAGTTTAATGATATTAAGTTTAATAATTATGTTTTTATGATGAATTTCGATAATATTTTAGCAAATATTAAATTGAATTATGAAGATAAATATGTTAGTAATAATGCTTTAAATTATAATAATAATATTTCTCTTATTAAAAATGATTTAGAAAAGTTTATTAAGAATAAGAAAACTGTTGTTATTTGTTTAGATAATAAACAAAGTGTTTTACGTATTATAAAATATTTAGATGAATTTGATTTGGTTAAGACTACTTCTGATAATATTATTAAGGGGAAGATTAATGTTATAGTTAAACAAATTGATAGCGGATTTATTTTTGATGATTATGTTGTTTTGGCTTCTTCAAATTTATTTGATGTTGGTGAGGTAAAGAAAAAATATAAGAATAAATTTAAGATTGGTACTAAAATTAATAATGTTAATAATATATCTAAAGGAGATTATATTGTTCATGAGTCTCATGGTATTGGAATATATGATGAATTATGTACTATCGTAAAAAATGGTTTTAAGAAAGATTATATTAGATTGATATATGCAGGTGGAGATGTTTTGTATATTCCTGTTGAGAAAATTGATAGGATTAGTAAATATTCTTCAAAAGAAGGTGTTTCTGTTAAACTTGATAGTTTAAGTAATGATAATTGGGAAAAGAGAAAGGCAAGAGTTCGTAGTAGGTTAGAGAATATTGCTCAGGATTTAATAAAGGTTTCTGCTATGAGGGAAGCTTCTAAAGGTTTTGCTTTTTCTCCTGATGATGAAAATCAAGTTTTATTTGATAGTGAATTTGAATATGAAGAAACAGATGATCAAATTAAAGCTACTAATGCTATAAAATATGAAATGGAACAACCTAAGCCTATGGATATGCTTTTGTGTGGTGATGTTGGTTATGGAAAAACTGAGGTAGCTTTTAGAGCTATGTTTAAGGCTGTTAATGATGGTAAGCAAGTAGCATATTTATGTCCTACAACTATTTTATCCAATCAGCAGTATAAAAACGCTATTAATAGATTTAGTACATTTCCTATTAATATTGCTTTATTAAATAGATTTGTTGAGAAGAAAAAGCAAAATCAAATATTAGATGATTTGAAAAATGGTAAGATTGATATATTATTTGGTACACATCGTATTTTGAGCGATGATGTTAAATTTAAGGATTTGGGATTATTAGTTATAGATGAAGAACAAAGATTTGGGGTTACTCATAAAGAGAAAATAAAAAAATATAAATCTAGTATAGATGTGTTAACTTTATCAGCAACACCTATTCCTAGAACTCTTCAAATGTCTATGACTGGTATTAGAAGTCTTTCTTTGATTGAGACTCCTCCTTCAGAGAGGCTTCCTATTCAAACTTATGTTTTAGGGTTTAATACTAATGTTATTAAAGATGCTATATATAAGGAATTATCTAGGAAGGGACAAGTGTTTATATTATATAATTATGTTGATAATATTGAATCTAAGATGAATGAGATTCATAGGTTAGTTCCAGAAGCTTCAATGGATTTTGCTCATGGTAGAATGACTAAAACAGAGTTGGAAGATAAAATGCAGGATTTTATAGATCATAAGTTTGATGTCTTAGTCTGTACTACAATTATAGAAACTGGTATTGATATTCCTAATGTTAATACTTTGATTATAATAGATGCTGATAGGTTTGGTTTGTCTCAGTTATATCAAATTAGAGGTAGAATTGGTAGAAGTGATAAGATTGGATATGCTTATTTAATGTATAATAATCATAAAGAATTAAATGATATTGCTGTTAAAAGATTAAATACTATTAAGGAATTTACTGAACTTGGTAGCGGCTTTAAAATTGCTATGAGAGATTTATCTATTCGTGGTGCTGGTGATATTCTAGGTAGTGAACAGTCTGGTTTTATTGATTCTATTGGTATTGAATTATATTTAAAAATGTTAAAAGATGCTGTTGATAAAATAAAGGGTAATTATGTTGAAGATAAAGATGAAAATAATAATTTAGATAATAATTCTTTAATTGATGTTGATACTCATATTAGTGAAGAATACATTAATGAAGAAGATTTAAAAATAGAAATTCATAAGATGATTAATGAGGTTAATTCTATTGAAAAATTTAATGAAATTAAATCTTTATTAGAAGATAGATTTGGTAGAATTACTAATGAAATGGAAATATATATGTATGAGGAATGGTTTGAAAAACTTGCTAATAAATTGGAAATAAAAACTGTTAAACAAACTAAGACATTAATTGATTTAGAATTATCTTCTAATATTAGTAATAAAATAAACGGTGAAGATTTATTCATTATGGCTTATGAGGTATGTGATAGATTTAAATTAAGTTATAAAGAAAATAAGATACATATAATATTAGAGATAGTTAATTTAAATAAGCATTTTTTAGTATATATAATTGATTTATTAACTAGATTAATTAATAAAATTGATTTTAAATAAAAAAATATATAATATTTTGTTAATTTGTGATATACTTATTTTAAGAAAGAGAGGTATGATTATGACTTTTTTAATTGTTTTACTTGTAATTTTATTATTAGTCGGTTCTTTTGTTGTTTCAAATTATAATTCTTTAGTTGTTTTAAGGAATAAAGTAAGAGATCAATTTAGTCAAATTGATGTTCAATTAAAGATGAGAGCTGATATGATTCCTAATTTAGTTGAAATAGTAAAAGGATATGAAAAACATGAAAAGGGTACTTTGGAAGCTGTTATTAAAGCTAGAAATACTTATTTATCTGCAGGATCACCTGATGAAAAAATGAAATCAAGTGGAGAATTAACACAAGCTATTAATAAGTTATTTGCTTTAGCAGAAAACTATCCTGATTTAAAGGCTAATGAAAATTTCTTAAAATTACAGGCTTCATTAGAAGAAGTAGAAGATAAAATTCGTCATGCTAGACAGTTTTATAATGATGCTGTTTTGATGTATAATAATAAAATTGAAGTTTTTCCTAGTAATTTTATTGCTTCTATTTTTCACTTTACTAAAGAAAGTTTCTTTGAAGCTACTGAAGATGAAAAAAAGAACGTTGAAATTAAATTTTAGTGGGATTTATTAATCCCATTTTTTAATAGGAGTGTTATTATGAAGAAATTATTGTTTACAATTATATTGTTTTTTAATTCTGTTCTTATGGTTAATGCTACTAGTATATCTAATATAGATATGGATATTTATGTAGATAATAATGGCGTTGCTACTATAAAAGAAACATGGAATGCTTCTGTTAGTGAAGGTACTGAAGGATGGCATCCATATTATAATATAGGTTCATCTGAAATATATGATGTTAAAGCATCTATGGATGGTAAATCATTTGATACTATCGATGATTGGATAGAAAGTGCTAGTTTTTCGGATAAAGCTTATAAAGCTGGTATATACTATCCTCAATCTAATGAGGTTGATATTGTATTTGGTGTTAGTGAATATGGTAGTCATGTATATTCTATAGAATATAAGATAAGTAATTTTGTCTCTACAACAAGTGATGCAGATATAATATATTGGAATTTATTTCCATATGATTTTAGTGCTGAACCTGAAAATGTTTCTATAAAGATTTATAGTGATTTTAGATATGAAGATAATTTACCTGTATGGGGATATGGAAAGTATGGGGCACCTTGTTATGTATATGATGGTAGAATAGAGATGACATCTGATGGTATTATTAATAGTTCAGAATATTTAACTATATTAGTTAAATTTCCTAAGGGAACTTTTAATACTTCTAGTGTTTTAGATAATGATTTTGAACATTATCATGATATGGCTGAGGATGGCGCTACTAACTATAATGATAAAAAGAATTTTTGGGATAAATTAATTGATTTTATTATTCCTTTTATTTCTATTTTCTTTAATGTTATTGTATGGGGAATAATATTTGTTGTTGCTATGTTTTCTACAAAAAAGAAAAATAATCTTAAATTTGGTAGTGCTGGTAATAAAGTTAAAAAAGATGTTCTTCCTTTTAGAGAGATTCCTTGTAATAAAGATATATATCGTGCTTATTGGGTTGCTGATAGTTATAATTTAAACAAGAAGAAAGAAGATTTTTTAGGTAGTGTATTACTTAGATGGTTACAAAATGGTAATGTTAGAATTGAAAAGGTGACTAGTAAAGGGTTATTTAAGGAAAAAATAAATGATAATGTTATATTTGAAAAAAGACCTGATGATTCTATTGAATTAGAATGTAGATTATATGACTACATGTTTCAAGCTAGTGGTGATGGCAAGTTAGAATCTGGTGAATTTAAGAAATGGTGTAGTAGTCACTATTCTAAGATATTGAAGTGGTTTGATGATGTATTAGATTTTGAAGTAAAAATGCTAGTTAATGAGAATAAAGCGACAGAAGAAGTATCTGGCAAATTGTTTAAAACTACTTATTATAAAATAGATGATATTATGATGAATGATGCTGAAGAGATGGCTGGATTAAAGAAATTCCTCAAAGAATTTACTTTAATAAAAGAAAGAGAACCAATTGAAGTAAAATTATGGAATGAGTACTTGATGTATGCATCTATATTTGGAATTGCTGATGAGGTTGCTAGTCAATTTAGAAAGCTATATCCTGAAGTTATTACTGAAATGGATAATAGAGGGTATAACTATAATGATATTGTTTTTATTCATTCAATTACTAGTGATGGTATTAAAAGTGCTAATACTGCTAAATCTAGAGCTGAATCGTATAGTTCTGGTGGTGGCGGATTTTCTTCTGGCGGCGGAGGCGGCGGTTCCTTCGGCGGAGGCGGCGGAGGCGGCGGTTTCCGTTAAAAAAAATGAAAAACTATTTTATATAGTTTTTTTATTTTTGGTATATAATACTAAATAATTGGAAGAATATAGTTAGAATGGAGTGAAATAATGAAAACAACAGGTATTATTAGAAGAATTGATGATTTGGGAAGAATTGTTATTCCTAAAGAGTTAAGAAGAAATCTACATATAAAGAATGGGGATACTATTGAAATATTTGTTGATATGGATAATATTATTTTAAAAAAATATTCTCCAATGGAAAGTATAGAAGATGCTGCTATAAAATATGTTGAGAGTTTTAATCAAGTTTTAAAACATAATGTTATTGTTACAGATAAAGATAAGGTTATAGCAGTTAGTGGTAGTTTAAAGAAAAATTATTTAGGAAAGAATATTAGTGAATTTACTGATAGAAGTATTGAGAGAAGAGATAGTTTTGTGGAAAGACAAAAAAAGAATTTTTCTTTTGTAGAGGGAGTTGAAGATTTTGGATATTATTCTTTTAGTTCTATTGTTAATAATGGTGATACATTAGGATCTGTTATTATTGTTTCTTTAGATAAACCTATTTTAGAATTTGAAGAAAAAATGGCAATTATATTATCTAAGCTTCTTTCTAATAAATTTATTACAGATTAAATGAAGAATATTGTTCTTCTTTTTTTATGGTATTTTAATAATATTTTTGTTATAATAGATATGATTTTGAAAGGAGTCATATTATGAATAGATTTTTTGAAAAAATTAGTTATAAACAGTTTTGTAATGATATCTCTTTGGATAAAGATGTTTATGATAATTATATTTTGCCTAAAAGATGTAGTAAATATAGTGCTGGATATGATTTTTTTGCTATTCATGATATGATTATTAAACCTGGTGAAATATTAAAGATTCCTACTGGATATAAAGCTATTATGAATAATGATGAGTTTTTGATGATAGTTGTTCGTAGTAGTATGGGATTTAAGTATAATGTACGGATGTGTAATCAAGTTGGAATTATTGATAGTGATTATTACAATAATTGTGATAATGAAGGTCATATATGGATTTCGTTGCAAAATGAAGGAGATAAAGATTACATAATAAAAAAGGATACTTCTTATGCTCAAGGAATTTTTTTAAAATATTTAACATGTAACGATTCTGTTAATGATAAAAGAATTGGTGGTATAGGAAGTAGTGATAGAAAGAGTGATGTTAATGAAAAATAATAAATTTTATATAAGTACTGCAATTGCTTATACTAGTGCGAAACCTCATATAGGTAATACTTATGAAGTTGTATTAGCAGATGTTATTGCTAGATATAAAAGGTTGCAGGGATACGATGTTTATTTTCAAACTGGTACTGATGAACATGGCGAGAAAATTGAATTGAAGGCCAAGGAAGCAAATAAAACCCCACAGGAATATGTTGATGGTATTGCTTCTTCTATAAGAGATATTTGGAATGTTGTTAATACTAGTTATGATAAATTTGTTAGAACTACTGATAAAGAACATGAAAAGGTTGTTCAACATTTATTTAAAAAGTTTTATGATCAAGGTGATATATATAAAGGTGAATATAAAGGATTATATTGTACCCCTTGTGAATCTTTTTGGACTGAGAGTCAGTTAGTTGATGGTAAATGTCCTGATTGTGGTAGAGAGGTCAAAGAGGCCTGTGAAGAGGCTTATTTTTTTAAGATGAGTAAGTATAGCAAATGGTTAGAAGAATATATTGAAGAACATCCTAACTTTATTGAGCCTGAAGCCAGAAAAAATGAAATAATAAATACTTTTATTAAGCCTGGTCTCCAAGATTTATGTGTGTCTAGAACTAGTTTTAAATGGGGAATTCCTGTTAGTTTTGATGATAATCATGTTGTATATGTTTGGATAGATGCATTATCTAATTATATTACTTTTTTAGGATATGATGTAGATAGTGTTAGTGATAATTTTAAAAAGTATTGGCCATGTGATATTCATTTAATTGGTAAGGATATATTAAGATTTCATGCTATATATTGGCCAATTATGTTACATTGTTTAGGGTTAGAACTTCCACATAAAATATTTGGACATCCTTGGCTTTTATTTGGTAGTGATAAGATGAGTAAAAGTAGGGGAAATATAGTGTATGCTGACGACTTGGTTAACGAATTTGGCGTAGATGCTGTTAGATATTATTTAATCCATGAAATGCCTTTTGCAAGTGATGGAACTTTTACTAGAGAATTATTAATTGAGAGCATTAATACAAATTTAGCAAATGTTTTAGGTAATTTAGTTAATAGAACTATTGGTATGATAAATAAATACTTTAATGGTAAAGTTATTAATTCTAACTGTTCTGAAGAAATAGATAATGAACTTATTGATATGGCTTTGAATATTAAAAATGTAATAGAAAATGATATGAATAATTTAAGAATTGCTGATAGTTTAGATCATTTATTTGATTTATTTAGAAGATGTAATAAGTATATTGATGAGACAATGCCTTGGGTTTTAGCTAAAGATGATAGTAAGACTGACAGATTAAATACAGTTTTGTATAATTTAATAGAATCTATTAGAATTGGTACTGTTTTATTGCAAGCATATTTGCCCGATACTAGTAAAAAGATATTTGAACAGATTAATACAAGTTATACTTCTTATGATACACTTGATAGATTTGGATATTATGATAGTGATAATGTTGGAGTTTCTTCAGTATTATTTCAACGAATTGATAATAAATAAAAAGAAATGTATTATTTCTTTTTTTTCGACATATTTTTGTATTATTTAATGATATTATTTTTTTACAATTTATTTATGTAAAATTATGTAAAATTATTTCTATTTATTTACATAATATTTGATATTTGTTATTATAATTTTGTAGTATTGCAGTAAGAAAGGATGAATGCAATGCTTAATAAAGCTACAAATAATGAAAAGAAAATAACAATGGTTTTAGTAGGAATAATTGGTATATTTTTTATTTATTTGATTATGGATAAAAGTATTATTGATATAGTATATCTTTTTGTTGGAATATATTATTTTTTAAAATTTTTGTTTATTAAAAATAGGAGGTAGTATTTATGGTTGATACTCATTGTCATATTTTTTCTTCTGATTATAATAATATCGATGATGTTATAAAAAGAGCTATTGATAATGGAGTAAGAATGATTATTGTTAATGGTTGTGATGCTAAGACTAATAATGAGGTTTTAGAATTAGTAAAGAAATATGATATTGTTTATGGTGCTTTAGGAATTCATCCTGAAGAAGTTGATAATTATAAGGATGAAGATATTGATTTTATAATTAAGCATATTGATGATGATAAAATTGTTGCAGTAGGAGAGATAGGGTTAGATTATCATTATGATTATGATAAGAAAAAACAAATTATGTTATTTAAGAGACAATTAGAAATAGCTAAGTCTTTTAATAAACCTGTAATAATTCATAGTAGAGATTCTATTCAAGATACATATAATATTTTAAAAGAATATAATGTAAAGGGAATTATGCATTGTTTTAGTGGAAGTTTAGAAATGGCAAGTGAATTTATTAAATTAGGATTTTTATTGGGAATTGGAGGAATTGTTACTTTTAAAAATTCCAAGAAGATATTAGATGTGCTAAAAGAAATATCTATAGAATATATTGTATTGGAGACTGATTCTCCATATTTAGCACCTGAACCTAATAGGGGAAAGCAAAATGAGCCAGCTTATATTGGCTTAATTGCTAAGAAAATTGCTGATATTAAAGGTATTACTTATGAAGAAGTAAATAGTATTACTACTTCTAATGTCAGTCGCTTATTTGACAAACAGTTAATGATATGATAGAATTATATGTACCTAAGAAAAAATTTTAAGAGGTGATATAATGAAAAAAATAGCATCTAATGTATTAATTGTTTCTACGCAATTGATTGTTGGTGGACTATTTTTGTTTATGTTATTTTCAGATGAAGAAGTTAGTCAAAATGTAATTGTTAGAAATAATAATTTGAATAGAATGGCTGATACTGTTTCTGAATTATTTGTTGCAGATAAGTTAGAAAAAAAGATTGTTGATGAAAAAAAGGAAATAGAATTATTAAATGAGCAAGAAGCTCAAAAGAAAAGAGAAGAGGAAGCTTTACAAAAAGCTAAAGAAGAAGCGGAAAGAAAAGCTAAAGAGGAAGAAGAAAGAAAAGCTAAGGAAGAAGCTGAACGTAAGGCTCAAGAAGAGGAAGCAGCTAGAAGAGCAAGGGCATCTGCTAGTCAAAGTGTTGCTGATTTGCAAGATTATGCTCATGATTTAGTTATAAATACATATGGTTGGTCTGAGGGCGATTTTACAGCGCTTGTTAATTTGTGGAATAGAGAATCTGAATGGAATGTTAATTGTTATAATTCTTATTCTGGCGCTTATGGTATTCCTCAATCTTTACCTGGTAATAAGATGGCTTCTGAGGGCGATGATTGGGAAACTAATGGTCAAACTCAAATTAGATGGGGACTTAAATATATTCAAGGAAGATATGGTTCTCCATCAGGTGCATGGGCTCATTTCTTAGAAAGAAATTGGTATTAAAAATAGAAAGTATTCTTTCTATTTTTTTTGTTATTTGATATAATTATTTTGGTGGTTATATGGAAAACAGTTTTCATTTTAAAAAATCATTTGGTCAAAATTTTTTAAAAGATCATAATGTTATAGATAATATTATTAAAAGTGCTGATATTGATAAAGATACTTTGGTTATTGAAATTGGTCCTGGAGGCGGGGCTTTAACAAAAGAGCTTGTTCCATTATGTGGTAGGGCATTATTATATGAAATTGATGATAGATTAGAAGAAAATTTAAGAAATTTATTAAAGGAATATGATAACTTTGATTTAAAAATATGTAATTTTTTAGATACCGATATATCTAAAGATTTATGTGAATATAAATATCCTAAATTATATTTAGTTGCTAATTTACCCTATTATATAACTACTCCTATTATTACTAAATTTATTGATGATAACGTTTTACCAGATAAAATAGTTATTATGATTCAAAAAGAAGTTGCATCTAGATTTTCTGCAAAAATAAATACTAAGGATTACGGATCTTTAACAGTGTTTTTAAATTATTACTACGATGTTGTTAAGTTATTTGATGTAAGTAGAAATTGTTTTGTTCCTAGACCTAATGTTGATAGTGCAGTAGTAGAAATGAAATTAAAATCCAAAAGAAAAAATGTTAAAGATATTGATTTATTTAAAAAGGTTGTTAAAGATAGTTTTAGATATAAGAGAAAGAATATTAAAAATAATTTAAAAGATTATGATTTAAATATTATAGAGAGAGTTCTTGGTAAATATGACTTTGATTTGAATTGTAGAGCAGAGAATCTTTCTTTAGATGTATTTATTGATATAGTTAATGAAATGAAAACTTATTCTAATGAATAAGTTTTTGTTCTATTCTATTTTGTATTTCATAAATTTTTATAGGTGATATTATTGATAAATATTGGTGATTATGTTACTAGGAAATCTTATAATAATGATATAGTTTTTAAAGTTGTTGATATAAAGGATGATATTTATTATTTGTATGGTGTTTGTGTAAGATTATCTGCTGATAGTCCTTTATCTGATTTAGTTAAATATAATGATATTATTAATGATGATTTTAATGTAAAAATAGATGAGTATGTTAATTTAGATAGAAATGATTTTTTTTATATTCCTGGTACTGTTTTACATATTGATGGTGATAAAAATTTTTTAGGTAAGAGTATGAATTTTTATAAGAGTAATAAAATTAAGGCATATGGTGTGTATTCTCCTGAAGATGAATTAGAGGATAATGTTTATAAATATTTGGAAAAATATAATCCGGATATTCTTGTTATTACTGGTCATGATGCTTTATTTCGTAAGGAAAGAGCAAATGGTAAGTACAAGAATACTAATAATTTTGTAAAAGCTGTTAGGGTAGCAAGAAAATATGAAAAATCTCAAGATAAATTAATTATTATAGCAGGAGCTTGTCAATCTAATTATGAAGAATTAATTAAAGCTGGAGCAAATTTTGCTTCTAGTCCTAAACGTATTAATATACATGCATTAGATCCTGCTGTTATTGCTACTTCATTATCTTTTTCTGACAAAAATAAAAATATTGATTTAATTAATATTTTAGAAAAAACTAAATATGGTTCTGATGGTATAGGTGGTATTATTACTAATGGAACTATGTACGTTGGATATCCTAGAAAATAGTATGTCAATTGAAAAGATAAGAAATACTGTTGTTGATAATATAGGTAATGATGTAAAAATTATTTATAATGAGGGTAGAAATAAAATATATGTTTATAGGGGAAAAGTAGTTGAGGTTTATAATAATATTTTTATTATTTTTGATGTAAAATATGATTGTAAGAGAAGTTTTAGTTATTATGATATTCTTACTAATACGGTAAAAATGTCTTTTATGTTATAAAAATAAGGAAATTATAGTAAATATATTGACTT
Organism: Bacilli bacterium; assembly: GCA_017432825.1. Taxonomy (GTDB): domain Bacteria; phylum Bacillota_I; class Bacilli_A; order RF39; family UBA660; genus RUG11198. Next base: position 223,058 of record JAFRIJ010000011.1, read on the forward strand.
TTTTTGTTAAAATATATAAAATGTATTTAGAAAATTAATTTTTCTAGAAGGAGAGTTGATACAGACATGAAGATTACTTCAGTTAATGTACACAAAATTGAAAAAGAAAATTCTCGTATGAAAGGAATCGCAGTTGTTACTCTTGATGATTGTTTTGTTGTTAAGGGTATTAGAATTATAGATGGCGATAATGGGTTATTTATTGCTATGCCTAGTAAGACTACTGCTACCGGAGAACATAGTGATATAGCTCATCCAATTAATAAAGAAACACGTCAAATGTTTGAAGAAGCTATTATTAATGCTTATAATGAAGCAGAATAAAAGAACTATTTAGTTCTTTTTTTTATAGTTGTTCATATTATTTATTGGGAGGATATTATGGACAAGGTAAAGGAATTAGAAAGTAATTTTAATCATGGTATTTCTATAGCAGAAAGGAAAAATATTATTGTTACTGGTGTAAAGAAGATAGAGAGTTTTGATAGTGATGAATTTTTAATGGATACTACGTTAGGTTATTTATCTATTAAGGGTAGTGAATTAGAAATAGTTAAATTAGATACGTATCAAGGAAATGTATCTATAAAAGGTCTAGTTGATAGTGTAAATTATTTGGATGACTTTTCTAAGAAAAATAAGGATAATTCTTTTATTGGTAAATTATTTAAATAATGATATTAAAGATACAAATTTATTCTTTTATAGTTTCTTTTATTTATGGAATTATTTTTTATTTACTATTAGAAATTAATTCTAAATTTATATATTCTTCTTATTTGTTTATTAAAATAATATATTCTTTTCTTTTTATTATTTTTAATTGTTTGTTTTATTTTATTATTTTAATGTATATTAATAATGGGTATATACATATTTATTTTTTTATTTGTATATTATTAGGATATTTATTGTGTAAAGTTGTATATAAACGAATTGTAAAATAAATTATATAATGATATAATTATTTAATAATAAAGAGGTGATAAAATGGTTAGAAAAAAAAGAAAATATACAGTTAAAACTAAGAGTAGAACTTTTATTATTTCTTTATTGTTTTCAATTATTATTATTACTTTAATTTATACTTTGTTTAATGATTTACAAAAAATTACGATTTTAAATGTTGAGAAGCGAGAATTATTAGAAAAATGTGATAAATTAAAAGATGAACAGGCTTCTTTAGAATCTGATATTGATAGGTTGTCTGATGATGTATATGTTGCTAGATATGCAAGAGAGAAGTATTTTTATTCTAAAGAGGGAGAATTAATATTAAAAATTGATGAAAAATAAAAAGAAGAGTTATTTCTCTTCTTTTTCTTCTTCTTTTTCTTTAGGAAGATGTCCTGTCTTTACTAATGAATCTATTTGTTCTTTAGTAATTGTTTCTTCTTCTAATAGTGTTTTTGCGATAAGGTCTAATAATTTTTTATTATCTTTAATTATTTTTTTTGTTTTTGTATAGCAATCATTTATTATGCTTCTCATTTCTTCATCTATTTCATGAGCAACTATATCTGAAACGTTTCTGTTTTTTGTATAATCTCTTCCTAAAAATGTATTTTCTGATGGTTCTTCTAACATCATTGGTCCTAATTTACTCATACCATATTCTGTTACCATACTTCTTGCTATTTTTGTTGCTTTTTTGAAGTCATCATGAGCACCTGTTGTTATTTCATTAAATTCTACTTCTTCAGCAACACGTCCACCTAATAATCCACATATTGATTCTAATAATTCATCTTTTGTATAATTGAATGTTTCTTCTTTTGGTGTCATCATTGTATATCCACCGGCTTGACCTCTTGGGATTATTGTTATTTTTTGAACGTCGTTTGCTCCTTCTAGTTTTAAGCCTACTACTGCGTGACCTGCTTCGTGGTACGCTACTAGTTTTTTCTCTTTATCTGTGTATTTTTTTGTAACTTTTGCTGGCCCCATAATTACTCTATCTGTTGCTTCATCTATTTCACTCATTGTTATTGCTTTTTTATTTCTTCTTACTGTTAATAATGCGGCTTCGTTTAATAAATTTTCTAGATCTGCACCACTAAATCCAGGTGTTCTTTTAGCTAGGTTTTCTAATGTTATATTTTCATCAAATTTTTTGTTTTTAGCATGTACTTTTAATATTTCTAGTCTTGCATTTTTATCTGGCATACCTACTGTAACTTGTCTATCAAATCTTCCTGGTCTTAGTAAGGCAGGATCTAATACGTCAGGTCTGTTGGTTGCTGCTATTACAATTATTCCTTCGTTTGGACCAAACCCATCCATTTCAGTTAGTAATTGATTTAGTGTTTGCTCTCTTTCATCGTGACCACCACCTAAACCTGTTCCTCTTTGTCTACCTACGGCATCAATTTCATCTATAAATATTAAACATGGTGCATTTAGTTTTGCTTGTTTAAACATATCTCTTACACGAGATGCTCCAATTCCGACAAATAATTCTACAAAGTCTGAACCACTTATATAATAAAATGGTACTTTTGCTTCTCCTGCTACTGCTCTTGCTAATAATGTTTTACCTGTTCCAGGAGGACCTACTAAAAGTATTCCTTTTGGTATTCTAGCTCCCATAGCTTGAAATTTTTTTGGATTTTTTAAGAAATCAATTAATTCTTTGACCTCTTCTTTTTCTTCTGTTAATCCAGCTACATCTTTAAAGTTTGTTTTAGTTCCTTCTTCTAATAATCTTGCTCTTGATTTTCCAAAATCCATTGATTTATTGTTTCCACCAATTTGTCTTGTAAATAACCAGAATAGTGCAATACTCAATATTGCTAGTGGAACTATATCTACTAATAAGGCTAACCATTCTGATGCCTCAGGATCTTTCTCAACTGTTAATTTAATTTCTTGGTTATCTTCGGCTGCTGTGATTTTTGATAAGAATTCATCTGACATTGGTAGATAAAGTATAAACGATTCATTATCTTTATATTCTTTTAATTTACCTGTTATTTCGTATGTATTAGTTCTTGTTTTTGGTATGATTTTAATTTCTGTAATTTTCTGGTTGCTTAAATTCTCAGTAAATTCATCATAGGTTAGTTCATTTACTTTTTTATTATAAGTATTAAATACTAATAAACATATTATTATAAATGTTAATAAAAATACGTAAGGTAATAGTCCTTTTTTCACTGTTTTATTATTCATTATTTTCCTCCTTTTCACAGTACTTAAGTATTATATCACATAATTCATTTTTTTTAGTATTAAATTTAGATTTTTTTATATTTGGTATCCATAGTATATTATTATCGCTATCTTTTAAAATTGGATAATTATCTCTTTTGTTTTTGGGAATTTTATTATTGATAAAAATATCTTTAATTTTTTGTTTGCCATTTAATCCTAATACTTCGATATAATCTCCATCTTCTCTATTTGTAATATATAGTGGTAATGATATTTTTTTAGAATTTAATCTACATATATTATTACCGTTTTCTTCTGTATTATCTATTTTCTTTATTATATATTCATTTGTTTCTATAATATTATTAAATTCAATTTTGTATTTGTTTTTATTACATACATTTGTTTTAAAATATAATTTGTTATATTCTTTTATACATATAATATTTTTAGGTAAGTTAATAAATATATTCGGTTTGGTACTATTAATTATATTTATAATATCAATAATATTTTTTTCTTTTATTATGTCTGTTTCGTTGTTATATATTTTAGTCAATAATTTGTATATTACATTTTTAATTAAAAAATTATCTAATTTTTTAATTTTATCTATATCTAAATTATTATTTTTATAGTTTCTTTTAATTATTTTTTCTGTTTCTTTATTTATATAGTTATTATATTCTTGTAGTGTGTTAGAATACTTTAAAAACATTTTATGTATATCTGTATTTTCTTCTTTTAATAATGGTAAAATGTTTTTTCTAATTCTATTTCTTGTATATTCTATATTATTATTTGTTGTATCAATATAGTATTTTATATTGTTTTGTTTATTATAATTTATTAAATCTTCTTTGGTATATTTTAATAATGGCCTTATGATGTAATAATTATCTGGATGTGATATTTCTTTTATTCCAGCATATCCTTCTAAATTTGATCCTCTTATTATTTTCATTAAGATTGTTTCTATTAAATCATCTCCATGATGTGCTAAAAAAAGATATTTTGAATTATATTTTCTTAATATTTTTTTATAAAATGCATATCTTTTTTTTCTTGCTTCGTTTTCAAAGTTATTTTCTTTATACTTTTCTATTAACATACTTTCAAATATAATATTATTGTTATTGCAATATTCTTTTAGATATAATTCTTCTTCTTTACTTTCTTTTCTTACGTTATGATTAATATGGGCACATACTATATTATTTGTTGTATTGTTTTTTAAATAATGTAATAGTGCCATTGAATCTGGTCCTGCAGAACAACCTACTATTAGGTAATCTTTAGGTTTAATGTCTAATTTTAAATCATTTAAAATATTCTTTAACATAGTAATGCCTCCTTTTTGGATAATATTATAACAAAATATTTATTTAATAGCAAAACAAATATTTATTTCTTTTTACTTTATTTTTCCTTTAAAATTTGATACAATGTATCTTGTAGGAGATAAAGGTGAGTTTGATGGGAAAAATAATTGCAATAGTAAACCAAAAAGGTGGAGTAGGTAAAACTACCACTAGTATTAATTTAGCAGCATCTTTGGGTATTTTAAAGAAGAAAGTATTACTAGTTGATTTAGATCCTCAAGGAAATGCTACTACAGGTATTGGTATTGATAAGGGAAGTTTAAATAGTAGTGTTTATGAAGTTATGATTATGAAAACTAGTATTGAAGATGCAATTATTAAGACCAAAAGTAAAAATGTTAGTATTTTACCAGCTTATTTAAATTTAGCTGGTGTGGATATGGAATTAATTGAATTAGAAAAGCAATATCATGCTGAAGGTAAGAGATTAAATAGGGTTTTAAGACTTAAAGAGGAGTTATCTAAGGTAAAAGATAGGTATGATTTTATTTTAATTGATTGTCCTCCTTCTTTGGGAATTTTAACTACAAATGCATTAGGTGCTAGTGATAGTGTACTTATACCTGTTCAATGTGAATATTTTGCATTAGAGGGAATAATGCAATTAATTAATACAATTATGTTGGCTCAAAAGAAAGTTAATCCTAATTTGGAAATTGAAGGAGTTTTACTTACTATGCTTACTACTAATACAAATTTGGGTTTAGAAGTTGTTGAAAGTATAAAAGGATTTTTTAAAGAAAGAGTTTATGATACTATAATTCCTAGACTTATTAGATTGGCGGAGGCACCATCTCATGGTAAACCTATATTAGAGTATGAACCTAGAAGTAGAGGGACTTTGGCATATTTAAATTTAGCTAAGGAGGTAATAGAAAAGAATGGAACAAAAAAAGAAAGCATTGGGTAAGGGGTTAGAACAATTATTTAGTAGTGAGGTTTTGGATTTTGATTCTTTTGAAGATAGAATAATGGAGAATGCTAAGGAATCTGATATTTTTGAAATTCCTGTTAATGAAGTTAGGCCTAATCCTTTTCAGCCTAGAAAAAAATTTGATAATGAGTCTTTAGAAGAATTAGCTACTTCAATTAAAAATTATGGTGTGTTTCAACCAATAATTGTTAAGAAAAGTATTAAAGGATATGATTTGGTAGCGGGAGAAAGAAGACTAAGGGCATCTAAAATGGCTGGATTATCAAATATTCCTGCTATAATTAAAGATTTTAACGATGAAGAAATGAGAGAAATTGCATTGTTAGAAAATCTTCAAAGAGAGGATTTGTCTGCAGTTGAGTTAGCGTGGGCTTATAAGGGTATTATTGATAGTTTGCATATCACGCAAGATGACCTTGCTTCTAGATTGGGAAAAAGCAGGAGTAGCGTTACAAATATTTTAGGTTTATTAAGACTTCCTTCAGAAGTTCAGAATATGGTTATTGATAATAAAATTTCTATGGGACATGCTAGAGTTTTGTCTAAAATAGAAGATGTTAATAAAATAAAAGAATTATCTAAGAAGGTTATTAATGATAATTTGAGTGTTAGGGATTTAGAGGATTTGTCTAATTCTTCAGAAATAAAGAAAAAAGTTCCTATTAAAAGAACTGTTAAAAATAATTCTGATTATTTATATATTGAGAATAGAATGAAAGAGATATTAGGAACAAAAGTTAAGATTGATAGTAAGAAGATAGAAATTCATTATAGTTCTTCTGACGATTTAACTAGAATCTTAGATATGTTAAATATAAAAGTTGATTAATTAATCAGCTTTTTTTGTCGCTTTTTAGGGATTTGTATTTATTGATTTTAATATAATAGATATATTAAAATAATATTGTAAGTAATTACTAGAATGCGAGGTTAAAATATGAAAGGTAAAGTAAAGTGGTTTAATAATGAAAAAGGGTATGGTTTTATTGATCATGATTCTGGAGAGGATATATTCGTTCATTATAGTCAAATAAAAAAAGATGGATATAAAACTTTATCTGAAGGTGAATTAGTTACTTTTGATCTTATTGATACTGCTAAGGGATTGCAGGCTATAAATGTTGAATCAATGGCTACTATTGGTATGGAAATAAAGTCATAATAATTGACTTTATTTTTTTATATGTTTTATGTTATAATTATAATTAGTTTATGGAAGAAGGGATAATTATGTTAGATATTAAGTTTGTAAGAGAAAATCCTAATATAGTTAAAGAAAATATTAAGAAAAAATTTCAAGATAAAAAAATACCTTTGGTAGATGAAGTAATTTCTTTAGATAAGGAAATTAGAGATTTAAAATTAAAAGGTGATCTTTTAAGACAAGAAAGAAATGAAACTAGTTCTTTAATTGGTAGTTTGATGCGTGATGGTAAAAAAGATGAAGCTATGAGTAAAAAAGAACGTGTTGTTGATATTAATAAAGAATTAGTTGATATTGAAAAAAGTGAAGAAGAAAAAAGTGTTTCTTTAAAAGAAAAGATGATGCTAATACCTAATATTATTGCTGATGATGTTCCTATTGGAGAGGATGATTCTAAGAATGTAGAAGAATCTTCTTTTGGAGAAACAATTGTTCCTAAATATGAAATACCATATCATTCTGATATTATGGCTAGTTTTAATGGGTTGGATAAAGAAGCTGCTGGACGTGTTAGCGGTAATGGATTCTATTATTTAATGGGGGATATTGCTAGACTTCATTCAGCTGTTTTAGCATATGCTAGAGATTTTATGATTGATAAGGGATTTACTTATTGTATTCCTCCTTATATGATTCATGGTGATGCTGTGAATGGGGTAATGTCTTTTGAAGAAAAAGAGAATATGATGTATAAAATTGAAGGAGAAGATTTGTATTTAATTGGTACAAGTGAGCATTCTATGATTGCTAGATACAAAGATCAAATTTTAAATGAATCTGATTTGCCTATTACTATGACTTCTTATTCTCCTTGTTTTAGAAAAGAAGTAGGTGCTCATGGTATTGAAGAAAGAGGGATATATAGAATTCATCAATTTGAAAAACAAGAGATGGTTGTGATATGTAAGCCAGAAGATAGTGACGCTTGGTATGATAAGATGTGGAATTATTCTGTTGAATTATTTAGAAGTCTGGATATTCCTGTTAGAAAATTAGTTTGTTGTTCTGGAGATTTAGCTGATTTAAAATATCGTTCATGTGATATTGAGGCTTGGAGTCCAAGACAAAAGAAATATTTTGAGGTTTGTTCTTGTTCTAATTTAACCGATGCTCAAGCTAGAAGGCTTGCTATTAGATATAGAAAAGAAGATGGAGAAAAGGAATTTACTCATACTTTAAATAATACCGTAGTTGCACCACCTAGGATGTTAATTGCGTTTTTAGAGAATAATTATCAAGAGGACGGAAGTGTTTTAATACCTAAAGTATTACAACCTTATATGGGTGGAAAGGATAGATTAGTTCCTAATAATAAATAATTGATTTAAGAAGTATCTTAAATCTCTTTTTGTATGAAGGTGATATAATGGAAACAAATATAGGAATATTTGATTCGGGTATTGGTGGTGTTACAGTATTAAAAGAATGTTTAAATAATAATAAAAATTTTAATTACTATTATTATAGTGATTCTATACATAATCCTTATGGTGAAAAAAGTGAAGAAGAAGTTATTAATTATTGTGATGAAATAGTTAAATATTTTGTTGATAGAGATTGCCATATAATTATTATTGCGTGTAATACTGCTAGTGCTATGGCATCTTTATACTTAAGAAATAAGTATAAAAATTTACATATTATTGCTATAGAGCCTGCTATTAAATTAGCGTATGATAATAGTATTCTAAGTACTTTAGTTATGGCTACTAAAGGTACTTTTGATAGTGAAAAATTTAAAGAATTATTTGATAAATATCATCATAAGAATTTTTATCTATATTCTTGTGTAGGCTTAGCTAATTTAATAGAAAATAATGATATTAATAAAATAAGTAAATACTTAGAGGATAATATTATTAAATATAATGGAATAGTTTCTAATGTTGTTTTAGGTTGTACACATTATCCTTTAATAAAAAAATATATTAGAAATGTATTAGGTGATGTTAAGTTTTATGATGGTAGTATTGGTGTATCTAATAGATTAAGTAGTATTATTAAAGAGAATAATTATATTGGATATGGTAGTAATATTTATTTTTATGATTCTTCTTTAAATAAAAATAAAGAAGAAAGATTTTATAAGATATTGGAGGATGATTATGAGTAATATTATAAAAACAAAAGAAAGGGGTAATTTAATCGTTATAAGTGGACCTTCTGGAGCAGGAAAAGATTCAATAGTAGAGAAATTGAAAGAATATAATAATAATTTTTGGGTATCTATTTCTATGACTAGTAGAGAGCCTAGAAGTAATGATATTCCTAATGAAACTTATTATTTTGTTAGTAGAGAAGAATTTGAGAGGAGAATAAATGATGGAATTTTTCTTGAATATGCTATATATAATGATAATTATTATGGTACTCCTAGAGATATTATTAGTGAAAAATTAGATAAAGGGCTTGATGTTATATTAGTAATTGAGATACAAGGAGCTTTAAAAGTAAAAGAACTAATACCAGAAGCTATTTTTATATTTATAATGCCTCCAAGTATGAATGAATTAAGAAGAAGATTAATTAATAGAGGAACTGATAGTAAAGATAAGATATTTAATAGATTTAAGACTGCTTATAAAGAAATAAATGAGGTAACTAAGTATAATTATGTTGTTGTAAATGATGAGATAGACGTTGCTACTAAGAAGGTTAATGCTATATTACTTAGTGAAAGATGTAGAGTAGATAGAATAGAAGATATATATCTTAATAACATGGAAGAGGAATTACATGAATTATTAATTGATAAAGATTTAGATAATGATATAAAGATATAGTAAATTAATTTAAGACTTTTATTGTAAAAAGTCTTTTTTTAATATATAATTATTGTTGTGAGAAAGAGGGATTGTTATGATAAAATATAAAACTATGGATGCTAATGAAGCTGTTAGTGATGTGGCTTATAAATTCAGTGAAGTATGTGGTATTTATCCTATTACGCCAGCTTCTCCTATGGCAGAAAATGTTGATAGACTTAGTGCTTTAGGAGAATTAAATTATTTTGGTAATAGGGTTAATGTTGTTGAGATGCAGTCTGAAGCTGGTGCTATTGCTTTGGTACATGGTGCTTTACAGAATGGAGTTTTATCTACTACTTTTACTGCTAGTCAAGGATTATTATTAATGATTCCCAATTTATATAAATTAGCTGGTGAAATGTTACCTGGTGTTATACATGTTGCTGCTCGTAGTTTATCTACTCACTCTTTAAGTATTTTTGGAGATCATCAAGATGTTTATGCTGCTCGCAGTACTGGTGTTTGTATGTTATGTTCTAGTAGTGTACAAGAAGCTCATTATATGGCAGCTATAGCGCATTTATCTGCTATTAAATCTAGTCTTCCTTTTATTAATTTCTTTGATGGATTCAGAACTAGTCATGAAATTGATAAAATTAGATTGATGGATTTAGATAAGGTTGAGAAATTAATTGATAAAAATGCGTTATCTAGTTTTAGAAAACGTGCTATGAATAATTCTAATCCTACTACTAGAGGAACCGCTGAAAATGAAGATATATATTTTCAACATATGGAAGTAAGAAACAGTGACTATAATAATTGTGTAAATTATGTTTCAAAATATATGGATAAAATAAATAAAATGTATGATACTGATATTAAACCATTTAATTATTATGGAGATAAAAATGCAAAAAATATTATAGTTGCTATGGGTAGTGTATGTGATACTATTAGAGAAACTATTGATTATTTAAATGGTAATGGTAAAAAGTATGGAATGGTTGTAGTGCATTTATTTAGGCCTTTTAGTTGTGAGTATTTATTATCTGTTGTTCCAAAAAGTGTATCTTCTATTGCTGTATTAGATAGAAGTAAAGAGGTTACTGATTGTGGTGAAGCATTATATTTAGATGTTGTAAATGCTTTTAAAGGAACTAATGTTAATGTTTATGGTGGTAGATATGGACTTTCTTCTAAAAATACTGATTCTATAGATATTAAGTCTTTATTTGATTTTATTATGAGTAAAGATGTACATAATAACTTTACACTTGGTATTGATGATGATGTTACTAATTTAAGTATTAATAGAGATGAATCTTTTTCTATTCCTCATAAGATGCAGGAACTTCTAATATATGGTTATGGATCTGATGGAATGATTTCTACTTCTAAAGATTTAATTAAAATTATTGGTGATAATACTAAGAAATATGTTCAAGGATATTTTCAATATGATAGTAAAAAGAGTAGTGGTGTTACTAGAAGTCATATTAGGATTAATGATGATATTATTAGAAGACCATATTATATTAAAAATCCTTATTTTGTTGTAATTAGTAAAGATAATTATATTTATAAATATGATATAGTTGATAATATGCAAGATGGTGGTATTCTTCTTCTTAATACTAATTTAGATAATGATAAATTAGTATTGAGTTTGCCTAATAAAGTTAAATATATGCTTGCTAAGAAGAATATTAAATTGTATGTTATTGATGCTTATAAAATAGCACTTTCTAATGGACTTGGTAATAAGATAAGTACTTGTATGGAAAAATGTATTTTTCATTTATTAAATGTTATTAATGATAAGAAAGTTATTTCTATTATGAAGAAGACAAATGAGATGAGATTTTCTAAGAAAGGTAAGAATGTTGTAGATGCTAATAATAATGTTGTTGATAAGTCTTTATCTTGTCTTAGAAAGATAAAAATATCTAAAGATTGGATTAATTTAGTTTATTATGACGATAATGTTTCTAATTTTTCAGATATGATTAATGATTTAAAAGGTGATGATTTACCTGTTAGTGCCTTTTTAGATAAGAAAAGTGGTATATTTAGTGGTGGTAATACAAAATATGAGAAAAGGGAGATTGCTTCACAAGTTCCTTGTTGGATTTCAGAGAATTGTATAGAGTGTAATCAATGTAGTTTTGTTTGTCCACATGGTGTTATTAGACCATTTTTAACTAGTAGTAAGGATAATAATGTAAAGTCTATTCCTTCTATTATGCCAAAGGATGTTAATTATTCTATTGGAATATCTTATAAGGATTGTACAGGATGTGGTTTATGTTTTAGTACTTGTCCTGGTAAAGGCGGTAAGAAAGCTATTGAGATGGTTTCTTACGATAAGAGTAAATATTCCCAAGAAGAATTTGATTATTTGTTAGAACATAATATAAATGGTAGCTATAAACCCAAAATAATGAATGTTAAAAATGAAGGATTTATAATGCCTAAATTTGAATTTAGTGGTAGTTGTGCTGGATGTGGGGAAGCATATTATTTAAAAAATTTAACTCAAGTATTTAATGATAATTTGTTTATTGCTAATGCTACGGGATGTTCTTCAATATATGGTGGTAGTGTTCCTAGTTTGCCTTATAGTGTTCCTTGGGCTAGTAGTTTATTTGAAGATAATTCTGAATTTGGTTTGGGTATTTTAATGGGTATTAATATAAAACGTAATACTATAGAAAAATATATGAGGGATAATTTATCTAAAGATAAAAAAATATTTAAAGAGTGGATTGATAATAAAGATAATTATGATATATGTTTAGAAATAAGTAAAAAAATTGATTATGATAAGCATAAATTTTTAAAGGAATATAAAGATTATATTACTCCAAAGTCTGTATGGATTGTAGGTGGTGATGGATTTGCTTATGATATTGGTTATGGCGGATTAGATCATGTTATTTCTAGAAATGACAATATAAACATTTTAGTTTTAGATACGGAAGTTTATTCTAATACAGGAGGTCAAGCTTCTAAATCATCAAATATAGGTTCAGTTTCTTCTTTTGCGATATTAGGCAAACAAAATTACAAGAAAGATTTAGCTAGAATTGCTATGTGTTATCCAAATGTATACGTTGCATGTTGTAATATTGGTTATAATAAGGAACAATATTTAAAGGCTTTGAAGGAAGCAAATGAACATAATGGGCCTTCTTTAATTCTTGTATATTCTCCTTGTATTGAACATGGTATTAAGAGTGGTATGGGAGAGTCTCTTATAGAGAGTAATTTAGCAACAAAGTGTGGATATTATCCTATATTTAGATATAATCCTTTAAATAATAAGTTTACTCTTGACAGTAAGAATGTTGATTTTTCTCTATATGATGAATTTTTAAGTCATGAAAATAGATATACTAATTTAAAAAAGAACAATCCTAAAGATGCTAGTTTGCTATTAAATGAGCAAAAAGAATGGGCTATGAAAAGATTTGAATATTATAATAAATTAGACTCCAATAAGTAATGGAGTCTTTTTTTGTAAAGTAATAATATTTATTTTTTATATTTTTGTTTTTTATGTTATAATGGTTTTATAGAATATTTGGAGTGATATTATGAATGAAAAAAAGAATAAAAAGTTTAATATAAATAAAAATGTTGTTAATAAAACGGATTCTGAGCTAGAAAGAGAAGCTATTCAGGAAGAAAATATATCTATTTTTATGATTTTTCTTATAATTGGGATATGTTCTTTAGTGGGAATTAGTTTAGGGTACTTTTTATTTAAAATTGCTATTAATAGTAGTAATGCTATGATACTTAGAAGTATAATAAAAATGACTTTGTAGTCATTTTTTTATTATTGGGCTATTTTTATATTCTTGTTTCGAAATATCATTATTTAATGCTAATGAATATATTGATGATACTCTTGATTCTATATCTAGTATTTTAGATATATTAGGTTTATATGTTGTAATAAAAGGTATGGATATATCTTTTTTTATTATGTTCAAGTATTTTTTACCTTTACTATTAAAACCTATTATTCTAATATAATCTATGTTTATGTTTGCTGCTTCTTCTTTTGTAAAGTTAGTTAAAATATGGATAAGCATTCTATTTATTTTGTTGTAAGTATATCTTTTAGTTTTTATATTGTTCACTAATTCATTCCAGTTTTTTGATTCTTTTATTACTTTTTTAATTCTATTTTCTATTCCTTCGTCAACTGTTTGATATATTGACAAGTCTTTTGTAGTTAATATTTGATATTTTAAAAATTTATAGAATGATTCATTTGATAAATTATGATATATTTTGTTGTTTACATCCTTAGGAACATAGTTAGTTATATTTTCATTGTTTAATATCATGTTTCTTAGTAATGATGCGTTTATTATTTTATTTTTTATTTCTTTATCATGATAATTGTTTGTTCTTTTTATAGAAACAGGGTTAATATTATAATTGTTTCCTAATATTTCTTTAATATAAGATATTCCTAATAAATCATTTGGTTCTTTTATTGTATAACCTAATATTTCTTCTAAAGCTTTACTTAATGCTGTTGGATAATTTATTCCTTTATCTAAGTATATTTTTACTAATTTATTATATTCTTTATTATATAATTGCGTTTTTGCTATTTCTTTAAGTTTTTCTATATTATTAGATTCACTTCCAAATATTAGAGTATCTATTTTTAGGGTATTTAATATTTTTAATGCTCCTTTAGCAAAAATATCTGCTCCTTGTGTTGCATATACAAATGGTAATTCTATTATTAAATCAATATTATTATCTAATGCTAATCTTGCTTTATCCCATTTATTTATAATATTTACTTCTCCTCTTTGGCTGAAGTATGAATTTGTTATTAGTATTATAATAGAATTTGGATACATTTCTTTTGCTTTTTTTATTTGATATAAATGACCTAAATGTAGGGGATTATATTCTGCTATTATTCCAATTATATTCATTGTTTGCACCTCTTTTTGATAATATCATATTTTGTTTTATTATACAAATATTAATTATTGCAAAATAAAAAATAGAATGATATAATTTTTTAGAGGAAGAGGGAAGTATATGAAAAAAAATAATTTTTCTTTTAATGATATAAAGAAAAAAATAAAATCAATATATGAATATGTAAAAAATAAGTATAAAGTAGTTTTTAGTAATTCTCCAGTTCTTGTTTGTTTTATTATTACGTCTTTAATTAATACTTGGTTACTTAGAGTACTTACAGTTCATAATTTTTTATATTTTAAGCCTTTATTTTTTGATTTGGCTTTTATAGTTTTAATTTCGTCTTTTTCTTTTTTATTAAGAAATAAAAAGAAACAAACTAGATATTTATTGTTTTTTTCTATATTTACTTCAGTTTTATGTATAGTTCATTCTATGTATTATACGTATTATGATTCTTTTGCTTCTGTGTCTTTACTTGCTACTTCGGCATTTGTTGTTGATGTTGGGGATGCAGTTGTTAAGCAGGTTTTGCAATTACATGATTTTGTTTATTTATGGCAGCCATTTGTTATGTTTTATTTGTTATATCATTTAAAAAAGCATAATCATATTACCGAGTTCAGTGTTAAAAGTAATGATAAAAAAAATAATAAAATTTGTTTTTTTACTTTAGTAACTACTTCCTGTATAATATGGTTATTTGGTAGTTTATTTGTAAGTTCTGTTGAGTGGAGTAGATTTGGTAAGATGTGGAATAGAGAATCTGTCGTTTCTTCTTTTGGTGTGTATACTTATCAAATGAATGATATTTTTCAAAGTCTAGAACCTAAAATTAATAATTTATTTGGACATGATAGTGCTTTAAGAAATGTTATGGATTATTATTCTAATAATAATGTAGATAAAAAGAAAAATAAGTATACAGATATATTTAAAGGAAAGAATTTGCTAGTTATCCATGCTGAAAGTTTACAAACTATTGCTATTGATAGAAAATTTGAAAACAAAGAGGTTACACCTTTTCTTAATAAAATTGTTAAAGAAAGTATTTATTTTGATAATTTTTATTCTGAAGTTGGTGTTGGTACTAGTAGTGATGCTGAATTTACTTTTAGTACATCGCTTATGCCTTCTAATAGTGGAACTGTTTTTGTTAATTATTTTGATAGACAATATGATTCTATTCAAAAACAGTTTAAAAAGAATGGATATTATGTATTTAGTATGCATGCAAATACAGGAGATTTTTGGAATAGAGCTACGATGCATGATAATTTAGGGTATGATAAATTTTATAGTAAAAGTTCTTTTGAAATTGATGAAACTATTGGATTGGGTTTATCAGATAAATCGTTTTTTAAACAAGCTGTACCAAAAATTAATGATATTATGAATGAACAGAAAAAACCTTTTTATGGTTTATTGATTACTTTAACTAATCATACTCCATGGAGTGATTTTAAGTTAATGGATGAATTTCCTACTACGTGGACTGTTGATGTTAATGGATCTGATGTTACTTCTAATTACATAAACGATACTACTTTAGGAAACTTTTTTAGATCAATTCACTACTTTGACCAATCTTTTGAACAATTATTTAATGATTTGGATAAAGAGGGAATTCTTGATAATACTGTTGTGGTTATTTATGGTGATCATGATGCTAGAATTAGTAGAAAACTTTATAATATTATGTATAATTATGATCCTTATACTGATTTGGTTAAAGAAGAAAAGGATGAAGGATATATTGATTATAATAGTTATATGTATGAATTGGATAGAAAGGTTCCTTTAATAATATGGACTAAAGATCATAAATATAAAGAAAAGGTTTCTAATGCTGCTGGAATGATTGATGTGTTTCCTACTTTAGCTAATATGTTTGGTGTGGATGTTAGTCCATATATATTAGGACATGATATATTTAGTATGTCTGATGATGAAAATACTGTAGTATTTACTGATGGATCTTATGTAACTAATAAGATATATTATGATGGACAAAGTGGAGATATTTATTCTATTGATGGTAATACTACTAATGAGGAATATGTTTCTTCAAGAGCTAAATATGCTGATTCTATTATTGATGTTTCTAATGATATTATCACATATGATTTAATTAAGGAAATGAAGAATAAAGAAAAAATAGACTGATGTCTATTTTTTTTCTGTACTAATTAGCTTTGCGTGTACTGCAACTCTTTTTGTTCCTGTGTCGTCACAGGTAGATAATGTTATTATTTTATCTTTTACTGTTATTTCTGTATTGAAGTTATATGCACTTCTATTTTTTAAAGTGTTTAAAAATTTTTGATATGTTTCTTGGGAATAAAATCTTACTTGTAGATAATCAATTGTTGGATCGATTTTATATACTGAAAATATTTTCCATATACTGTTTTCTGTTTTTGTTGATAGTTTGATATAATGATTGTTTTCATTTGATTGCCAGTTGTTTTTTAATAAATAAGGCAATTGTCCAAACATTGTTCTATTAATTAAATTATGTGCATAGATAATTGTATTATTATCTAATTCTTCAAAATTATTTCTATAATCTGCAAATACCCAACCAATATTTGTTTTTCTTTTATAAAAATCATGATTTAGATAATAATCATTGTCACTATGTTTTACTACTGGATAATTAATATTTGTTCCATTTACAATTATCCATCCGACTGTTTCTGTATTTTGATGTATATAATCATCTAGGTTTATGCTTGCATATGATATGTTGCTTGAGTATTCATCGTTTGTTTCAATTTGTAAATTTTTATATTCTTCGTTAAACTTGCTTTCTTCCTTTTCTATTTCTTTTGTTGATTCTAAAAGACTTTCTCCAAATTTTTTGTTTCTTTCGTTTTGAACGTACCATCTACTTAATATAAATATACTTATTAGATATGTTATTAGTGATAAAGTTACTATTATGGTGGGAATTATCTTTTTTTCTATTCCTAATTCTTTTTGCTTCTCTTCGCTAAATAAGCATTGTATTCCTAAAATTAAATATTTGGGAATTTTTATAATTGTGTTTATTATTTTTTTCAATTTATCCCTCCTTATTAATTATTAATATAATTATAACATTTTTTTTCTTAAATAATTAAAAAATTTGTTTATTGTATAAAAATGTTGTATAATACTTTTCAAGTGAGGAATATTTATGAGTAATTTAGAAAATTTAAAAGTAGGAGATAAGTTAGAGATTCATTGTTATAAGCATAATGGGCATTTGCATCGTCAGTGGGATGAAGCGGTTTTACTTGATATAAAAGATGATTATATGGTTTTTGGAAATAATCGCACTGTTGTTATTGATAGTGATGGTAAAGTTTGGCAAACAAAAGAACCTGCTATAATGTTCTTTTTTAAAGATAAGTGGTTTAATGTTATTGGTCAAATAAAAGATTATGGTATTTATTTTTATTGTAATATTGCTACTCCTTTTTTAATAGATGATGGGGTTATTAAATATATTGATTATGATTTAGATTTGAGAGTATTTCCTAATGGAAGCTTTAAAATATTGGATCGTATGGAATATAAATATCATAAGAAACAAATGCATTATTCTAATAGATTAGATTTTATTTTAAAATATGAGTTAGGTCAACTTATTGACTTGGTAAGAAAAAAGGAATTTCCTTTTAATAAGACGGTAATTGATAATTATTATAAGATTTATATTAAGTATGCTGAAAATAAGTAAAATTATTTTCTTTTTTTTGTAAAATAAAAGAAAATGTGTTGACAATGAAAATTATATTTGATATATTTGATTTGCACTTTCAAAAAAAAGATTTTGTAAGTGCTTATATACAAAAAAAATAAAAGTTAAAAAAGTATTGACTTTTCTTTTGTTTTTTGGTATTATATTGGAAGTCTTTTGAAAGAAAGGCTTTTATAAAGAGTTTATGTTCTTTGAAAACTGAGCAAAACGTCGATTTTTGAGTAGCAGGTTAAATATAACTCAAAAAATATTTTTTTTGGAGAGTTTGATCCTGGCTCAGGATGA